>NZ_JBHYJC010000003.1:207307-525210 GCF_042749045.1 Streptomyces sp. NPDC059008 | reverse complement strand
GCTTCTTTTTGTTTCGGGGGGTCCCGGCGCCCCCCCCCCCCCCCCGCCGGTTCTGGTTTTGGGGGGGGGGGGGGGGCCGCTGGCGGCGGCCCCCCCCCCCCCCCACCACGTCCTGTGCCGAAGCGCGAGGGACGTCACCGTCGCTGTCGTCCGAACTGGGGCTACCCACCGCCCGAAGCAGGGCGGCTGTCACCGACGAGGCGGTCTCGTGGTCGCCATAGCCCCATGCGATAGCCACCCCGCCGCCCGAGGGCCGACGGTAAGGGCCGAGTACCGGAGGCCGAGTGTCGAGGGTCGAGGGCCAGGGAACAGAATCAGGATCGGCGAGGTCCGAGATCGCGAGATCGCTCAGGGGTGCATCCGCGCGCCCTTGAGGACCTTGTCCACCGCGTTGCGCGGCCCGTGCACGGCGATCCCTACCAGATCGAGCTGATCCTTGCCCACGGCCCGTACAGCCGCCCGGTTGTCCCTGTCGTTGCCCGTGTGGAACAGGTCCGAGGTGAACACGGCTCTTGGCAGTGAGCGAGACAGCGCACGGGCGTGCGCGGTGGTCAGCATCTCCTTCGTACCCTCGAAGACCAGCACGGGCTGGCGAAACATCGGCAGGTACGCGGTGTCGTCGGCGTCCTCGTACGGCTCACCGATCAGCTCGGGCGACGCCGTGCCGAACCCACTGACCAGGAAGGCGGTTACGTTCAGTCGCTGCCACGGCTCAAGGTCCTCGCGCAGCAGGACAGCGATCTTGGTGTCGAAGCGGACAGGCGCGTTCTCGTAGCCCGCACCGGTCTCGACCCCGGCCTTGGTCTCATGCTCGGTTCTCATGCTTCAAGACTCCCGAGCGCACGTGAGCTGCGTCTTGTACGTTCTTTGCGTGACGTCCCGGCAAGAAGTCTCCGCTTGGCGGCCGCCGGTCGCGGGGGTCGTGGAGGTCTTCCACGCCCACTTCACCGAGCACGCCTACCCCATGCACGTCCACGACGCGTGGACACTTCTGATCGTCGACGACGGCGTGGTCCGCTACGACCTGGACCGCCACGAGCGCGGCACGCCGAGCGACACCGTGAGCCTGCTCCCGCCACAGGTCCCGCACAACGGCTCCCCCGCCACACCTCACGGCTTTCGCAAGCGCGTGCTCTACCTCGACATGACGCAGCTGGACGAAAGCTTCATCGGACCAGCAGTAGACAGTCCGGACCTCACCGATCCCGTCCTGCGCAGACGCATCGGACAGCTGCACGCGGCCCTCGGTAGCCGGGGCGACGAGTTCGAGGCGGAAAGCCGTCTGGCTCTCATCGGCGAGCACCTGCGCGAGCACCTGCGTCCCGGGCCGGCCGTCGCCGACGCGCGGCCCGACCACAGTGTTGCCCGGAACCTGCGTGACCTCCTTGACGAGCGGCTGCTCGGGGTCGTCACCCTGGAGGAGGCCGCGCGCCTGCTCCACGCCCATCCCACTCATCTCGTACGCGCCTTCAGCGGCGCCTTCGGCATCGCCCCCCACCAGTACGTGGTCTCCCGCCGCGTCGACCTGGCCCGCCGCCTACTCCTCGACGGACGGCCGCCGGGCGAGGTCGCGACCGCCGCCGGGTTCTACGACCAGTCCCACCTCAACCGGCAGTTCAAGCGGGTCGTGGGCGTCACCCCGGGCCGGTACGCCCGCAGCGGTGCTGCCGGCTGAGCGGCCGCGCGCCCCCGCCCCGCCACCGCCTGCTTCGCAGCGGAAGCGGCTCCCGACTCGCCCCGCGCCGTTGGCCGGCCAAGAGCCGATCGCTCGACCGGTACGAGGACCGACGCCCAGATGGGCCGAGGACACGGGACGCCAGAAGAAGAAGATGCCGGCGCGGCCGGTCCGGGCGCCTGGGGATGGCTAGGCCGCGCTCAGCGGATTGACCGCGGTCGTGTGCGCTTCGCGATGATGGGTGTGGCTGGCTGGTGACGTTGCATGGTGCCGGCCGGCGTCATTCAGCCAGATGACGCCGGTTAACGCATACGCGCTGCGCCGGGCTGCCCGTCGATCCTGGCGGACGCTGCGGCGCCTCAGCCGTCGATGTCGAGGCGTCGATGTCGAGGCGTCGATGTCAAGGCGGAAGCCGTCTGACGTGAACGCGGCGGGTTACGAGGCTGCGGTGGTGGGGTGGTTGCCGAGGGCGGCTAGCAGGGTGCGGAGGTGGTCGGCCTCCGGGATCAGGGTGGCCTCGATCTCGTCGTCGGAGTGGCCGGCCAGGGTGAGTTCCTGGATGCGCCGGAACAGCAGACGGTCCGCTGCGGCGATCAGGGCCGCGGCGGCGCGGGGCGCGATGGCCGGGACGGGATCCTGGGCGACGGCAGCCAGGGCCGTGGCAAGCGAGTCCTCCCGCTGCTCGTGCAGTTCGCGCAGCCGGGCACTGAGGGTAGGGCTGTCGGCGACCATGCGGGCGAACGCGGAGCCGGTGAAGCCGACGACGGGGCTGTGTTCCAGCAGGGCGGAGCGAAACGTCCGTTCCAGGGCGGTGAGCGGCTCTTCGTCGGGCTCTCGCTCGGCGACGGCTTGAGCCAGGCCCTGGGTGAACGCCTCGTGGTGGTCCAGGGCGAGGTCTTCCTTGCGGGGGAAGTAGTTGGTGACGGTCTTCTTGGCGACGCGGGCCGCGGTGGCGATCTCGGTGATCGTGGTCTGCTCGAAGCCCTGCGCGATGAAGAGCCTGGTGGCGCAGTCGGAGATCAGCTGCCTGGTCTCCTGCTTCTTGGACTCGCGGAGCCCCATCTCGGTAGCCATGGAGCAATCTTACACCCGTAGCAAAAATATGCTTGACCTACCTACTCGACTCTGATTAAAGTTACGTCCGTCGTAAAGTTCGCCCGAACGAACGGACTGGGGATGCCCAAGCCCAAGCTCACCGACTTCATCGGCACCACCATCAACGGCTTCATCGCCGCCCCGACGGCCACTTCGCCTTCTTCATGCCGCACCTCAGCGGCGACTTCGCTCCGCACCTGATCACCGAGTACACAAGTACACGAACGCCCTCCCGACCCGGGCCGCGTGGCCTCGGAGTCGCCGACGCACCCATCACTCGCTTCGACGCCGTGCTCCTGGGCCGCGGCACCTACTCCCCCGGACTGACTGCCCACCTCACCAGCCCGTACGTCCACCTGCGGCAGACCGCCCTCTCCTGCTCGCTCACCATCAGCCCAGACCCCCCCAGCCGTCGAGCTCACCACGGAGGACCCGGTGACGCTCGTCCCCCGTCTCAAGCAGGAGGGGACGGGCTCGGTATCTGCCTCTGCGTCTGCGTCTGCGTCTGCGTCTGCGTCTGCGCCGACCTTGGCCGGCCAACTCCTGCCCGAGATCGACGAGCTGATCGCCAAGCAGCACCCGATTCTGGCCGGCTCCGGCATCCCGCTCCCGCTCCCGCTCTTCCACGCCGACTTCTCGCCTCGCACCTTCAGCCTCACCAACAGCCGCGCGTTCGAGGGCGGAACCTCGTCCTCACCTACGCGAAGACGCCCGACTAGCAACGCACCCGCCCCCCGCACCCGCCCGCACCCACATCAGATTCACCACCCGAACCTGACAGGAGCCACCTTGCACGTCACCACCTCCACCTTGTCCCTCACCGTCGCCGATGTGGACGCCTCCCGCGACTTCTTCTGCGTCCACCTCGGCTATCAGGTCGCCATGGCCGCAGACGGCTTCGCGTCCCTGACCCGGGGCGGCGACGCCGCAGCCGACATCGTGCTGCTGCGCAGCGGGACCGAGGTCCTCCCGCCCGAGCAGCGCGACCAGCAGGCCACGGGGCTGATCCTCGCGCTCACCGTCACCGGCATAGAGGCAGAGGAACAGCGCCTGCGCGAAGCGGGCGCCCCCATCACCATGCCGTTGCGCGAAGAGCCCTGGGGCGAGCGGCTGTTCCAGCTGACCGACCCGAACGGAGTCGTTGTCCAACTCGTCGAATGGGCCACCCCCGACGAGCCCGCGCAGCCTGAGAAGCCCGAGCAGCCCGCCGTGCACGTGATCAGCCCCACCGCCGAGAACGTCACCGAGTCCCCGAACGCCCGTATGACCGGTCTGGCCGCTCCCAGCCGGGGCAGCACGGAGCTGAGCACCTGGACCGTCGCGATGGAGGCCGGCCAGAGCGGACCCGAGCACTTCATCAGCCGCGAACAGGTCTGGACGGTGACCGCCGGCGTCCTCGAAGTCACCTACGACGGCCGCAGCGAGAAGATCACGGCCGGGCAGACCTTCGTCCTCCCGCCAGACGTGCTCCGCCAGGTCCACGCCCCGCAGGCGGCCGAGGCGCACGTCGCCATGCGCGCGGACGGCGTGGCCTCCGTCCCCGGCACCGAGGGCACCCGCGTCCTGCCCTGGGCCCAGTGACAGCATCGCGCAAGACGAATCCCACCCCACCCCTCGTAGATC
The DNA here is from genome assembly GCF_042749045.1 of Streptomyces sp. NPDC059008. Classification (NCBI taxonomy): domain Bacteria; kingdom Bacillati; phylum Actinomycetota; class Actinomycetes; order Kitasatosporales; family Streptomycetaceae; genus Streptomyces; species Streptomyces sp. NPDC059008. The sequence continues at coordinate 520,817 of NZ_JBHYJC010000003.1, read as the reverse complement.
CTTCTCGTAACGGAGCCAGCTTGTCCGCACGCATCACCACCCTGACCGACCCCGCGGAGACCTCCGCCGGGCGCCGCCTGGCCTGGCTGGCCTCCGACCCCGAGGGCCACCCCGTCGGGTCCGCCTTCCTGCGCCTGTTCACCAAGGACGGACAGCGGCACCTCGCCGAGCTGGACGTTCAGGTCCACCCGGCCGAACGGCGCCGGCGGGCGGGCTCCCTCCTGCTCGCCGCGGCCGTCACCGCCGCCCGCGAGGACGGCCGCCGTGCCGTCATATCCCAGGCCCAATCCGACTCTCCCGGCGCCGGCTTCCTCCTCGCCTCCGGATTCCGCGCAGTGCTGGCCCTGACCTATGCCCGACTCCCGCTGGCCGACGCGGACCTTTCCGCTCTCACCGCCGTCGCGGAGAACCCGCATGCCGGCTACCGGCTGGCGTCGTGGGAGGGGCTGGTGCCCGACGAACTCGCCGACACCTTTGTGGCATCGCGTCGCGCCATGGACGACATGCCGATGGGCACCGTCGACTACGGCACGGTCGTCTGGGACCTCGATCGGGTACGGGCAGCGGCCTCGGCTGTCGCCGCACGCGGGGACGTTCTCCACACCGTGGCGGCCATCGACCGGTCGGACGGCTCCATCGCCGGGTTCACCGAACTCGTCGTCCCCGGCAGCGGGACGGGCGACGCCCAGCACTATGGCACGGCGGTGCTGCCCGAACACCGAGGCCACGGCCTCGCCCGCTGGATGAAGGCCGCCTCGATCGTCCAGGCTCGTCAGCGCCACCCCCGCCTCGGCAGCCTGCTGACCGACACCGCCGACAACAACCCGTACATGCGGCGCGTCAACGACGAACTCGGATACCTCCCGACGCACACCGCCCACGAGTACCAGCTCGACCTGTAGACGCATCGCGCAGCGGCCTTGCACGCCCGGCACATGCGTGAAGTCCCTGGTGGGACTGGCCTCACCACAAGATCATGTCCGTAGCCACCAGGGGCTTCACGTTGGTCACCCATGCCGCCACGCTCGACGTCCCGGGCCGCATCGTCGAGTTCCTCACCCGCCTCCTGGCCGCCATCCGCCGACGGCTGCGCACGCCGCGGTTCTCGAGCGCGCGGTCCCTTCCGCCAGTCCGTGCTGGTGCTGCGCTGGTTCCGCGAGGGTGGCTGCGTCCAGTTCCTGGCCCGTGACGCCGACATCTCCCAGGCCACCCCGCTACCCGGCTACCGCTACCTGTACGAGGGGATCGACGTCCACACCCACCAGGTCCCGGTCCGCACAGGGCTCTGACAGGGTGTCAGGAGTCCGGACGACGCACGTCATCCTCGACGGCACACTCATCGAGAGCGACCGCGTCGACGGCGCCCGCGACAGCGGAAACGGCTGGTGGTTCAGCCCAAAGCACGCGACGTTCGGCAGCAACATCCAGTTCCTGTCCTCAACCGGACGGATCGCCTCTGTGGGTGTAGGACATCGAACCGGGACCTGTCCCGGACATCACCGCGGCCCGCCTCCAGGCACTACCCGCCCTGTTGAAGGCCGCTGCCGAAGGCTTGCCCACTCCCCACGCACAAGGGCTACATCGGCGCCGGCATCGGAATCCACGCCCCGTCCGGCGCCCTCGCCGCCGCGGCACCGGCCGCCGGCCCGAGCAGGCCCTCCACGTCGACACCCGCATGCTAAACACCCTGATCAGGCACGCACGCACGCCCGCACGTCCGCAAGCCCGCACGTCCGCAAGCTCGGCGAGCGCACCGCCGCAGAGCACCAGGAGCGCTGACCCGCTCTCGGGCACGTCCCCCTCAGCTCCTCCCCGATCGTCGCCATCGCCCGGACCGAAGCGGACGAACCGGCTAGCGCGCCACGCGGTAGCGGAGGTAGACGACTTGCGAGCCGAATGTGCGGGTCTCGACGAGTTCGAGATCCACCCGGCGCTGGCGCTGGGGAAAGAACGGAATACCACCGCCGACGAGTACCGGGTAAACCCTGGTCCGGTACTCGTCGATCAGGCCCAACGCGGCCGCCTCGGCGGCGAGAGTCGCGCCGCCGATCGCGATGTCGCCCTCCCCCGGCTCGGCTCGCCACCGCTCGATCTCCTTCGCCAGGCCGCCGGAGGCCAGGCGGGCATTGCCCTGCACCGCCGACAGCGTGGTGGAGAACACCACCTTTGGGAGCGCCTTCCAGATCGCGGCCCACTCGAGCATGGAGTCGTCGAGCGATGGATCCTGGTCGGCGGTCTCCCAGTACAGCATCGTCTCGTACAGCCGTCGTCCCAGCAGGTGGACGCCGACGCCTCGAATCTCGTCGGTGACGAAGCGAAAGACCTCCTCGTCAGGCGCCGTCCAGTTGAAGTCGCCGTCTGGCCCAACGATGTAACCGTCAAGTGAGACGCCCATCGAATAGGTCACGCTGCGCATCGGAAGTCCTCCTCGACAACGGAATCGACAGTACGACCGCCGGACGCCGCCGGCTCAACGCGGCTCGCGGAATTCCTGGGACCGAGTCACCTCACGAGATCATTTCGTTGAGACACCTCCCTGCCGACGACCTTGAAGTCGCCCCCTTCGCCGCTCACTGGCTACGAAATCTGCGGTGCGGCGGGACCGGGTGGAGCTGACGACCAAGTCCTACGCCGATGGTGTCGCGCTGCACAAGACGGGGACGTCTGAGCTACGTAAGGAGATCACGTCAACCATTCACGAAGCCGGAATGCCTGTTCATGACGAGCAGCTGCCGACTCGGGCGCGACCGGCCGCAGCTGATTGCTTCTGAATTTGCGCTCCTCGAAGGTCTCCCTCCATGGGCTCGATGGGCTGGATGGGCTGGGTGGGCGTGACAGTCCCCGGCTGGGCAGGCGCGCCCAGCCCACGTTTGGAGCATCTGCGGTTTCGTGTGGCTCCATCCACTGATGCACTGAGAGCCGCGACCGTTTTCCACCCGGATGAGGGATGTGCCGCGCTACCGGGCGTTGAACGATTCGGGCACTCCCTGAAGAAAGGAACCAAGCCGTGGCAAGCATCGAAGACCGCGTCAAGAATCTTCTGACACAAAAGCTGATGGTGGAGCCGAATGAGGTAATCCCCGATGCACAGTTGAGGGAAGACCTGGGTGAAGAGGACGGTGACAACGGCCCCCTGGCAAACTTCCTCTCCGAGGAGTTCGGCATCACCTGTCGGGAGGACGACGTACGGAACATGGATCGCGTTCAGGACGTCATCGACTTCGTCAAGCAAAGAATGACGCAAACGGCCTGAGCTCGATATCCCTCCGTAGCGACCGAGGGAATCGTCAGCCCTTCAGCAGCTCACCGGAGCTGCTGAAGGGCAGTGCGCGTGTGGGCGCCCTCAGCGACGGCGGACATGAGTGGCCGCCGCCAGAGCTTCGGGCAGGGCCGGAGGTTCTCGATCCCGTGATCAGGAATATGGGGCGATCGGGCAGCGGCTCTCAGTTGCCGCGGCGCACCCGGGCCGCCTTGCGGGCCTCGGCGAGCTTTCGGGCCTCGGTGGCCTTGCGGGACTTGCCGCCGGTGCCGCGGGAGGCGTCCTTGCTGGTGCCCAGGCCGCGGAAGGGGGCGTTGGTGTTCTTGGCCCGGGACGCGGCGGGCCCGCCGTCGAGCGGGGTGCCGGAGGGGGCCTTGGCGCCGGTGATGCGGCTCAGCTCCGCCTCACCCGAGCGCACCTTGGTGATCTTCGGCTCGATGCCGGCCCCGACCATCAGCCGGCTCATCTCGCGGCGCTGGCCCGGCAGCACCAGCGTGACGACGCTGCCGGACTCACCGGCCCTGGCGGTGCGGCCCGCGCGGTGCAGATAGTCCTTGGGGTCGGTGGGCGGGTCGACGTTGACCACGAGATCGAGGTCGTCGACGTGCAGACCGCGGGCCGCGACATTGGTGGCCACCAGGACGGTGATCTGGCCGTTCTTGAACTGCGCGAGGGTCCGGGTGCGCTGCGGTTGGGATTTTCCGCTGTGCAGGGCCGCGGCGTGCACTCCGCTGGCCCGCAGATGCCGGGTGAGCAGGTCGACCGCGTGCTTGGTGTCCAAGAAGAGCAGTACGCGGCCGTCGCGGGCGGCGATCTCCGTGGTGACGGCGTACCGGTCGGGGCCGTGGACGACCAGCACATGGTGGTCCATCGTCGTGACCGCGCCCGCCGACGGGTCGACGGAGTGGACGACGGGGTCGTGGAGGTAGCGGGTGACCAGGTGGTCCACGTCGCGGTCCAGGGTGGCCGAGAACAGCATCCGCTGGCCGTCGTGGTGCACCTGGTCGAGCACCTCGGTGACCTGCGGCAGGAAGCCCATGTCGCACATCTGGTCGGCCTCGTCGAGGACGGTGATCCGTACCCGTTCCAGGCGGCAGGCCCTGCGCTCGATGAGGTCGTGCAGACGGCCAGGGGTGGCGACGACGACCTCGGCCCCGTCGCGCAGCGCAGCGGCCTGCCGGCCGATCGACATGCCGCCGACGACCGTGGCCATCCGCAGCCGGAGCGCGTCGGCGTACGGCGCGAGCGCTTCGGACACCTGTTGGGCCAGCTCCCGGGTAGGCACCAGGATCAGGGCGAGGGGCTGCTTCGGCTCCGCACGCCGCCCGGCCGTCCGTACGAGCAGCGGCAGGCCGAAGGCGAGCGTCTTGCCCGATCCCGTACGCCCGCGTCCCAGGACGTCGCGTCCCGCGAGGGCGCTGGGCAGCGTGGCTGCCTGGATCGGGAAGGGCTCGCGCACGCCGCGCTCGGTGAGCGTTCGCAGTACCTCGGCCGGCAGTTCCAGGTCAGCGAAGGAGGCGACCGGGGGCACCATCGGGGTGAGGGGCGCCGGCTGGGCGAGGTCGCCGTGCGTGGTGGCGGGGCGGTCGGGGTGGTTCATGGAGAGCCTTCCGCATGGGGAACGTACCGAGGAAGGCCCGGCAGGAACGAGCAGCCGACGAACAGTGGGAACCGGATGGCCGGAGCCGCCGGCCGTCACAGCCGTCCAAACGGTTGAGGGTAACACAGAGTGAAAGTGCGACCTGGCGTTGCGGTGCCGATCGCTCCGCCTTCGTCGGTGACGCGAAGCAGGATGAGAGCCCTTTGCCCTTTCCGACGTGGCTAGCCGAGGATCCCTGTTCGAAAAACAGCGCGAGATCGCATCGAAGCGGGGACACTCGGACCAGGAAAAGGGAACGGCTCAACCACTTCGCGATGTCTGAAGGCTCACGCAAAGCGGGCAGCAAGGGTGGTAGGTGGTAAAGCACGGCGGGAGAAGACTCTTCTTTCCGAGTAGCGGAACATCTCTCAGTCGAACCAATCAAGCCCCGGCCAGGATTAGCCAGGGCTTGAATTGTGAATGGGGACGCCCACCCATCACCCATCGGTCACGCAGGGAAATTACGGTGCGGCCGCTAGCCCTTCACCCGGGCCTTGTCGGCCTGCATCATCTTCAGCGAAAACACCGAAGACGATCTTGGCAGGCGCCGACCTCGTTGGCGGGGAAACGGCTCGGATTCATCCCCGGGAGGACTACCGGCCCGGCGCCCGCCTCACGAGCCTGAACAGCTGACCGTCAGCGTCTCCAGATCATCCTTATGGTTCTGAGCACAAGAAATCGAGGCCCTGGCCCGACCGCACCGGCCGCGTACAGGGGCGACCGGCGACCGCAGTCGATGTATTCGGGACAGCCAGGCCACACCAGGGAGTTGACGCTTCCGGTTGCCCCTTGGGCCTCAGCCAGCGCTGTGAGCAGGGCCATACGCCGGCGGACGTTGGTCTGCGAGCATGCGCTGATGGGATCGGGAGGCGAGCAGGCACGGCTGTGGACCGCGGCCGGCAGTGCGCGGGTGGATCTGCTGGCTGCTCGTTTCGAGCGCTTCGCCTTCGACCGGCACAGCCACGAGGAGCTGGCCGTCGGCGTCATCGAGCAGGGCGCGGAGGGGCTGCACATGGCCGGTGGCAAGGTCGTGGTTCCGGCCGGGCAGTTGGTGGTCCTCAACCCCGGGCAGGTGCACACCGGTTTCGCCGCCGACGAGTCCGGCTGGCGGTACCGGATGTTCTATTTCGACACGGCGCTGGTCGACGAGTTGGCCCGTGAGCGCTTGGGCGCCGCGGATGTCTGGTTTCCGGAGACGGCCGTGCGGGACGCCGCGCTGTTCGCCCGGCTGCGCCACGTCCACAGGGAGCAGGAGCACGCGGGCGATCCCTTGACCGCGGAGTCCCTGCTGCTCGGCGGCCTGGGCGCGTTGTTGCGCCGGCAGGCCCGTACCGGCCGGGTGGCTGCCATCGGCAGGCCGCAAGATGTGCGCCGCGGTCCGGATCTGGCGCGGCAGCTGCTGCATGACCGCTGGACCGAACCGGTCACCGTCGCGGAGCTCAGCGCGGCGGCGGACATGCCGCGAGCCTCGCTCATCGCCGCCTTCCGCCAGGCGTACGGGCTGCCGCCGCACGCCTACCTGCTGCGGCTGCGCGCCAACCGTGCTCGCCGTCTGCTGCTGGCCGGGCAGCGGCCAGCTGAAGTGGCGGCCGCTACGGGCTTCGCCGATCAGTCGCACCTGACCCGCATCTGCAAGCGCTACTTCGGGGTCACTCCGGGGGCCATCCGAGCCTGAGCGTCAGCGTGCGGTGCCACGCGGCGGCGTGCGGCGGCGTGCGGCGGCGTGCGGCGGCGTGCGGCGGCGCTCCCGCGACTTCCATGGCCGTGGCCATGGCCATGACCGTCGCCCCACGACTTCCAGGCCGTGACCGTGACCGTCGTCCCACGACGTCCATGACCGTGATCGCCGCCCCGCGACTTTTGTTCAAGACCGCCGCCGGTCGTGCCGCGAAGCTGTGCCCCAGCCGTGCAACGAGACACGAAAGGCGGCTGGAACGATGGTGTGGGCCATAGCGGTGTCCCCTCTCTTCATGGTGCTGGGGATGATCACCGGGTTGCGCCGGCCGGCGCACTGGGCAGCGCTTGCGGGCGTCGCCCTGGCGGCGGTGCTGATCTGGTGGCTGCCGGACTTCGCGCTGCCAGGAGGCGCGTTGACGGCGGCGGCAGGGGGAGCCGGTCTGCTGGTGCTCAACGCCGCCGCGGTGATGCTGCCCGGCGTCTACCTCAGCCAGGTGCTCACTCGCCGGGAGGTACACCGGTCGCTGCAGGAGTGGGTGCGCGGGCTACCACTGCCCGGCCCCGCGAAGATCGCCCTGGTGGTGGCGGGCATCGCCCCCACGGTGGAGGCGCTCACCGGCTTCGGGGTCTCACTACTGGTCACGGTGCCGGTGCTGCTCGCTCTCACGCCGCCCGCGACCGCGCTGCGGCAGGCGATGCTCGGGATGAACATCATGCCGTGGGGCACCCTCGGTCTCGCCACGGTCATCGGCGCCGCGCTCATCGGCACGGACACGGCCGCGCTGGGCACCGCCACCGCGGTCACCAGCAGCCTGGTCTTCCCCCTGGTGACCGTCTGGGCGGCGCTGCTGGCGCGCCCGCAACACCGTCTCCGTACCGCCGTCGTGGCCGCGGCCGCGGGCGGGACGCTCTCGCTCGGGCTGCTGCTGCTCAACCGGGCGGGTGTGGTCCAGCCGGCCGGTGTACTGGCCGGGCTGCTCACGACGGCGTTGGGGCTGGTGCTGTGCGCCGTACGTCGGACCCCTTCCGGCGCGGGGACCGAGCCCACCGCCGGTCGACTGTTCCCACCGCGCGCGGTCCTGCATGCGTACGGTCTCGTCCTCGGCGGCATCGTCGTCACCCGTGCGGCCACGGCCCTCGGCGTTCCGCCCTTGGAACTGCACGCGGGCAACGCAAGCTTCGCGCTGCTGTCCTCGCCGGGCCTGCCCCTGCTGGCCGCCGCCCTGCTGCTGGACCGTGGCCGACTGCGCGGCTCGGACGCCCGGGCGGCACTGATCCGCGCCGGCCGACCGCTGCTGGCCCTGACCGGGTTCGTCGCTCTCGGCCGGCTGATGGCGGACAGCGGCATGATCGGAGAGATAGGCGTGGCGGTCGCCGCGGCGCCGCCGCTGGTCATCGCACTTGCCTCCCCCGCGCTGGGCATGCTCGGCGGCTTCATCACCGGCTCCAACGTCGGCGGCAACGCGCTGATGATGCCGCTCCAGGAACGCCTGGCCCCGCACGGCGCCGGGCTCGACGTATGGTTCGCGGCCCTGCAGAACAGCGCGGCGGGTCATGCCGTTTTCACCTCGCTCCCCATGATCATGCTGATCCTGGCGGTGGCCGGCGACTCCGCGAAGAGCGCGGGTGTCGTGGAGTACGGCCTGCTGCGCTTCGGCCTGCGAGTGGCGGCTGCGATATATGCCGCGCTGGCGGCGACGGCCGTCGCACTAGTCGCGTTCGCGTGATTCTCGGCCGGCCTCTCGGGTTCGCGGTTCGGCGGGTGGATGCGCCGCGCGGTGCCTGGCCGTGCCCGGCCTGCCCAGGCCCGCCCAGGCCCGCCCAGGCCCGCCCAGGGTCGTTGATGGTGCGCAGACCGCCTCAATCACTCAGTCAGGCACTCAGTCAGTCAGGCACTCAGTCAGTCAGTTTCCAAGCGGCGAGCCACGACACACACAGAAACGCGATGAAGATAAAGGAGACACCGTGGAGAACGAACTCGGCACCGTGGAAGCTTTATGGCGCTACCCAGTCAAGTCGATGCTCGGTGAACCGGTGCCCTCTACGGCGGTGACCGAAAACGGACTGGCCGGAGACCGCAGTCTCGCCGTCGTCGACCGGGACTCGGGAAAGGTCGCCAGCGCGAAGAATCCGCGGCTGTGGAGGGACCTGCTCAAGTGCACCGCGACACTTGAGCAGAGCCGTCCGCGTATCGAATTGCCGAACGGCAAACTGGCCTGGAGCAGCGACACCGACATCGACGAAGTCCTGTCGGCCGCCCTCGGCCGGGCCGTCACACTGACCGACACACTGCCGTCTCAGGGCATGCTCGACCGCTCCGTACCGGAGCAAGTGCTCCGAGAAGGCGTCGACGCCGAGGTCCGGGCGGACGTCCTGCAGGTGGGCTCGCTGGCGCCCGCCGGCACGTTCTTCGACTTCGCCCCCGTACACCTGATGAGCACCTCCACCCTGCGTCAAGTGGCCGTGCTCAGCCCCCGTGGGACCGTAGAAGCAGAGCGCTACCGTCCCAACATCGTCATCAAGACGGACGGTGTGGGTTTCACCGACCGTGCCTGGGTGGGCAGGGAACTGAGCATCGGCGACCGGCTGACCCTCCGCGTCGTGGCCTCCACCCCCCGCTGTGCCGTCCCGACGCTCGCGCACGGCGCACTGCCTCAGGACAAGGCCGCCCTACGGACCCTGGCCGAACACCACCGCATCATCGCGATGCCCGGACGCCGCCCCGAGCCGTGCGCCGGCGTCTACGCCCAGGTGATCCGGCCGGGACACATCGAACTGGGCGACGTGGTGCGGCTTTCGTACGACGCGGTCGCGGGCGCACGTTGACCTCGGCCGATACGCCTCCCTCACCCTGCCCAACCACACGTTATCGGCCACCTCGATCATCGAGCGCACCACGCCGGCGCTTGCGTATGACGCCACCTCAGCCAGCCCAAAACGCACACTTCGTAGCACAGTGGACATAGCGATCACTCCACCCGGTGACGCAAATGCATCGGTGCGCTTCCAGCCACCTCGACCAACATCATTAAGCGCTGCTTCACTTGCGCGGCGGGAGCTCATCTTCGTCCGATCGGGCCATTTCAGGGGCTTCCTCTTGACGTATGCGCCAGATGGAAGGAACCGGAGCGGATGTCGACCGCAGTGCACTGGCAGCAGCCGGAGCAGCCCGAGCAGACAGCAGGCCGGGCACAGCTCAGTCTGGGGGTCGCCGCCGCACGGAACCTGGCGACCACCACCAAGACCGTGCCGCAGATGCAGGGCCTCAGCTCGCGGTGGCTGCTGCGGACGTTGCCTTGGGTGGAGGTCAAGGGCGGCGCCTACCGGGTCAACCGGCGGCTGGCGTATGAGGTCGGCGACGGCCGGGTGACGTTCGTCCAGGAAGGGGCCGCGGTCAAGGTCGTCCCCGCCGAGCTGGGCGAACTGCCGCTGCTGCGCGGGTACGACGACGCCGAGGTGCTGCGGGCGCTGGCCGAGCGGTGCGAACAGCGGGAGTACGCAGCCGGCCAGGTGATCGCCGAGCGGGGTCGGACACTCGACGAGGTCCACCTGATCGCCCGCGGCAAGGTGGAGAAGCTCGCCCCTGGCGCGTACGGCGATGACTCCCGGCGCGGCGTGCTGGCGGACGGCGGGTTCTTCGGCGGACAGACCGTGGCCGAGGAGCCGGGCACGTGGGAGTTCACGGCGCGCGCGATGACGGCGTGCACGGTGCTGGCGCTGCCGCGGGCCGCGTACGAGGAGGTGGCGGGCCGCAACGAGGGGCTGCGGGCGCACGTCCGGCGGCGCCAGGCCGACAAGGCGCGGCCGCAGAACAAGAAGGGCGAGGCGGCCATCGCCCTCGCCGCCGGGCACATGGGCGAGCCCGTGCTGCCGGGCACGTTCGTCGACTACGAGCTCCAGCCCCGCGAGTACGAGCTGAGCGTGGCACAGACGATCCTCAGGGTGCACAGCCGGGTCGCGGACCTCTACAACGACCCGATGGACCAGATCGAGCAGCAGCTGCGGCTGACGATCGAGGCGCTGCGCGAGCGCCAGGAGTCCGAGCTCGTCAACAACCCCGAGTTCGGGCTGCTGCACAACGCCGACTACAGCCAGCGCATCTCCACCCACTCCGGCCCGCCCACCCCGGACGACATGGACGAGCTGCTCAGCATGCGGCGCGGGACCAAGGTGTTCTTCGCCCATCCCCGGGCCATCTCGGCCTTCGGCCGTGAGTGCAACAAGCGGGGCCTCGCCTTCGACACCGCCGAGGTCGACGGTCATCCCGTACCGGCCTGGCGGGGGGTGCCGCTCCTCCCCTGTGGCAAGATCCCCGTCTCGGAGGCGGGCACCTCCGCGATCCTCGCGATGCGGCTGGGCGAGGACGGGCAGGGAGTGGTCGGGCTGCGCCAGACCGGGATCCCCGACGAGTACGAGCCCGGTCTGAACGTCCGGTTCATGGGCATCAACGAGCAGGCGATCATCTCCTACCTGGTCAGCACGTACTACTCGGCGGCCGTTCTCGTGCCCGATGCCCTCGGCGTCCTGGAGAACGTCGAAGTCTTCGGCACGCCGGCCTGAGGCCTGAGGAGTCATCCGTGTCGCTGCTGTCCCGTATGACCGCGCCCGCGGCCCGTCACGACGTGGCGCGGCTGGTGGCCGCGCTGCTCGCCTCTCCCCCACACCAGAGTGGCCGCCCCCACCTGGGTGTCCGCCCGGCGGCGCCGAAGCGGCTGCCCGGAACCGGTGACGCCCGCCCGGAGAGGTACGCCCCGCTTCCGACCGGACCGACGGGGCTGGGCACCTCGGCCGCCCGTATCGCGGCCGGGCGCAAGGACGTTGCCGGGCGCAAGGACGTCGGGGGCGCCGCCGTCGACGCCGGCGGCGGTGCCGTCCCGGACCTGTACTGCCCGCCCGCGCTCCGCGACGACCCGGCGCTCGCCGAGGAGGTCAACGCACGCCTGGTGGCGTGGGCCGAAGAGATCGGCCTCTACGCCGGACGGCTCGACCGCGTCCGCGCGGCGGACTTCGGGCGCCTGATGATGCTGGCCCACCCCGACACCGACGACCCGGACCGGCTGCTCGCGGCGGGCAAGTGCGCGCTGGCGGAGTGGGCCACGGACGACTACTACTGCGATGACGAGGCGATGGGTTCCGCGCCGGCGCTGCTCGGCGCGCAGCTCGGGGTCGCGTACGCGGCCGTCGACCCCGCCCACCCTCCGCTCGGCTACGTTCCCGCCGTCGAGAAGGCCATGCGGGACGACCCGGTGCGGACCGCCCTGCGCGCCGGCTTCGCACACCTGGACCGGTACGCGGACCCGTCCCAACTGGCCCGGGTGCGCCACGAGGTGGCCGTGCTGTTCGTGGGCTACTGCCAGGAGGGCTCCTGGCGTACTCAGGGCCGGGTGCCCGCCGTCTGGGAGTACCTGGCGCACCGTCAGATCAACAGCTTCCTCCCGTGCATCGCGATGACCGACATGGTGGGCGGCTACACGCTGCCCGCCGCCGAATACTCCGATCCGCGGGTGCGCCGCGCCGTGACCATGGCCTCCACGGCCGCCACTCTCGTCAACGACCTGTACTCGATGGCGAAGGAACGCCACTCGGTGAGCGTGGAGTTCAACCTGCCGACCGTGATCGCCGAGGAGGAGCGGTGCTCCCCGCGCGAGGCGGTCGAACGGAGTGCGGCGATCCACGACGAACTGGTCCGCACCTTCGAGACGGAGGCTGCGGCCCTGGCCCTGACCGGCTCGCCCCAGCTGCGCCGCTTCCTGGCGGGGGTGTGGGCCTGGCTGGGCGGCAACCGCGCATGGCACAGCGGCAGCCCCCGCTACACCTCACCGACTTCCTGACATCCGCACACTGCAAGGAGCTCCACCTATGACCACCACATCTGCCGCCTCCGTTCCCGTCCTGCGCACGGCTTACCAGAAGTCCGTGGCGGACTACTGGAACAGCGAGAAGGACCCGGTCAACCTGCGCCTGGGCGACGTCGACGGCCTCTACCACCACCACTACGGCCTCGGCGACTACGACCCCTCCGTCCTGGAGGGCCCCGAGGACACCCGCGACGAGCGCATCATCGCCGAACTGCACCGCCTGGAGTCGGCCCAGGCCGATGTCCTGCTCGACCACCTCGGCCCCATAGCCCCGGGCCACCGTCTGCTCGACGCCGGCTGCGGCCGCGGCGGCACCAGCATCATGGCCAACGCCCGCTTCGGCTGCCAGGTGGACGGTGTGTCCATCTCCGAGACCCAGGTCGAGTTCGCCAACGGCCAGGCCCGCAAGCGGGGCGTCGACGACAAGGTGCGCTACCACTTCCGCAACATGCTGGACACGGGCCTGCCGACCGCCGCCTTCCAGGGCATCTGGAACAACGAGTCCACCATGTACGTGGACCTGTTCGACCTCTTCGCCGAGCACGCCCGCCAGCTCGCCTTCGGCGGCCGCTACGTCGTCATCACCGGCTGCTCCAACGACGTGACGGGTGGCCGCTCCAAGGCCGTCAGCCGCATCGACGAGCACTACACGTGCAACATCCACCCGCGCAGCGCCTACTTCAAGGCCATGGCGGCCAACGGCCTCGTCCCGATGAACGTCGTCGACCTGACGGCCGCGACGATTCCGTACTGGGAGCTGCGGGCCGAGTCCTCGCTGGCCACCGGCGTCGAGGACCCGTTCCTCACCGCCTACAAGGAAGGCAGCTTCCACTACCTGCTGATCGCGGCGGACCGGGTCTGAGCGAGCGTCTGCTCCCGGTTGACCGACCCTTGTGGTCCAGTAGGCCCATAGCCAGGTGGGTGTGGGCCACCGGTGGCTCTGCCGCCGAACAAATCGCTGGCCCGACGCTCCTTCTCCGGGAGACGGTGTCGGTGTGTTCGCCGGACGAAGCAGCGGAGTAGGGAGACATCATGAGCAGGGGCACTTTCACCGTGGGCCAGGGAGTGACCGTCCAGTTGGTGAAGGCCGGCAGCACCAAGCTGCGCTATCCGGCGGTCGTCGCGAGCGATGACGGTACCCACGCGGTCGTGCGCGCCCCGTGGGGAAGGACGACGGTCCGTGACTTCGGGTTCGTACGGTTCGAGCCGGGTGATGTGTTCACCGAGCACTACTGGCGCGACCGCTGGTACGCCGTCAAGGAGGTACGGGCCGCCGACGGCACGCTCAAGGGCTGGTACTGCGATGCCGCCCGCCCGGCAGGTATCAGATCGGACGGCATCGTCGTCGAGGACCTCGAACTCGACCTGTGGCTCTCTGCCGATGGAGCGACCGTTCTGCGTCTGGACGAGGAGGAGTTCGCGGCGAGCGGCATCGAGAGCCACGACCCGGTTGCGGCGTCCATGGCGCGGCGAGCCATGGACGAGCTGGAGGGCCTTGCCCGGGCGGGAGGCTTTGCCGAGCTGCTCGGCTGATCACGTTCGAGACGACCGAACCCGCCGCCGGCCCCCGGCCCCCGAACCACCAGCTCACCGGCTCGCCCGCTCACGCTGCGAGAAGATTCGCCCACCGTGTGGTACCGCCCGCGTGGACCCGTGTGCCGCACTCGGCCGCCAGGGCGGTGACGATGCCGAGCCCGCGGCCGTGCTCGCCCGCGCAGGGCACGACGACCGGTGGCCCGTCCGCCGCCGCGGGCCCCGCGTCGGTGACCTCTACGCGCACGGCGTTGTTCCCGTCGGCGACCAATGACAGCCGCAGCACCGCCGGCGGCAGGGCGTGGACGACCGCATTGGTGATCATCTCCGAGATCACCACAAGCGCGTCTTCGGCGAGGTCCGGGGCCAGTTTCCAGTCGGCCAGGACCGTACGCGCACGTCGGCGTACGACCGAGACGGCCTCGGGGATGTGCGGCAGCGGAAAGACATGTTCGACCGCATCCCGAACCACCGCTTCAAGCTGTGCCGTCATGCTGCCTCCTCCGAGGCCCCTACCGGCTGAACGCCGGGCTTGAAAGGGACGCTATGGGGAACGGTGGAGGCGGTCAATGAACAGCGGTCGGCATTACCGAACGCCGGCCCGCGGAGGGCCGTCCCTCCTGGCAGATGCCGACCGCGGGACTACGATTGGCTCATGGCCGGCCCGGTCCAGTCGATCGAACGGGCGGCGGCGATCCTGCGTCTGCTCGCCAGCGGGCCCCGTCGGCTCGGGCTGGGCGAGGTGGCCGCGTCGCTCGGACTGGCCAAGGGCACCACCCACGGCATTCTGCGCACCCTGCAGAACATCGACTTCGTCGAGCAGGACCCGACGACCGGAAAGTACCAGCTCGGGGCCGCGCTGCTGCACCTGGGTACCAGCTACCTCGACGTCAACGAGCTGCGGTCCCGCTCCATCAACTGGGCCGACGCCCTGGCTGCCCGCAGCGGGGAGGCGGTCCGCCTGGGCGCGCCCTTGGAGGGCAAGGTGCTCATCGTCCACCACGTCTTCCGCCCCGACGACACCCTCCAGACCCTGGACGTGGGCACGCTGCTGCCCCTGCACGCCTCCTCGCTCGGCAAGGTGCTGCTGGCCTTCGGCAGCGTGCCCATGGAGCCGGCCGTGGAGGCGGGGCTGGAGGCGTACACCCGGCACACCCTGGTCACCGCGGAGCACCTCACCCGGGCGCTCGCCGAGGTCCGGGAGCTCGGATGGGCTGCCGAGGTACAAGAGATGATCACGGGCGAGGCCGGCGTCGCCGCGCCGATCCGGGGCCACGGCGGCCTCGTGGTGGGCGCCATCGGCGTCTCCGGCACGGTCGAGCGGATCTGCGACTCCAAAGGGGTCCCGCAGTCGGCCCTGGTCACCCAGGTCCGCCACGCCGCCCGGGCGATCTCCAGAGATCTGGGGGCCGCCCGCTGGTGAGCCCTGCCGCCCTTGCGCACCACAACGGAAGGCTGATCATGGTTGAGCGGTATGTGATGTCCATCGACCAGGGCACCACCTCCACCCGATGCATCCTGTTCGACCACCAGGGGCGGCTGGTGTCGGTCGCCCAGCGGGAGCACCAGCAGCACTTCCCTCAGCCGGGGTGGGTCGAGCACGACGCCGTCGAGATCTGGCACACGCTGCAGCGCGTGGTGCCGCAGGCGCTCTCCGACGCCGATGTCGGCCCCGACGAGGTCGCCGCCGTCGGGATCGCCAACCAGCGCGAGACGACCGTGCTGTGGGACCGGCGTACGGGCACCCCGCTGGGCAGGGCGATCGTCTGGCAGGACACCCGTACGGCTCCGCTGGTCGAGGACCTCAGGAACCGGCCCGGGGACGATTTCTTCCTCCGGCGCTGCTGCCTGCCCCCTTCCACGTACTTCTCCGCCCCCCGGATCCGCTGGCTGTTCGACCACGTCGACGGGCTGCGGCAGCGTGCCGAGGACGGCGAGGTGCTGTTCGGCACGATGGAGAGCTGGCTGATCTGGAACCTCACCGGCGGGCAAGCCGGCGGCCTGCACATCACCGACGTCACCAACGCCAGCCGCACCATGCTCATGAACATCAGCACCCTCGACTGGGACGAGGAGCTGCTGGAGTTCTTCGGGGTGCCCCGCCCGATGCTCCCGGAGATCCACTCCTCGGCCGAGAACTACGGAACCGCACGCTCCGTCCTCCCGGGCGTCCGTATCACCGCGGCACTCGGTGACCAGCAGGCGGCGCTGTTCGGACAGACCTGCTTCTCCCCCGGCGAGGCGAAGTGCACCTACGGCACCGGCAGCTTCCTGCTGCTCAACACCGGCACCGAGCTCATACCGTCCCGGCACGGACTGCTCACCACCGTCGCCTACAAGATCGAGGACCAGCCCGCGGTCTACGCGCTCGAAGGGCCGATCGCCGTCACCGGCGCGCTGGTCCAGTGGTTCCGCGACCGGCTGGGGCTGATCAGCACCGCCCCCGAGATCGAGACCCTGGCCCGCACCGTCGAGGACAACGGCGGCTGCTACATCGTCCCGGCGTTCTCCGGGCTGTACGCGCCGCACTGGCGCAGCGACGCGCGCGGTGTCATCGTCGGCCTCACTTCGTACATCACCAAGGGACACCTGGCCCGCGCCGTGCTGGAGGCCACCGGCTGGCAGACCCGGGAGGTGGTCGACGCCATGAACGCCGACTCCTCGCTCACCCTGAAGGTGCTCAAGGTGGACGGCGGGATGACGTCCGACAACCTGCTCATGCAGTTCCTGGCAGACGTGCTCGACGTGCCCGTGGTGCGCCCCATGGCCGTCGAGACGGTCTCCCTGGGCGCCGCCTACGCCGCCGGGCTCGCCGCCGGCTACTGGCCCGATCTGGAGGTCCTGCGCCGCAACTGGCACCGGGCGGCCCAGTGGCTGCCGGACATGGACCCCCGGCGGCGGCAGGCGGAGTACGAGAACTGGAAGCGGGCAGTCGAGCGCTCGCTCAGCTGGATCACGCCGCCGAACCCGCCTTGACCGCCTGACCGCCTGGCCCCGGGCTCCGGGCTCCGGGCGCACGAAAGATCGTCGACTGCGCCGCCGGACGGTGCTGTCAAGACCCGAGATCTCGGCGCTGGGACGCCCGTCGGCCACCGGCCACGGTGGAGGCATGAAATCCACCGTGAAGTACACGTGCGGCGTGCTGGCCGCCTCCCTGCTGACCGTCCCCCTGGCACTCACCACTCCGGCGACTGCCTCCGCCTCGGCCGCCGGTCCGATCAAGAAGTCCTGCAGCCGTTGGGTGAAGGTCCCCGGCGTGCCCGTCGAGGCGAAGACGTGTGTCGAGCAGAAGACCGATGCGAGCGGCTCGCAGAGCAGGATCTCGACGGGAGCCCGCTACCACTACGACGGCGACCATCCGGTCTGGAGCATCTTCACCGAGCAGTACCTCAACCGGAAATCCATCGGCAGCTGGCATCTGTGGGTCACCAAGGAGGACCCGGAGGACTGGTACGCGACAGGCTGGCAACCGAAGCCCGCCTTCCGCGCACACTCCTTCGTCAGCGCCGCAGGCGACGAGGACACCCCGATCAATATTCCCGTGTTCTTCTGAGGGGACGGGTGACCGCGGCTTGCTCGCGGTGAACAGCGGATCCCCGGGAACCCGACGGCGACTTCGTACGACTACGTGAGAGAGGTCGGTCGGCGCCGCCGGCCAGCTGGGTGGCTCGGTCGAACGGCGCTGTGGGCGCGAGGAGTTGTCGGAGCGCGGGAACCCGACGGGCCGGTCGTCCGACTACTGGCGCGTGGGGAGGCGGACAAGGGCCGCCGCACCGGTTCGGTTACGGACGGCTGAAGGGCGTGTGATGGGCGGGCTGGACATACGGATGCGGGAGGTCGCCTGTCGCCACGGCCGAGTCGAGGCGGTCACCGACGTGGATCTGGAGATCGCCGCGGGTGAGCGCGTCGCCCTGACGGGTACCAATGGCTCGGGCAAGACGACCCTGCTCCGGGCCGTACTGGGTCTGCATCGCCAGGTCGTCGGAGAGATCCTGGTCGGCGGCCGGGGCAGCCGTACGCCGGCGGAGTGGGCCTGGCGGCGGCGGGCCTGCGCCTGGATTCCGCAGAAGCCGGCCGCCGGTCGATTCCCTCTCCTGGGGGCGGAGTTGCTCGCCAGCAGTGACGCGCCCGCGGAGGCGGGTGAGGCAGCGGTCCGGCTGGGCGTCGGAGAGTTGACCGCGCGTCCTCTGCACACCCTCTCCGGGGGGCAGTTGCAGCGGATGTACCTCGCCCGTGCGATCGGCTGCGTGGCCGCCGGGGCCCAGGTCCTGCTGGCCGACGAGCCCACCGCCGCCCTGGACTTCTCCGGTCAGGAGGAGGCGGCGGAGGTGCTCGTCGGGCTGCCGGTGACCCTGGTGGTGGTCACTCATGACCGGGCGCTGGCCGGGCGCTGCGACCGGGTGCTGGAGATGGCCGCCGGGCACCTGCGGGAGGTGGTCCGGTGACCCTCGCCGCCGCCGATCTCGGCGCGCTCCTCCAGCTCGTGCCGGTGCAGCGGGCCGGGGTCGCCCTGCTGCTGGCCGCGATCGGGCTGCCGGTGATCGGTGTGGTGATCGTCGGGCTGGACATCATGCCGGTGCGGTTCGCGATGATGCATGTCGCGCTGCTGGGCATCGCGATCGGGCTGCTGACCGGACTCGATCCGATGCTGTGCGCGCTGGTGGCATGCGGCCTGGCCGGCGCCGGTGTGGCGCCGCTCGCCCGGACCCCGGACGGCCTGTCAGGGGCGATGGGCCTGCTGATGAGTCTGGCCATCGCGGCCGCGCTGCTGGTCCTCGCGGTCTCGGGCGTCAACGCCTCGGGCGCGTTCGCGCTGCTGTGGGGGTCGATCCTGTCCGTGGGCACGGCGGATCTGGTGGTACTCGGGGTGCTGGCGCTCGTCGTCCCCGGCCTGTTCTGGTGGCGGCGCCGGGACGTGGCGCTGCTGCTGTACGACCGGGAGCTCGCGCTGTGCTCGGGCGTTCCGGTCCGCGTCCTCACCCTGGTGCTGCTCGTTCTGGTCGCGGTATCGGTCGCCGGAGCGATCAAGCTCACCGGTGCCCTGCTGGTCGACGCCCTGACGCTGCTGCCCGCCCTCGCGGCCCGCCGCCTGGGCACCTCGCTGAAGTCGATCACCTGCTGGGCGATCGGCGTCGGGATCACCGTGAACCTGACCGGGTTCCTCGTCGCTCTCTGGCTGGACTGGCCGCCGGGGCCGGTCCTCGTCCTGACCGCGGGGGCGGTCGTCCTCGCGGTTCACCTCATCCCCGAACGGAGAATCAGCTCATGGCGCGCACCCGTGTCCGTATCGCTTCCCTCCTCGCACTGATCGTGGCGCCGGCCCTGGTCGCGGGCTGCACAAGCGGCCCCGACAAGTCGGCCGACAGCGGCTCCGAAAGTACGAAGGGCAGGCCTGTCGTCGTCGTGACCACTACTTGGGAAGGTGCCTTCGCGAAGGCCGCGGGCGCCGAGGACGTCACGGTCATCGTGCCCCAGTCCGTGCACCACGCCCCCGACTACGATCCCAAGCCCTCCGACCTCGCGGCCGTCGCCAAGGCCGACTTCGTGGTGTACGCGCCCTTCGAGCCGTACGCGGAGAAGATCAAGGAAGCCGCGGGCTCCCGGGCGAAACCGGTCGAGGTGAATCTCGACAACGACGCCGAGAAGGTGAAGACCGAAGTGGCGCGGCTGGGCAAGCTGTTCGGTACGGAGAAGGCCGCAGCGAAGTGGACGACCGCCTTCGACGCCGAATACGGGAAGCTGGCCAAGGACCTGAAGGCCGCCTGGCCCGGCGGCAGGAGCCCGAACGTGGTCAGCCAGGTCTTCACCACCTGGTCGGCGAAGCTGGCGGGTGCCACCACCGTCGGCACCTACGGGCCCGAGGCCGTCACCCCGGCGCAGCTGGCCAAGCTGTCGAAGAAGAAGCCGCGCCTGGTCCTGGACAACGCGCATATGTCGACCGGAACGGTCCTGCCCGGCTCCGGCGCCAGGCAAGTGAAGATCGTCAACTACCCGGGCCAGGACCTGGACCTGCTGCCCGTGTACCGCAATGCGGCGGCGGAGCTGAAGAAGGCCATGTCCGGGTCCTAGACGACCGACGTTGGGTGCCCTGGCCCCATGCGTAAGGCCGATCCCCTGGAATCGATCACGGTCCGGAGCTGGCGGAAATGCCTGGATTGATCGTGTCGAAGTAGACCGTGTCCGTGCCTGGATCGAGATAGAACGCGCCGGAATACGTCCCACCCGTCATGTCACGGTCGAAGGAATCGCTCCGGACCCACCTGGCGCCCTTGGGTACGAACTCGGCGAGTTTCTGCGGAAGTCGGGGTGGTTCCTCGGGCCGAAAGCCCCGCTGCGGCGCACTCGTGATGGCGGCCACGGCACCCGCTCTCAAACGGGCAGTTCCCACCATCCGCACATCGGTGGGGCCCGGCACGGACCCCCTCGAATCGGTGCCCAGTGCGGTGCCGAGCCAGTGCGCGCCGGACAGCGGGCCGAGCGCAGCGAACCGCCGTTCCAGAGGCTCCAGGTCGGTCCGGACCTTGGCGTCCTCTGCGCTCTTCGCGGTTGACGTACACGCCGCAAGCACCGTCACCGCGCCGAGTGCGAGCATCCCCCGACGCCCAAGACGCGACATGCCACCCCTCCCCAGAGCCCTGTCATGCCTGATCGTAGCCGTCGACTCGCCACTCCCCTCCCTTGGAATTGATCATCTAGGGGGCGTCTTCCCCCGGTGACCGGCACCGTATGGGAGCTCTGACCGGTTTGGCCCGTCGGTGCCCCGTGTGATTCCCCTCACGGGGACCGACGGCCCCACCCCGGTACGTGGCCGCCGACGTACGTGCCGCGCGCACAACGGCCGCTGCGGAGCGCGGAGATGACTTCCCGCCATGGGTGGTCGCCACCGTTCGCTCGGCTCGCTGCGCTGTACACGCACCTGATCGTCTGCGTGTACATGCTGGATAGGTTGTGCCGGTGCGCAGACCGGGACGAGGAGCGGGGCGGACCGGAAGGGGTCTGCTCTGCGCTTCCGCGTGCCTGCTGCTGGGCGCTGCGAGCCATGTCGCAGCCGGTGGCCGGCTGCCCGGTGCGGGTGCGCTGGGTGTTCTGTTCGCCGTTCTGACCGTGCAGGGCGCGGTGCTCTTCGGCGGGCGGCGGCGCCGCTTCGATGTGACGACGCTGACGCTGGGCGGGACCCAGTTCGCCCTCCACCTCGCGTTCCATCACCTGTCGATGCGTGACGGCGGCCATGCCATGTCCGTCGGGCACGCGGCCCACCGCATGTCCGGGAGCATGGACGAGAGCATGGCCGGCCCGTACATGGGCGGCATGACGCCGGCGGACCTGGCCGGAGCCGGTGGCGGACATTCCCTGTCCCCGGCCATGACGCTGGCCCACGCGGTCGCCACGCTCGGGACCGCGCTGTGCGTCGTCTACGGAGAGCGGGTACTGCGGGGGCTGGCGGCCCTGGTCGTGCCGGACGTCTGCTTCCGCGCTCCCGCGGCGCTCCCCTTCACCCCGCGCCTTCGGCCGGCGCTCCCGTCGTCGGCGCATCCACGGTTCGGCGTACTGCTCGCACGTTCCCGGCCCCGGCGGGGCCCGCCCTCGGCAGCCCCGGCCTGACGGGCCCCTCCCGCCGTTCTCTCGCGTCGCTCGTGCAGTGGCGCCGGTGAGGCATGCGCCGGGGCGGAGTCGGACCGGGGCACTCGTGTCGTCCACACCGCCGCCCCGGCGGATTCCCCCTTCACGGTTTCGCGGCGCCTCCGGCCCGTCCGGCGGATGCCGCCCTCTGAGGAACGTGCATGCCTTCCACAATTGAAGAACCACCACAAAGCGACCACGGCCGGATCGACGTCCAGCCGGCCGAGGGCGCAGTCGCCGTCACCGTCGCCGCCGAACCCGAGGCCGCCCCCGCGCCGGAGGAGTCCCGGTCCGGCCGCTCCTGGCAGGGCGTGCGGGCTCTGCTCGTCCGGCTGCACTTCTACGCCGGCGTGTTCGTCGCCCCCTTCCTGCTGGTGGCCGCCCTGACCGGGCTGGCCTACACCTTCACTCCGCAGCTCGACCAGCTGGTCTACGGCGACCGGCTGCGCGTCGAGCAGGTGGGCGACGAGCCGCGTCCGCTGGCCGACCAGATCGCCGCCGCGCGGGACGCCCACCCCGAGGGCAGCCTGGCCTCCGTCGTCACCCCGCCCGGCCCGGAGGACACCACGCGGGTCGTGCTGTCGGTGCCGGAGCTCGGTGAGAAGCAGCGCACCGTGTTCGTCGACCCGTACACCGCCGAGGTGCAGGGCGAGCTGACCACGTCATGGGGCGCGACCCCGCTCACCACCTGGCTCGACGAACTCCACCGCGATCTGCACCTGGGCGAGTCCGGCCGCCTCTACGCGGAGGTCGCCGCGAGCTGGCTGTGGGTGATCGTCGTGGGCGGCCTGGTGCTCTGGCTCGGACGCAGCCGGGGACAGCGCGCCAAGTCCGTACGCGGTGTGCTGCTGCCGGACCGGTCCGCCCGGGGCGTGCGCCGCACCCGTAGTTGGCACGCGGCCACCGGTGTGTGGCTGGCTCTGGGGCTTCTTTTCCTCAGCGCCACCGGTCTGACCTGGTCGAAGTATGCGGGTGAGCGGTTCGGGCAGCTGCTGGACGCGGTCAGGGGCCATGCTCCGGAGCTGGACACCGCGCTTCCCGGCGCGAAGCCGCCCGTGGGAGACGGGGGCGGGGAGCACGCGGGGCACGGCGCCGGCCATGGCGCGGCCTCGGCGGATCCGGCCGGCTTCGACGCCGCGCTGGCGGTCGCCCGGGACGCCGGACTGGGCGGCAAGGTGGAAGTGACGCCTCCCGCGGACGGCGCCGCCGCGTGGACCGTGGCGCAGAAGGACAACGAGTGGCCGGTGCACTACGACCAGGTCGCCGTGGACACGGAGAAGGGCGAGGTCACCTCCCGCAGCCGGTGGGCGGACTATCCGCTCCTGGCCAAGCTCAGCAAGCTCGGTGTGCAGGGGCACATGGGGGTGCTGTTCGGGATCGCCAACCAGATCGTGCTGGCCCTGGTCGCGCTCGGCCTGGCCGCCGTGACCATCTGGGGCTACCGCATGTGGTGGCAGCGCCGCCCGACCCGCGACGACCGCAGGGCGGTACTCGGCAAAGCCCCGGCCCGCGGGGCGTGGCGCGGGCTGCCGCTGCCCGTGCTCGTCCTGGGCGTACCGGCCGTCGTCGCGCTCGGCTGGGCGCTGCCCGTCCTGGGCGTCACCCTGGCAGGGTTCCTCGTCCTGGACGTGGTGACCGGTCTCGTCCGGCGGAGCCGGGCAGCCTGACACGGGAGGGCAGGCACGTCTCGTACGTGCCTGCCCTCCCGCTGCTCGTCAGCGGTCGGCGTCCCCAGGGGCGGCCCGCCCTATGGACCGCGCGTCAGCCCGTAGGCGCGAGCGGAGACGCGGGGGCCGGGTGCACAGCGGTCGGCAGGTCCGGCGGCAGGCCGCCGGCAAGTCGGCGACACAGCCCCGCCCGGTCGGGTTTGCCCGCCGGGGTCAGCGGAATCTCCGCGACGACCAGGAGACGCTCGGGGTGCTTGCGCTGCTCCAGCCCCCGGCGTGTGAGGTGCGCGCACAGGGAGTCCAGAGTCGGGGTGTCGCCGGGACCCGCGGCATCGGTGGTACGGGGCACGACGCAGGCCGCGAGCCGCTCGCCCATCACCGCGTCCGGCACTCCGACGCACACCACGTCGCGGACGAGGGGGTGGGCGGCCAGTTCCCGCTCGACCTCCGCGGGGCTGATGTTGGCGCCGCCGCGGATGACGATGTCCTTGAGGCGTCCCACGATGTGCAAGGTGCCCGAGCCGTCGAGGAATCCGAGGTCGCCGGTGCGCACCCAGCCGTCGGGGGTGCGGTAGCGGGCGTCGAGGTCCGGGGAGCCGACGTAGCACATGGGGGTCATCGGGCCACGCGCGATGATCTCTCCGATCGCTCCGTCCGGCAGCGGCGCGTGGGTCTCGGGATCGGCGATCCGGATGTCGGCGACGCGGGGGTCGGGGCGCCCGGCGACCACGCCCTGGCCGTCCGCGGTGGGAGTTTCGTCGTCCAGCCCCGTGTGGCAGTTGACGCCGTCGGCCGATCCGTAGAGGTTGACGACCGGGCAGCCGAATGCGCGGGCGGCGTGCGCGGCGGTGGTCGCGTCCAGGGCCGCGCCGCCGAGGACGAGTGCGGTGGGGGCGGGCAGTTTCTCGCCCGAGGTGGCGAGCCGGTCGAGCATCATGCGCACCATCGTGGGCACGCCGAGGACATGGGTGGGTTCGTGCTCCCGTATGGCGGCGAGTGCGGCCTCGGGGGTGAAGTGGTCGAGCAGGATGAGCGTTCCGCCGTGCCGGGCGAGGGTGACGGCGGTTCCGTTGGAGCCGAAGGCCGAGGCGAGCGGCACCAGGAACAGGCAGCGCGGCGGGGTCTGGTCGGGCATGAGCGAGGCGAGGAAGTTGCCGCGGCCGCCGGCCATCGCGTTGTGGGAGTAGGCGACCATCTTCGGTTCGGCTTCGGAACCGGAGGAGACGAGGATGCGGGCCGCGCTGTCCGGGTGCGGTCTGGCGGGCACGAACGCGGTCAGGTCGCAGCGCAGCAGCTCCGCGAGCGCAGTCGTCCCTTGCGGGGCGCTGCCGGGTCGGCCGACCGCGATGACATGGCGCAGTGCGGGCAGGACCGGGGCCAGGGCCCGCAGGTCGGCGGCGTGGTGGTTGCCGCGGTGCTCGACGGCCGCGATGACGGCGACGGCCTCGGCACGGCGGAGCAGTCGTTCGGCCTCCAGGCTTCCGCGGCCGACCGGGAAGGGCAGGGCGACGGCGCCGAGCGCGGCCAGGGCGAGATCGGCGATGACGGCGTCGCGGCCGTTGGGCAGTTGGACACCGACCACGTCTCCCGGACGGATGCCGAGGCCGCTGAGTCCGGTGGCCAGACATCGCACTTTCCGGTCGAGCGCGGTGTAGCAGAGCTTTCCCTTGGCGTCCTGGACGGCGGTGCGGTGCAGGTCCGCGATCTGGCGGGCCCGGAAGAGGCTGTAGAGGTCGAGGTCGGGGCAGGTGCCGTCGATCACCCAGGAGCGGCGGAGGTCGACGGGCAGCAGGTCGTTCAGGGCGACGGTCATGCGAAGCTCCAAGGGTCGGGAACGGCGAAGGCACCGTGTGCGTCCCGGCTGATCGCGCAGCCGGCGAAGCGCGGATCGCGGTGAAGTCCGGCCAGGTCCGTGGTGACGGCCGCGGCGGTCAGACCGTGCTCGCCCAGCCGCGTCAGCGCCTCGTCGGCGGGCAGCTCGCGCAGGTCGTGGGCACGGGCGGCGGCCGCGCAGGCGTCGGCTGCGGCGATCCAGCCGTCCGCGGTGCGCAGGGGGCGGCGGAATCCGCCCGGCCGTCGTGCGTCGCCTCCCGCGGCGGCCCGGCGCAGCGCGGGGGCGGTGAGGAGATCGGCGGCACCCAGCAGGGAGGAGTCCACCCGCACGCCCCGGCCGGTGCGTTCGCGCAGCAGCAGTCCGGCGAGCACGGCCTCGGTGCCGAGGAGTCCGCCCAGGACGTCGAGCAGCGTCATCAGCGAGGGGGCGGGCGACTCGTCCGCCGGGCGGACGGCTTCGCCGACTCCGGTGCGGGCCTGCACCATGAAGTCCGTCCCCATCGGGGCGTTCGGCAGACGGCCGGCCCAGCCGCTGGTGTAGGCGTAGACGAGTCCGGGGTTGACCGCGGCCAGGTCGTCCGCGTCGAGGCCGAGCCGGGCGGCCTTGTCCGGCGCCCAGTTGTGCAGGAAGACATCGGCCTGGGCCGCCATCTCCCGCAGCCGGCGGCGGTCGGACTCCGCCTTGATGTCCACCTCCTCGGCCTTCTTGCCCCGGTTCAGCGCGAGCCAGCGGGCGGAGACGCCCGACGAGGTGGGCGGCATCCCGCGCAGCGGATCACCGCCCGGCGGCTCGATACGGATCACCTCCGCACCGAGCAGTCCCAGCAGGTGGGCGGCGAGCGGGGCCTGGATCCGACGGCCGGCCTCCAGCACGGTCAGCCCCGCCAGCGGCCGCGGCATGGCTGCCGGAGGTCCCGTGACCCGGTGTCCCGGGCCGTGGGGTACGAGGGTCCAAGGGGCGGCGCCGTCCTGTTCGGTGGCGCGTTCGGCGAGTGTGCGCAGCCGGCAGACCTCGGCGCCGGACACCGACGCCGCCTGGCGGATCCGCTGCCAGCTGTGGGCGAGCGTGGTCGCGTGCAGTGCCTGCGGGAACGGGGCACAGGCGGTGGCGTACCGGAACTGGAACGGCCGCCACCCGGCGCGTATGGCCTCGGGCGGTGCGTCCAGGACCCGCCAGAAGGCGGCCCAGGCACCCGGGTCCAGGGTCTCCAGCTCGAAGAGCGTGCCCCCGGTCGCGGTGAACGGCGGGCCGCCCGCGGCGAGTTCGGACGCCTCGCCCTCGTCGGCTCCGGCCGCGGCGAGGTACTGGGAGACCGCCAGCAGTCCGGCCCGGTCGGCGCTCGTGGACACCTGCGCCGTCGGTCCGCCACGTGCCTGCCACAGCAGCCCGGCGAGGAGCCCCTGCACGGTGAGTACGGCGGTCGCGGTGGCGGCGTAGTCGGCGGCCAGGCCGCGTGGTTCGCCCTCGCGTCGGCCGTGCACGGACATCATGCCCGTGGCCGCCTGCACGGTGGCCTCGTCGATCATCCCGCTTCCGGGAGCCGCCCACGTCACCTGGGCTTCCTGGCGGGAGAAGCCGCAGCCGCCGACCGTGATCCGTGCCGTCCCGGCGTCTTCCCGTGCTGCGGGCTCCTGGCCCGTACGAGCTCCCAGAAGACGCAGATGCCCGGCGGCGAGGCCGGTCGATTCCGGCGGCCCCGAGGTGGCCAGCTGCAGCCCGTCGAGCGGTCGGACCGTCTGCGTGAGGGCTGGTGACGTCATGCCTCTCCTCTCCTGGCACGGCGGCGGCCGGCGCATGGGAATGTGCGGAAGGCGGGAACCCGGGAGCGCGCGTATCCGACCAGTTCCACGAACAGACAGTCGGACTGTCATCCGCACGGGTTCCCGGCAGACTGGAGAAAAGTGGTGGAGAGTCGTGGTCACGCGGTGGCCGACCCTGGTGAAGAGGCGTGCGACAGCGCCGAGTTGACGGAGCGGGTGACGGATTTCGTACGTCGGCGGGTGATGCCGTGCGAACCCGTACTGGACGCCGGGGGCCCCGCTGCCGCGGCCACCCTGCGCGAACTGCGCGACCAGGCCAAGGAGAACGGCCTGTGGGCCATGCCGTTGCCCGTCGAGCTGGGCGGCCAGGGCCTCCCCCTGCGGCACTACGCCCGGCTGGCCGAGGCCGAGGGAGCCAGCGACCACGGCCCGGCCGCACTGGGCTCCGCTCCCCTGCTGGACGTCACGATGCTCCAACGCCACGGCAGCACACGGGTACGTGACCACTACCTCAAGCGGCTGGTCTCCGGAGAGCTCCGCACCTGCTACGCGATGACCGAACCCGATGTCCCGGGCACCGACCCCTTCCTGACCGGCACCCGCGCCGTCCGGGAGACGGACGGAAGCTGGACCCTCACCGGCCGCAAATGGTTCACCTCCAGTGCCGCGGACGCCGATCTCGTCACCGTCCTCGCCCGCACCGACGGCAACACCTCCGATCGCGAGGGGCTCTCCCTCCTCCTCGTCCCCACCGAATCCCCCGGCTTCCGCCTCGTCCGCGAACTTCCCGTGCTCGGCGCCGGCGGCCAGTGGGAGATCGCACTGGACCAGGTCACCGTCCCGGACGACCACCTGCTCGGCGAGCGCGGCCAGGCCCTCACCATCGCCCGCGAACGGCTCCAACTGGGCCGCACCCTGCGCTGTCTGCGCTGGCTCGGCCAGGCGCAGCGGGCCTTCGACCTGATGTGCGCGCGTGCCAACTCCCGTACGGGCTCCCGCGGTCCGCTCGCGCGCCACCAACTGGTGCAGCAGCATGTCTTCGAATCGCTGCTCGCCCTGCGCACCACCCGACCGCTGGTCCACGAAGCGGTGGGCCGCCTCGCCTCCGGTGTCGACGCACACATCGAAGTGGGGCTGGCCAAAGTGGCCGCTGCCCGCCTGCTCCAACAGGTCGCGGACGCTGCCGTCCAGGTCCACGGTGCGGCCGGTCTCGGTCCCGACACCCCGCTGCCCGCGCTCCTTCGTACCGGCCGCGCCGCCCGGATCCTCGACGGCCCGGACGAGCTGCACATCACCTCCGTCGCGCGCCGGGTGCTGCGCGACTACCCGGCGTAGCTCCCCAGCACGCGCCATCGGCCCGGGGCGGCGCGCTCGGCACGAGTCCCGGCCTACACCTGCCGAATGTCGACCAGCCCGGTGTGCGCGGCGAGCCCCAGCGCGAGGAAGAAATCGCCCCACACCAGTTCGTGTCGTGGGGCGGTTCCCCGTACGGCGTCGTAGCAGCCGTCCAGCAGCATGCCGGCCGGACGGGTCTCGCCGGGCGCGGTGACGTGCGCGGTGACGAGGCGGTGCAGGATCGCGACGGCGCGGGCGGCGTACTCGGCCGCCCGCCGCCCCGGGAGGCGTGCGAGCTTCAGCAGCGCGACCGCCGTGATGGCGGCGGCCGAGGTGTCCGGCGGCCCGTCGGGCCGTGCGGCGTCGGCCGGCGGAACCAGGCGCCCGGAGGCCTCCGCCGGCAGGTCGGCCAGCTGTGCCGCCACGGCCTCCAGGCGAGCCGGCGGCCACGCCGCCGCGACGTCGCCGCGGTGCAGCGCATCAGCCACGGCGAGCAGGAGCCATGCACGTCCACGGGTCCAGCCGGACGGCGGATCCTCGCAAGGCTGCCAGCCACCGTGCGCATCGAAGCGCCAAGAAGGGACGAACGCCCCTTCTCTCAGGCAGAGTTCGAGGTTCCGACGCAGATGGGAGGCGGCCGCCTCGACGCCTTCCGATCCCGCCTCGGCGAGCAGCGGCACCATGCCGGGCACACCGTCCACCCTGGTCAGCAGCCGCGGCCCGCCGAACGCCGACCCCCAGGGCACCAGGCCGAGTTCGCGGTCCAGCGCGGTCAGGCAGGCCCGTGCGGCACGGCTGCGCAAGGCGGCGGCATCGGTGTCACCGTCGGCCAAGGCGGTCCCGTACCAGAGGATCAGCCCACGGGTTGCGGTGTCGGCAGCCGCCCACTCCTCCAGTCGCCCGGCCCACGCGGCGGCCGCGGCCCGGTCGGCTCTCCTGCCGGTGTGCCCGGCCCGCAGCCACAGCAGCCCGGCCCAGAATCCACCGGTCCACGCACCGCGCCGGGTGGTCGTCCATCGACCGCTCTCCGGATCGGCGAACAGCGGGAAACGGTCGCCGACTTCGGCTGCGGTGCCGGCGACCCGGTCGAGCACGTCCGACAGCGCGCGTTCGGCCCACTCTCCGGCCGTCATGCCGCACTCGCCGCCGTACGCTGCCGACGCTCCCGCCGCACCCATACGAACGCCACCGCGCCGGCCGCCGCGAACTCCCCTGCGACCAGCAGCCAGCCGGGCCCGTAGTGGCCGGCTTCCGCGAACACGCCGAAGACCGGTGGCCCCACGGCGAAACCGGCGAAGAACCCGGCCGACACGAGCGCCGAGTCCTGACCTGCTCGGCCCGGGACGGCGCGCTGCATGACCAGCACCATGGAGACGGCGTTCCCGGACACGGCGAACACCCCCACCGCCACGGCCGCCGGCCAGACCAGCGGATGCACGAGCAACGCCCCCGCCAGCAACAACGCCGCGCCGACCGCGCCGACCGCGAGCCACCCCGGAAGCCGTTCGGCGCGTCCTGGCGTGGCCGCCTTCGACCAGCCCACCCGGCCGACGATGCCGGCCACGCCCAGCACCGCCACGAGAGCCCCGGCGGCGGTGGGCCCCATTCCGAGCTCCCGAGCCCCGAACAGCGCCAAGTAGGTGTTGACGGAGGCGGTTCCGCAGCCCAGCAGCAGGGAGAACGCCGCCAGCCAGGCGATGGCCCCGCGCGGCAGCAGTGACGGGCGCGCCCCCGCCCCCTTCGCCGGAGGATCGGCCGGCAGCGTACGCAGAGCGCAGAGGGCGGCCACCACGGCCGCGGCCGCTGCCGTCCACACCGCCCACCGCCAGCCGACACCTGCGGCCAGCGCCGCCAGAGGCAGCCCGGCCGCGAACGCACCCAGCTGCACACCCGACTGCTTCATCCCGGTCACCGAGCCCCGTGCGGCAGGCGGCACAGCGGCCAGAATCGTCTTGTTGGTCGCCGGATTGGCCAGCGCCTGGGGCAGTCCGCCCACCGCGACCGCCGCGAGGAGAAACCCGGCCCCGGGCGCCGCCCCGATCAGCCCGAGCGCCGCGGCGGACACGAGCAACAGCGCAACGAGCGCACGTCGCGGCCCGATCCGGTCCACGATCCGGCCGCTCGACGGCGACAGTACGGCCGCCGCACCGAAGCCGATCGTCGTCGTCAGGCCCAACTCCGTGGCGGATACGCCCAGTTCGTCCACCAAGCGGGGGCCGAGCGCACCAAGCAGGAAGAGCTGCAGCATCGAGAAGGCCATGGCACATGTGAGCAGTGCCGTCAGCCCTGCCTTCGCTCCCGCTGCCGGCACCCCCGCAACCACCCGTTCTCCACTCAACGGCGTCTCCGTTCCCCGCGGTCGGATGACCTTCGCCGGATGCCCTTCGCAGGACGCTCTGCGCCGAAGGTTCTCCGTCGAAGGTTCTCGGTCGAAGGTTCTCGGTCGAAGGTTCTTCGCGTCACGCCAGCAGTCGGCCGAGGGGGCACCGGAGTTCCCCGCAGAGGCTGTGATGCACGTCACGCACACTCAGTGCGGCGCCCGACTCCGGAACCTTGCGCTTGACGCTCGGCACTCGGCGAACGCGGCCTCCCTCGGCACCTCAGGCGCCATAGCGGCGACACCCCGCGATGACGGTCGTCTTTACGGCTTTACCGGTTACCTCGTGAGCTGGTCATCGTTGGTCAGGCCGGCCGTCTGGCCCGTCGACGAAGCACCTGAAGGAGAGCAGCGTGACCGCTGGGGACCCGACTCGTCCGGACGGCTTGGTAGTGGATCTTCCGCTGGGAGGGACGATCCTCCCCCTGGACCGGGTCAACCCCCAGCACGCACACCTGCGCGAGCAACATGACCAGTGGTTCGCCGATCGGCTGCTCGGACGGCGACGCGAGAAGGTGCTGGACCGGATCAAGCGACACGACATGATCGGACTCGCCACGCGGGCGGCCCCCTCCGCGGACACCGACTATCTCCTGGATGCCGCCCTGTTCACCACGACCGGATTCATCGTGGACGACGTACTGGAGGATCCGGACACCTCGCCGCTTCTGATCGATGCCTACCTGGCCGTCGCCGACGAGTCCGATATGGCGGTCGAGTCGGATGACCTGCGTCTGTGGGCGGACTCGCTCACACTGGCAAGAGCACACCTCACACCAGGGCAGAAGGCCCGTCACCGCCGAGGGCTCTCCGACTGGGTGAAATGCCATGCGGGAAGGGGCCGGCAGCTGGAGCACACACGGGATCTCACGTCCTATCTGGATTTCCGCCGCACGGACTCCGGCTTCGACTTCCTCACAGTGGGGGTGGAGCGCAGTATCGGTGTCGATCTGGAACAGGCGGCGCACTCGCCGGAACTGGAGCGCCTTCACACCGCGTGTCTGGCACATGGAACGCTGGTCAACGACCTGTTCTCCTATCGCAAAGAACGCGACGAGCCGGTGCCCATGAACGCCGTTCACGTGTTGCGGCGCACCGACGGCCGCACCCTGCAGAGCGCCGTGGACGAACTCTGCGGGCTGATCCGCCAAGCCGAGCTCGATGTCGACCGACTCCTGCGGGCCTGGAAGGACGCAGACGATGCGCAAGCGCTGTATGCCTACGCGCACGCCTGGTGGGAGCTTCTGGGCGGTCATCTGCGCTGGACGTTGGAGAGCGAGCGGTACCACGGGCGCGGCCATGTGTGGGACGGAACGGTTCCCACCGCGATGGTGCTCTACTCGGACCGCACCGTTCTTCTGTCGGCGTGAGGGACGGACGGGCCGACCGATGCAGCTCGTGGACAGCGCCACGCTGGAGGTTCGGGGGCTGCACCATGCCTACGGGCGTCGCGCGGTCCTGCGCGGCGTCGACCTGACCGTACGGTCGGGCGCGCTGGTCGGCATCGTGGGCGAGAACGGTACCGGCAAGTCCACCCTGCTGAAGATCCTTTCAGGCGAGCTGCGTCCGCGGCACGGCAGTGTCCGCCGCGAGGGCCGCTTCGGGTACTGCCCGCAGGACGTCGTGCTCAACGACGCACTGACCGTCCGCCAGCACCTGGAGTACTTCCGAGCGGCCTTCGCCCTGCCCGACCTGCGATACGCCCACGAGATCATGGAGGTGCTGAGCTTCGCCGAGTACGCCGACCAGCGCGCCGGGCTGCTCAGCGGCGGAACGCGACAGAAGCTGAACCTCACCCTCGCGCTCCTGCACGACCCCCGGCTGCTGCTCCTGGACGAGCCCTACCAGGGCTTCGACTGGGAGACCTACCAGCGCTTCTGGCATCTCGCAGCCCGGCTCCGAGATGCCGGCCGGTCCGTCCTGGTCGTCTCCCACCTGGCCTACGACGCCGAACGCCTCGACGAACTGTGGCGTCTGGAGGACGGTGTGCTGCGCTCCGTCAGCGAGGCACCCGCATGAGACGACAGCTGACCCTGTTCGCCACGGCCACCAGGTACAACCTCGTCGAACACGCCCGCAACCGCTTCGCCATGCTCCTCGTGGTCCTGTACATCCCCACCTGGGTCACGCTCTGCTACGCGAACATCCCCGGCACGCCGACCCCGTACCGGCTCCGGGACACCGGCCGCATGCTGTCACCCCCGGGCAACGAACTCACCCAGATCTCCGGCGCCATCAACGCCGTCACCCTGATCACCGGATTCATGATGTTCGCCGCCACCTTCGCCGGCGGACGCTTCGACCGCCGCCTCGCCATGGCCGGCTACCCCCGTACGCACCTCGCGCTCGCCAAAATCACCGCACTGACCCTGGCCTCCGCCACCATCGCCGCCTACACCACCGCCGTCATGTGGCCCGCCTGGCCCTCGCGCCAGCCGATCCTCCTCGCCACCGTGCTCTTCGGCGACGCCATGACCTACGGCGCGCTCGGCGTCGTCTTCGGCTCTCTCTTCCGCCGGGAGGTGGAGGGCATGTTCGCGATGCTCATGACCAGCGTCATCGACATCGCGCTGCAAAGCCCTCTCGCGAACTCCGGTGTCGACAGCACCTTCGTCCGCTTCCTCCCATCGTGGAGCGCCATGCAGGCCGCCGTCACCGCGGGCTTTTCCCACGACTCCGTTTCCGCCTACCTCGCGGTCCAACTCGCCTGGTTCACCACCACCGCCCTCCTCGCCCTCCTCGCGTTCCACCACCGCACCCGCAACGCCCTGCCCAGCGGGACGAACGACGCCTGATGCGGGCCCGGGCCGGCAAGGGGCGGGCAGCGGTGGTGGCGCGACTCCGCGGCGGACGCTGCGCTTGGCGCAGCGACCGGTTGCGTGAACTTCCAGCGGTGGTCGCCGAGTTGTGAAGCGCGGGCCGCTGTGCGGTCCTCCTACCCTGCTGAGGTGTAAGGCTGGAGGGCCGCGCGAACCCGGGTGGGCATCTCCATCTTGCTGTGCGTCGCGGCATCGACGAACACGTGGCGCACTTCGCCTTCTGCGATGAGCCGTTCACCGGCCTTGAACACCGGCCGCACGATCATGCTCGTCGTGCCGAGATGGGTGATCGGCATCTCGATGTCGAGCAGCTCGTCGAAGCGCGCTCCCTGGCGGTAGACAATGCGCGTTTCTGCCACGACCAGGTCGGCTCCATCCTCGACCGTGGACGCGTAGTCCCCGATGACTTCTCGCCACAGCTCGGTCAAGGCGACGTCGTAGTAGAAGAGGTAGTGACCGTTGAACACCACGCCTTGCTGGTCACACTCGCTGTAACGCACTCGCAAGCGGTGCGTGAATAACTTGGCCATGGCGCGATCATAGTTACCTCCCGCGCCGATGCCCGAGGCGGCGAGCGATCGCCCCAGTGGGGTGAGCGCGTATTCGACGCGCGGGGCACTTCGGCGTAGGCCGTCCGCGTGACCAGTCCGTCGCGGGTCAGCGCGCGGAGCCTCCGGCTCAGCATCCGCTGGGACACCCCGGCGATCCGCTCGTGCAGGGTCGTGAAGCGCAGTGGTGGTCCGTCAGCGAGCGTGGTGATGACCAGGACGGTCCACTTGTCTCCCGTCCGCACGAGAGGGGTTGACCCCCGAGAGGCAACCCGGGGCCAGAGCGTCGCGCCAGGCGAGGCCCCTCCACCAGCCGGGGTGAATAACGGCGCAATCAGGACACTCTGCGTCGGACGAGGCATAACTGCACCCCGAAAAAGCCAGGATCCCTTCCGGATCACGTGGCAGTCGTATGGGTGCCGTGTCTAGGAAGGAACGCCGCAGACGATGAGGATCACAGGCAAGGTGTCCCGGGCCGTCACCGCGCTGGCCCTGAGCGCCATTGTGGGGCTGGGCCTGGCGAACGCGGCGCAGGCCACGTCGGCGCAGGACAGCACGGTCCACCCCAGCGCCCGGTCGGCCACCGAGGACGGAGGCTGGCAGGGTGAGGGCGGACTGTCGCTGAGCCCGGCGGACAACGCGCGCGTGGACGCCTATCTGGAGCAGGCCAAGAAGGCGGAGCGGTCCATCAGCCCGCAGGTGCGGGCGGCCGCGGCACTCAGCGACGCCGAGGTCATCGGCTTCGACCGCCGCCTGAAGTCCCCCGATTCACTCAAGCGCAAGGTCGCCACCTCGATGAAGGAGAACCCGGGCCAGAACGTCGGCGAGGCCCTGGCGAGGATCAGCGACTCGGTGCGCTACACCCTTCAGTGGCCCGACCACCGCTACAGCGTCGGGGTCACCATCGCCGCACACACCCTGGCGGCCTGGGGCAACGACAGCTCCAAGTGGACGAACCGCTGGACCACCGCGAAGGGCTACAAGGGGCTCAACACCGGCTGGCGCGCACCGCGTTCCGGACATCCGTTCGAGATCCAGTTCCACACGCCGACGAGCAAGTGGGCACAGGAGGAGACGCACAAGCTGTACGAGGAGCAGCGGCTGCCCACCACCACACCCGAGCGCGCCAAGGAACTCCAGGAACAGCAGGACGCGATCTTCGCGATGGTTCCCGTCCCGCCGGGTGCCGACCGTCTGACCGCTCCGCGCGTACCCGCTACCGCCTCACGTCGTTGATCCGCCCGCCCGGCACCGGGCCTTGAAGAAGGACGGCCTCGCGCAAGCGGGGCCGTCTCCATTTGGCCGGCACATCATGAGCAACCCGGCGATGTCGGCGAGTTGCCAGGGGCGGGGGAGGGATCACGTGCCAGGGCCGCCCTGCGGGACGTCGAGGATGATGTCGGCGGCGCGGGCGATGACCGGGGCGCGGGTGCGGCCGGGGTGGTCGGCGGCGAGGAAGTGGCTGCCGATGGCCGTGCAGAAGGCGAGCAGGGCGCGGGCCTCGACCTCGTCGGGGTCGGTGCAGAAGGTACCGATCGCGTCGCGGGCCAGCTGCATGCGCTTGTTGTCCACCCGGCGCAGGCGGTCGGCGACGGCCTGGTCGCGGCGGGCCCACTCGCGGATGGCCAGGTCGATGGGGAGCAGGCGGTCGCTGGAGAAGGTGAGCTGTCCGGCCAGGCGGACCTTGTCCCGCGCGTCACCGCCCTCCCGCTCGACCCGGTCCACCACGTCGTCCACGCTCTCGCGCTCCCAGACGTCCAGCATCTCGGTCAGCAGTGCGTCGCGGTCGGCGAAGTAGCCGTAGAAGCCCCCCTTGGTCACCCCCAGCGTCTTGGCGAGCGCCTCGACCCGCACCGCGTCCACTCCGCCCGCGGCCAGCGCCCGAAGCCCCTCCTCGACCCACTTCTCGCGCGGTGTGCGCAATGCGCCCATGTGTGGCCCACCTCACCCAGTTCACCCGGTCCGACCCGTTGTACGGCTTCGTACAACAGGTCTAGCCTCGCCTTGTACGGCATCGTATAACCCGAGAAGGGACACGTCATGTCATTCGGTTTCGTTGCCTTCCACTACCCGGCCGCCGAGCACGTCGAGGAGTTCGTCGGCGAGTGCCACAAGGTCGCCGAGGCGACGCGGCGGCAGCCGGGCTTCCTGTCCGTCGGGGTCTGGGTCACGCCGGACGGCGAGGCCGTCGTCACCACCGGCACGTTCGAGTCCGAGGAGGCGTTCCGGGCGGCGGCCGAGGTCGGCCGCGAGATGGGCGCGACGCCCGACGGCCTGAGCGAGCTGGAGGTCAGGCCTCGTGAGGTCCACTTCCTCGTGTCGCGCTGACGATCTGGGTGGGGCCAACTCCCCGTTGGGATCGGGGCTTTGATGCCACGTGCCGCCATGTACGCCCATGTTCCGGCGGGCAGGCGCCGGGCCTTGGCTAGAGTGCGAGGGTGCCGTCGTACAGCATTGGGCAGGCAGCGGGGCTGCTGGGCGTGAGTTCGGAGACCGTTCGTCGGTGGGCGGACGGCGGACGGCTGCGCATGGACCGGGACGGTTCGGGGAACCGGGCGATCGACGGGGTGAGCCTGGCGGGCTTCGCCAAGGAGCGGGCCGCGGGGCTGCATCCGGTGCCGGACGCGGTGTCCACCTCCGTGCGCAACTCGTTCGCCGGGATCGTCACCGCCGTGCACGTCGACGAGGTGGCCGCACGGGTGGAAGTGCAGTCCGGTCCGCATCGGCTGGTGTCGTTGGTCACCCGGGAAGCCGTCGAGGAACTCGGCATCGCGGTCGGAGTCACCGTCACGGCCAGGGTGAAGTCGACCAACGTCCACATCGACCGCGACTGACCGGCCGGACGACTCAGCGGCAGAGCAGCGCGGCGCGCAGGTCGAGCTTGTCGTCGAGGCGGGAGAGGTCGCGGCCGGTGAGGGCTTCGATGCGCTGGATGCGGTAGTGGACGGTGTTCACGTGCAGATGGAGGGCCTCGGCGGTCCAGCACGCCAGCCTCGAAGCCCACGGCTGCGTCGCCTACTTCGAGCCCAAGGAGGACGGCACGGGTGAACGGCTGACGGTCTGCTCCTCCACCCACCCCGACCTGCCCGTCACCCGGGACCGTGTCTGGCTCGCGCTCGACCGCCACGCTCGTGCCTCGGTCGCCGAGGGGCCGGCGCTTGGTGGCTGAAGCTGGAAGATGCTCCCGACTGTCGACGGAGGTCAGGCGAGGTCCAGGAGTTGCTCGTAGAAGCCGCCGAAGCCCCGTTGCCGGTCCACCAGATGGAGTTCGAGGATCCAGTGGCAGGTGCGCCCGGCACGGTCGGTGCGGCGCAGCGGGTTGTCGTTCTCGGGGGTGATGTAGGACTCGGACTTGGCCCCGTCGTTGGTCTCGTGGGGGAACTCGCCGACGAGGTGGCCGGCGTGCCAGATGCCGATGGTCCAGCCGGCCTCGGCGGCGAGGCGCTCGACCTCGGCGTGCAGTTGTCGGCCGGTGACGGCGGGGTCGGCGGCGAAGAAGGCGCGGCCGGCGTCGAAGATGCGGGGCAGGTCCTGGAGCAGGCGGTGCTTGTGCGGGTCGTCGCCGAAGACGTAGGTGCGGCCGAAGTCCGCCTCGTACTCCTCG
The DNA here is from genome assembly GCF_042749045.1 of Streptomyces sp. NPDC059008. Classification (NCBI taxonomy): domain Bacteria; kingdom Bacillati; phylum Actinomycetota; class Actinomycetes; order Kitasatosporales; family Streptomycetaceae; genus Streptomyces; species Streptomyces sp. NPDC059008. The sequence continues at coordinate 483,287 of NZ_JBHYJC010000003.1, read as the reverse complement.
AAGACGGGGCCGAAGTCGGCGAAGGCGATGTCGTCGGGGCCGATGATCCGGTCCGGCGGGTTGTCCCGGTACGGCCGGAGGGTGTTGGGGCCGGAGCGGATGATGCGCTTGTGCCAGTGCTTGGTGGTGCCGAACATCTCGTTGGCCAGGTCGCGGATCAGGTCGCTGGCCTCGCGCTCGCCCCGGCCGGGCACCACCAGCCCGCGCGCCTCCGCCTCGGCGAACAGCTCGACGGCCTTCTGCTGGGCCGCTACCAGCCCCTCGACCCGCCGGTCCTCCGGCACGCCCGTCGTCCCTCCTGTCACGAAGCCCTCCCTCGGCGGCGGGCGCACGGCCCGGTGCGGCTCGACGACCTGCGGATGTACATCGTCGCTACCTCCAACATCCTCTTCACAAATGCGGCGGCTTTTGGGGAAAGACCCAAGCAATTGCCAGGAGATTGTCGAACCCCAGCCGCAGATGCAGGATAGATCGTGTCGTGCCGCGGAGGAGTCCGGTCGGAGCACCCCCATCCCTTCCCCGCGCTCCTACCGGCACAACCGACGGCGTGCGGGGATCCGTTCCCCTGTTCCTGCTCACGAGGCGAGGTAGGCCCCCATGACCACACGCACCCAGGACGGCAGCGCCGGCGACGTCGACTACGGCACCTTCGGCTCCGGTTACTCCTCCTACCGCCGGCCGGACGAGCGGATCGCCCGGTGCATCGCCGAGGCCCTGGGCGACGCCCGGACCGTCCTCAACGTCGGCGCCGGCGCCGGCTCGTACGAGAGCGCGGCGCGTACGGTGACGGCCGTCGAGCCGTCGGAGTCGATGCGCGCCCAGCGGCCCGCGCAGCTCGCCCGGGCCATCGACGCCGTCGCCGAGGAGCTGCCGTTCGCCGACGGCGAGTTCGACGCGGCCATGACGCTGTTCAGCGTCCACCAGTGGTCCGACGTCCGGGCCGGTCTGCGCGAGATGCGGCGCGTGACCCGCGGACCCGTGGTCATGCTGACCTGCGACCCCGCCCTGGTCCGGGACTTCTGGCTGTACCGGTACGCACCCGAGGTCCTCGACACCGAGGCCCGCCGCTACCCGAGCGTCGAGGAACTGGCCGCCGCGCTCGGGGGCACCAGCACCGTCCGGACCGTGCCCATCCCGCTGGACTGCACCGACGGGTTCAACGAGGCGTACTACGGGCGCCCCGAGATGCTGCTCGACCCGGCTGCTCGCCAGGCGTGTTCGGCCTGGAGCTTCGTCGACGACCGCGTCCGCGAACACTTCGACCGGACCCTGCGCCACGACCTGGACTCCGGTGCCTGGGACGAAGCATTCGGCCATCTGCGCATGCGGCCGACGTACGAAGGGTCGCTCGTCATCGTGCGCGCGACCCCGTAACAGGAAGAGGGAGAGCACGATGGCGGTACCCGACCGGATGGACGAACGGCTCCGTACCCTGGGGCTGGTGGAGACACAGCGGATGGCGCAGACCCTGTTCGCCGAAGTCACCACCCGCGGCCTGATCGCACCAGGTCGTAGGGAACGCGAGGCGGGCGACCGGATCGGGGAACTGGCACGGGAAGTGTGCGGTCCGGTCGCGTGCCCGCCCCGGCGGGTCGTCCGAGCGGGCCCGCACTCCGTGCTGCCCTACGGCCAGGAGCCGCCGGTGGACCGGGAGATCGGCGCGGACGACATCGTGGTCGTCGATCTCGGGCCGTTGCTCCCCGGGTACGAGACGGGCTTCGCCCGTACGATCGTCCTCGGCGAGGACCCGGACAAGCACCGGCTCCGCGCGGACCTGCCGAAGATGTTCGCCCAGGCCCGCGAGGCGTTCCACGTGGACCGGGCCGTGACCGGTCGGCAGCTGCACGCCGAGGTCCAGGCCCTGGCCGCCAAGGCGGGCTGGACTCCGGCCGGATGGTATGCCGGGCACCTGGCCGGAGCGGCACCGGCCGCGCACGCCCAGGATGCCCGGGCCGACTCCTACATCGGTCCGGACAACGCCCTGCCCCTGCGCCGCATCGACGAGGGCGGGTGGCGGGCCCACTGGGTCCTGGAGATCCACTTGGTCGACGAACACCAGGGCTTCGGCGGCTCGTACAAGGAACTCCTCGACCTGGCGGAGGCGTGAGGCCGGCCGCCGGATGCGGCGAGCCCGATCAGCGCCGGGCTCAGGCGGCGGCGAGGGAGACCTCGGTCGACTTCATCAGCGCGACGACGGAGGTCCCGGTGGCCAGGCCCAGTGCCTCGACGGCATCCTTGGTGATCGCGGCGGTCAACTCGCCCCCCTCGACGGAGACCTTGACCGAGCCCATGGCGCCACCGGTCGAGACGTCGGTGACGGTGCCCGCGAGCTGGTTGCGGATGGAGATGCCCTCGACGGGGCCGGTCGCAAGGGCGACCTCGGTGGACTTCACCAGCACCTTGACGGCGGAACCCGCGACCAGCCCCAGGTCCTTGACGGCGTCGGTGGTGATCGCGGCGGTGATGTCCTGCCCGCCGGCCAAGCGCACCTTCACCGACGCCATGGCCTCACCAGCAGTGACCGCGGTGACGGTGCCGGGGATCTGGTTACGGATGGACAGGCTCATCGAAAACACGCCTCACAAAGTCGGAATCGAAACAGCAAGCACTTCTGTGACCTGAGTCATAGCCGACAGTACCGGATGAAAAATCACCCTCGGAGCGCTCCTCTCGCATTCGCCAGCCAAATGGCCGCAATCTCCTGGCGCATTCCAGGAAGGGCCCAAGTAGTCGGATACCGAGGACTGGACAGCCTTCTGACCTGGGCGCTTCCTCCCAGCGACTGGGCTGACCCCATGTCGTCCGCCGAGACGGAAGAATTGCAGATGAGGGGCAGCGGGCGCTTTGGTGCCGGCAAATGCAGGGCCTTTCGCGTTCGTGACCTGATGCCGGGCGACTGGTTCCACGACGATCGCTGACCAGAACTCGGTTCTGGCTCGGGGCAACGGCGGTTCGCCGTTGTGTCCGCGCCCCGGGTCGCCTCGGCTCAGCCCAGCGCGTCCATCAGGGTGGTGACGTAGGCATCCAGCCGCTCCTCCACGGCTCGCGTCGTCAGTTCTGCCCTCCCTGCCTCCCGCCATGACTGCGCCACCCATTGCACTTCTTCCGAGAACGCCAGCGGGTCGCGCACTTGCCAGTACAGGCGCTCGCTCACGACGGAGGCCAGCTCTCCGCCGGCCTCCTCGTACGCCTCGGCGAACCGCAGACCCCACGCCGGGCCGTGCAGCAGCGCGAGATTGGTGGAGCAGTGCGCGACGTCGAGGTCCGCCGGGCCCCAGGAGGTCTGTACCCAGTCGACGACGCCGGCGATCCGGGGACCTGCCGGGCTCGGGGACACCACGTCGTCGAACAGCACATTGCCGGGATGGAAATCCCGGTGCAGGAATCGCCCTTCATAGGGCGGCGCGGGCCCGCGGATCACATCGATCGCCGCGGCCCATGCCGCCGCGTCGGCACCCCTCGGAGTCACGACGGTGTCGGCGGTCGTCAACGCCACGTACTCCCGGGGCCGCTCGGCGGGGCGCAACGCGTGGATCGCCACGAGTTGACGGGCCAGCAGAGGGACGCGCGTGTCCAATCCCTCATCGCCGAGGACCGTCCGGCCCGCCAGATGTGTCATCAGGAGCGACGGATACTCGCAATGTGCGGCGGTCGCATCCACCGCGACCAGTCCGGGAGCCGGCACGCCGGTCTCCGTGAGCAGGGTCAGGGTGCCGGCTTCCCTGTTCAGCCAGTCCTCGGCGTGCTCCACGTCGACGAAGGTCCGCAGCACCAGGTCACGGGTGCCTCCGTCCCGTCCGCCGATGGTCAGCCGCCGCATTTCGGCGGTGATGCCGCCGTGCAGCGCAACGGTCCTGACGATCCGTTCGCCGACCTCCAGGTGCCGGTTCACCCAAGCCAGTGTCAACGGTCGGACAGTCGCCGCCTCATCGTGGTCGGTCACCGTGCCACCCCATCATCCGGACGACGGCCCGCGCAAAGACCTCGGCACCACCACCTGCCACTGACCGAGCACGCCTGAGCACGACGTGGGGCTGTCCGAGGCGTCACCTCGGGCAGCCCCACCCTCCGTGTGGAACGGTGCGCGCCCCGGGATCCCCGGGATCAGCTCGGGATGGTCATGCACCTGTCATGCATAGGTGTAGAACCTGGTGTGGTCCAGCATGTCCGCCGGTGTGACGTCGTTCCAAGGCTTCATCGTGTTGTGGAGGCCGACGACGTCGGGGGTGTCGCCGGTCGGCAGATAGCCCGACTTGGGGTGCTTGCGCTGCCAGTCGGCCCAGAGCTTGTCGATGAAACAGTGGTGCAGCCAGAAGACCGGGTCGTTGGGCGAGGCTCCGGTCGTCATCTGGCCACCGACCCAGACGTGCACCCGATTGTGCAGGTTGGGACCGCGCCAGCCCTCGATGTTGTTGCGGAAGCCGTCGGAGGAGCTGTTCCAGGGGGCGGTGTCGTAGACGTTCAGGGCGAGCACCCGGTCGACTTCGGCGCGGGTCGGCAGTTCGCGGACCCCGGTACCCAGGGAGCGGCGCAGGAACGTCCGGCCGTCGACCCGTATGTTCATCGGCCAGTTGCCGCTGCCGAAGGCGAACGGGCCCGACGTCACCCGGCCGTCACCGCTCCGGCCGTCACCGCCGAGGAAGTCGTCGGCCCACAGCGAGCTGCGCGGCGAGCGGTCGACGGTCCAGTCCCAGTAGGGCAGCATGACCGACGGTGTGATGCTCTGGAGGGCTGCTTCGAACTGGAGCAGGAACCTGCGGTGCCAGGGAAGGAATGACGGTGACCGGTGGCCGGTGCGCTCTCCGTTGTCGGTGTCACCGATGATGAAGGCGTTGTGGGTGCTGATGAACTCGTCGTAGCGGCCGGTGCGCTTCAGCTCCAGCACCGCGTCAACGAAGTCCCGCTTCTCGGTGGCGGTGAGGTCCGCCTGGTTCTTCCGGACTGCCATGTCGAGGACTCCTCGGTGGGGGGACGGTCAGGGTCGGGCCTCAGCCGGTGACGACGGGGACCAGGTCGGCGCCCTGGAGTGCACGGACGCCGGCGCGCGCCAAGGCACGTGGCGTGGTGAACGTCTCGTAGTGGTTGACCAGGCTGATCCAGGTGCCGTCCGCGTTGCGCATCACATGCAGGTCGTCGTTGTCGATGCGGACGACGAAGTCCATGCCCTCGTGCGGGCCGGCCTGGCCGGAGCGGTGCTCCGCCCGGCTTCCATGGCTTGGGTGACCTCCGTCGTGTGCGCCTCCTTCCTCTGCCGGCCAGCCCTCTATGTGGCGGCCCTGGTACATCTCGTCGAAGGGTTCCGGCATTTCGTGGCCGGCGGAGCGCACGGTTCCTGGCCCGTGTCCATGGCCGTGGCCGTCGGCGGGGCGGGCGGCGGGGGTGTCGGCGAGGGCGGCCGGTGCGGTGAGCGCCGCTCCGGCCAGGGCCGCGGCGCTGCCGTACAGCACCTGGCGTCGGGTGGGACGCGACATGTTCCACTCCTCTGTTCGTTCGGCTTCCCCTCCGGGGCAGAACGCGGAGGGTCGGTGAAGCCGGCGGGCCGGAGGTCGGCCCGCGCCGCCACATGCTGGCAGGGACGAACGGATCATCAAGTCGCGCCGTCTGAACGAGACAACACCTGGGCGGAGGTGCAGGATTCAACGGCGGAGATCGTGCTCCTGCCCCCGTCACGCGTCTGTGCGGAACGGGATATTCCGCGATGTGAGCAGCTCTTCGCCGCAGATCCTTCACTCCCGCGGTCGAGACCGTGGGCTCCCGTGCGGCCGGAACTCGGCGTGAATACAGGGGGCTTGGGGCCAGCAGCTCCGGCGACCGGGCCTCGGAGCCGGGAGGTCCGGCGAGGCAGGTGGTGTGCGGCGGAACCAGTGACGTACGGCCGGTCAGTCGGCTCCTCGGGCGCAGTCGTAGAGGGTGAAGCTTCCGTCCGAGGTGCGGCCGTAGGCGCTCGGGGAGATGGGGGTGCAGTTTCTCTTCACCCAGGCGGATGCTGGTGTGGTCGGGCGGCGCGTGGTCAGCAGGGCGTAGCGCAGTCGGTGGGTGGAGACCAGCTCGCCGAGTTGCCGCGCGGCCGGATAGGGGGTCAAGCCGGTGAAGCCGCCCATGATCAGCATGGGTTGGGAGGTGGCGCGCAGCAGCGGCTCGGCGCCGTAGGCGGCTTGGGTGGCGAGCAGGTACTTCTCCCCGGAACGGTGCGCGGAGAGGTAGTTCAGCAGCGCGGCGTCCCGACCGGACGGCTTGCTCAAGGGGTATCGCCGGAACGTGGGCCGATGGTGGTGCCTGTCGCGGTAGTCGGGTCCCACCGGTCCGGCCAGCGGCGACAGCGGTGAGCCGGCATAGCGCGGGTCCAGGCAGGAGGTGGCCCAGACCGCCGGGGCGAGCAGGATGGACGCCAAGGAAGCCGCCAGGGCGCTGTGCACCGCCCTTCGCGTCGTGCGTGGTCCGCGGGTGCACAGGCCGACGACCCCGCACAGCCCGAGCATCAGCACCACCGGCAGCAGCCAGGGTGCGAATGCGCTGTGCCGGCCTTCCATTGCCGCAGCCCACAGAGCCGTGACTCCGATGGCGAGGGGCAGCGCCGCTCGACGTCGTCCACCGGCGCGGTACTGGGCCCAGAAGAGGGCGACTCCGCCACCGGTCAGCGCCGCGAGGGCCGGGGCCAGTACGGTGGTGTAGTAGCCGTGGTTGCCGTTGGAGTTGCTGAAGACCACGACGTGCACCGCAAGCCAGCCTCCCCAGAGCAGGAACCCCGTCCGCGGCCCGTCGGTGCGCGGCTGTCCGGCGCGCCACCACACCCCCAGCGCCAGGGCCAGTACGGCGAGCGGCAGCAGCCAGGCGATCTGCGGGCCCACGTCCTGGTTGACCAGCATGGTCCAACCGGTGTTGTCGGTGGTGCGACTGGCCGCGGTGCCGGCGACGGCGCCCAGCGCGTTCGGGTCGTGGCCGAAGCGGCTCAGCCCGTTGTACCCGAAGACCAGGGTGAAGGGGTTGTTGTTGGTGGTCGCGTCGATGTAGGGACGGTTCGAGGCAGGGGTCGCCCACACCAGGAGCAGCCAGGAGCAGGAGACGACGAGTGCGGTGGCCCCGGCGAGCAGCAGCCGCCAGGCCCGGTTCCACCGGGAGCCGGGTGCCGCCATCTGGTACACCGCGGCGAAGACCGGCAGGACGAGCCACGCCTGGAGCATCTTGGCCTGGAAGGCCAGTCCCACCCATGTCCCGCACATGAGAAGCGGCAGCAGTCTCCCGGTGGCGACGGCCTTCTGCAGTGATCCCGCCGCGAGGACCAACAGCAGGACGAGCAGAGTGTCGGGGATGGTGTGCCGGTCGAGTACGACGGTGACCGGCGTGAGCGTGAGCACCAGCGCGGCGAGCAGCCCTGCCCGTGGGCCAGCCCAGGCACGGACGATCCGGTGCAGGGCCCAGACGGCCAGTAGGCCCTCCAGTACCTGGGGCAGCACCGCCGCCCAGTTGTACGGTCCGAGGAGTTTGACGGAGAGGGCCTGTGGCCACAGCGCACCGGGGATCTTGTCCACGGTGATCGAGCCGCTCGGGTCGAGCCCGCCGAAGACGAAGGCGTGCCAGTTCGCCGCCATCGACCGCACTGCCGCGCTGTAGTACGGGTGTACCCCGGCACGGTCGATGCCCCAGGCGTAGAGGACCGCGGCAGCGGCCAGGATCAGCAGAAGGGCGGGCAACTCCCCATCACTGGTGAGGCATTGGCGGAACCCGGTGGTGCGCCGGCGGTGGCCGGCATGGTCCCGGGCGAGGGCGGTCGTGGCCATGGCGGGGTCTCTCAGGGGACGTCGGGCGGGGGCAGGGGATCGTTCGCGGGCTTCACGGGCGGCGGCCCCCGCGCACCCTCGGGCGCGGCGGACACGGGCGGTACGGCGAGGTCAGCCGATGGGCAGCGCCCCCAGCAGCAGCCCGGCGACGAGCACCACGTACGTGCCGAGGGTCACGGCCGTGGTGGAGATCACGGTGGCGGCCAACGGTTGGCGGACCAACTGATAGGCGATGAGACCGGGCACGATGAAGCCCAGGGTCTGGGCGGTGTAGAGGAGCGGGAACTCGTGCTGGAGCGCGAGCAGCACCGTGGTCTGGAGCAGCACCGCGGCCAGCACCACGGCGGCGAACAGCCGCTTTCCGTAGAGGATCACATGACGCTGAAGGACCTTGGTCGCGAGGAAGGTGAGCGCGGTGACGCCGATCACCATGGCGGCTCGGACCACGTCGGTGACGAGGGTCAGCGCCAGCCAGCCGGGGGTGATCATGCCGCCGGGAGAGAGGTTGGTGGTCAGGTAGCAGACCAGCGAGAAGACCAGTCCGAGGGCTATCCCCAGTGCGATGGTCTGCGGGGTGACGTTGACGGGGATCACAGGGGGTTCCTTGTCGGCTGGTGCAGGGCGTCGGCGTGGGCGGATACGGGTCTCGGGAGATGCGGGCCGGTCCTGGAACGGTTCAGCGACGCCACCCAGCTGTACGGCTGCGGCTCGGGCGGGTGCGCGACCGGAAGCGGCTCGTCGGCGTCGTCGGCGGGGAGCTTGCCGAGGTGCTCCAGGAACAGCTCGCCCTGGCCGTGGATGTTGCCGACGGCCACCAGCGAGGAATCCGGGCCCAGTTCGGCGAGGACGGCGTGGGTCAACTCCTGTGCGTCGCGCCGGTCGCCGCCCAGGTCCACCACCCGGCCCGACGACCAGCCCGGCGGGATGCCGTCGCGGGCGCTCTTGGTCGGGTGCCCGATGAGCAGGACCTTCTCCGGGGCCAGGGCGGGGATGATCGCACCCATCTGCCCGTTGCGTTCGACCCGGTCCGGGCGGCAGTTGACGACCACGTTCAGCGGGCGGCGGATCGCGCCGAGCTCCTCCAGCTGACGGACGTTCATCAACGTCGACTCGGGGTCGTTGGCGGCGAAGACGTTGGCGAAGCGCAGCCGTTTGCCGTCCGGTGTGCGGTAGCGCTCGACGGAGAGCACGCCGGGGTCCGGCGGTGCGTCCCACATGCCGCGCAGCGCGGTGGACCGGTCCACACCGAGCAGTTCGGCCACGGCCAGCGCGATGGCGACGTTCTCCTTGAAGGTGAACCAGCTGAAGCCGCGCAATTCCTCGTCCGTGACCGACTCCGGATCCACCGAGATCAGACGGCACCTCCGTTTGTCCGCCTCTTCCTGGAGAATGTGCAGCCGTTCCCGCTCGGCGGTGACACAGACCCCGCCGACCGGCATCGACCGGGACAGCGAGCGGGCCACATCGTCCAACGTCGGCCCCATTTCGGCGAGATGGTCCTCGCGAACGTTGCACAGCACGCCGATGGTGGAGCGGATCAGCTTCTCCTGGTTGATCTCCTGAAGCGCAGGCATCACCGCCATGCACTCGATCACCAGAGCGTCCGGCCGGTATGCCGCCGCGCGCCGGACGATGCCGATCTGCTCGACGACGTTGGCGATGCCCAACTTCCGGTAGACCGGTTCCTCGGTGGCATCCGGGTGGATGAACCGGGCCGCGGTGCCGGTCGTCTTGGCCACGGTGACCAGATCACCGCCGCGCAGCGCCCCCGCACACAGCCGTGTGATCGAGCTCTTGCCGCGAATGCCGTTGACCAGCACCCGGGTGGGTATCTGCGCCAGCGCGGCGTAGTGCCGCCGCTGCTCCAGCACGCCGGCGACCAGCAGCACGGCACAGCTCAACAGCAGCACAACGTAGAGGAAAAGCACGTCAATTGGTCCTTCAGTGCTGCGGCGGGACGCCGCTCTGGAACGATCGGGCAGGGACGGCGGTCGCGTAGGGTCCCCCGCCGCCGCGGTCCCGCTCCACCAGCGCCTGCCGGAGCAGTTCCAGACTGCGCGTGACCGAGCCGCACTCGTCGTGGTGGACGGGGTACAGCACGGTGCGACGGTCACCACCGGCCAGCCGCTCCGCGCACCTGGTGACGGCGCGCAGCGGCCTGACCACCACGATGTGCAGCCAGCCCAGACAGGCCACACCGACGGAGAGGGCGAGCAGACCGGCCAGCATGGTGCGGGCCTGCACCTGATATGCCGCCAGCTTGAGCGCTGCGGCGGGCTCGGCGGAGACCACGCGCCAGCGGAGTGCGGCGACCGGCCCCTTCTGTGCCAGTGGCGCCGCGGCCGCGACCGATGGGCCCTCGCCGGGTGCCGTCCCCACGTGCAGTACGGCCGATGCCGCGCTGTCCGCGCTGCCGGGTGCCGCCTCGGTCCCGGCCGCCAGACGGGTGAGACCTCGGTGGGGCAGAGACTGGAAGGCTTGAAAGCCGACGCTCGCCGCGAGCACCCTGTGGCGCTCGTCGGTCAGCCACACTCGGCCGAGCCCCTCCCGCGCGACCAGGGAGTTCAGCGCGTTCGTGCCGATCTCGGCGACGACGACGGCCGGGGCGGCGTCCGGGGCGGCGTCCGGGGCGTTCCCGGCCTTCCCGGCCGCTGGGATCTGGGCGTAGGCGGCGATCGTGGGGATCGTGCCCGACGTGTTGACCTGGGTGATTCCGTCGCCGGTGGGCGCATGAGCGAGGGCGCGCACCGGCTCCTCCCCCACCCGCAGCACGATGGCTCCGGTACGGTCCAGCACATACAGCGACCGGTAGGTGGGGTGAGCCGCGCGTTCGCGCCGCAGAACGCCCGTCGCCCGCTCGCGCGGCACACCGGAGAGGGCTGACGCCGCCGCCGCGAGATCGGTGCAGCTCCGGGCGAGGGACCGCCGCACCCGGTCAGCGGCGGCCTCGGTGCGTGCCTGCTGGTCGGCGACGACCGCCGCCGGTACGGCCTTGGCCGCCGGTACACGGTTGAGCAGGAACAGCAGCGGCACCCCCCATGCGGCGATCACGAGTACGCAGACCAGGGCCAGAGCCCGGACACCGGGGCGGCGCCGCGCCGGCCGCACGGGCTCCGGTCCCGTCTCGCCGAGCAGTTGGCGGCGTATCGACTCCAGCGCCCGGCCGACCCTGCCGAGCTCGCCGAACGCGGCGGCCGGCACCGATCGGGCCAACTCCGCGCGGTCGCCGGTCGTCTCGCCGGCGCTCCTGGCCAGCCGGGCAGCGGACAGGTGCAGCCGCAACAGCGGACGCTGCATGCTGCCCCACAGTGCCACGGTGACCAGCACGGCGATCACCACCAACGCCCCCGCGGCCATGAGGGCGAACCAGGTATGGTCGGCGCCCGCCTTCGCCGGGGGTACGTCCCTGACCGAGAGGACAGTCAGCCCCAGGCCGAAGGCGTCGTCCTCGCCGTCCTCGCCGCCCTCGCCGCCCTCGCCGCCCTTGCCGTCCTTGCCGTCCTTGCCGTCCTTGCCGTCCGCCGCGGAGACCGATGCCCACCCCGTGACCCTGCGCAGCCCGTCGTGGCCGTCACCGAGCACGGTGCCCGAGACGTCGCCGGTGGGGAGACCGGCGCTCGCGGCGTTCGCCGCAGCGGCAGGAAGAGCGTGGTGGTCGGTGTGGGGCGCCAAGGCCGTTCCGGCGGCGGCCAGCACCTTTCCGTTCCGGTCCACCAGTTGACCGGTGCGCCCCGCCCCGTACACCGCTGGAGCAGCGACCTTCTCCGAGACGACGAGCAGGAGTTCACGTTCCCCGGGGTCCTGACGGCCTGTCAGGTCACCGGCCTGGTCGTGGTTCTCGTCCTGCTTGCCGCCCGGAGCGGCGAGGGTCACCCGGGCGAAGAACACCACCCGCGGTTCGCCACGGCCCGAAAGGGCCAACCGGGGCGCGATGTTCGCGGTACGGGGCCGCGCCACCGCCGCCACGTCCACCCCGGTCAGCGGCACCTTCTCCCCACTGGCGGCCAGCGGCCTGCCGGTGTGCGGGTCGAGCAGCGCACCGCCGCTCGCAGGGTGCCCGGCCGGAAGGAGGGATCGCAGGAGTACGGCCGGAGTGCTGCCGCCGGCAGGCGCGTCCGAAGCCGCGGCGCGGCGCACGGCCATGGCCCTCGCGTGGAGAGAGGTCCCGACCGAATCGGCGGCGTCCTCGGCGATCCGGCGTTCCGCGTCGCGTAAGGCCTGCGGGACATCCTCTTCGTGAACGGTACCGAGACCGAGTGCGGTGAAGGCGGCAACTGCCAGCAGGGCGCAGAGCAGTGCGGCGATCGGTGGGCGGACGCCTCCGAGCAGAGGCATGTCGGCGCGGCGTCGAGTGCGGTGCGGACGGGGAGCGCGGGCAACGGCGTGCAGGACGACGTCCTCTCGGCATGTGGGGAATGGCCGTGCGGCAACTCGACCAGAGTGAATACGGGGAGCACAGGATAATCACAAGGCTGTTCGTGCTGGGCCCTGTATACCGGCTCACGGGAACTGCGCTCAACTCCCCGTCGGGAGAAGTTGCTTATAAGACGCCCGCCTCATGCCGGGCGTGTCGGAATTCCCAAGGCCTATACCAACCAGGGCGATTGCCTGTGCGTTTCCGGTGTGCATTCATCGCGTCACGCACAGTCGCAGACGCGCTGAGGGTCACCCCTGAAGCCGCCCTTCTCAAGGGATCCACAAACCCTCGGAGGATGACGGGCGATGCCTTGGTGATCACGAACTGGCGCGTAACAAAAACACTCAGTGAAAACGGTGAGCAACGCCGGTGGAATTCGGGATCCGATGGCCACCGTCCGGCGATGGCGTGAATCAGTCATCCCCCACAGAGGTCTCCTGACCGGGTCAGGTGCCCCGCCAGCCGCCGCACCGAGGCACCGGAACGGCCGTCCACACAGGCACTCGACCGGCTTGGCCCTTTGCTGCTGCGACTGGTTCCCCGAGGCCGTCGAGCTGCCGGGCACCGACAACTACGACCGGCCACATCAGGCCATTTCCCCGGCGCTTGCCCCGCATTGGCACTCGACACCGCTCGCCTCGATGACATACTCCACGAGCGCCGACAGGACGTTCTCGGCGCATCCGAGTCCCGGGAAAGGCCGGTCGCAGACGCCCGGAAACGGACGGGACACGAAGCCGACACCGTGCATTTCCGTACGCGTCGACAGCGCTCATCTCACCAAGTGTCGCGGGGGAACTCCCCGTGAAATCAGGCGGGTTGGCGCGACCATGGCAAACTGCCTATACGATGCTCGCCAGCCGATCGCCGGTCCCATGGCGATCACCACCATGGAGGGGGCCGCCCATGAAGCATGCACGAAGGCGCCAGAGCCGGTTGCGGGCCCGGGTCGCCGGCACCACAGGACTACTGACCCTCGCCCTGGGCGCCGGAATCGCGCCGGCCACCGCCGCGGAGAAGACCGCCGGTACGCCCGTGACCACGGCAGCGTCCCTGGATAATGCGGCGCCCTCGGACACAGCGGCGCCCATCAACACGGCACCTGCCCCGGGCCAGCTGACGCTCCCCGCCCCGACCGGCCGCCATCGCGTCGGAATGGTCGACCTCCACCTGCGCGACTCGGCACGGACGGATCCGTGGGTGCCGGGAAACCAGCCGCGCGAGCTGATGGTCTCGGTGTGGTACCCGGCCACGGACACCGACCGCTATCCCGCCGCGCCCTGGCTGCAACCCGCCGCCGCCGCACACTTCTTGGCCCGCTCCCAGGTGCCGCCGGGCTCGGTGACCCTGCCCACCACTGCCGGGCACATCGGCGCACCGGTCGACCGCAGGGCCGGCAAACTCCCGGTGCTGCTGTACTCGACCGGGCTCCACTCGCCCCGCGCGATGGGCACCGCACTCGCGCAGGACCTGGCCAGTCGGGGATACATGGTCGTCACCATCGACCACACCCACGACGCAAGCGAGGTGGAGTTCCCCGGGGGGCGGCTCGAGGTGAACACCATGCCGCCGGGTTCCCACTCGTCCGACACGATCGCCGTCCGGGCGGCGGACACCCACTTCGTCATCAACCAGCTGGAGTCGCTCGCCCGCGGTCACAACCCGGACGTGGAGCACAAGCCGCTCCCTCGCGGACTGTCAAAGTCCGTGAACATGAACCGTATCGGGATGTTCGGCGCTTCCCTTGGCGGGGGAGCGGTGCCCGCGGCCATGCATGCGGACTCCAGGATCGACGCCGGTGCGAACCTGGACGGTCAGTTCTTCGGGCCGTCGACGACCCAGCCGCTCAAACGCCCCTTCCTGCTGTTCAGTTCCCAGAACCACAACCGCAATACCGACCGGAGCTGGGCGAAGTTCTGGGACCACCTGCACGGAGAGCGCCTCGACCTGAAGCTTCTCGGCTCCGGGCACAACTCCTTCGTCGACAACCAGGTCTTCTTCCCCCAGGCGGCAGCCGCGTTCCGGCTGACCCCTGAGCAACTGACCCAGATTCTCGGCACGATCGACCCCAACCGCTCCATCGAGGTCCAACGCACCTACCTCGCGGCCTTCTTCGACAAGCATCTGCGCCACCGGGACAGCAGCCTGCTCGACGGCCCCTCACGCCACTACCCGGAGATCCACTTCGTGCGCTGAAACCCGTTCCGTACGGCAGCGCGACAGGCCTGCCGGCGAGCCCGGCCTGTGCTGCTCCACGTCTACTGAAGCGGGGTGCCCACGATGAGCAGCACGGCGGCGAGATGAGCTATCACCCATGCCATCCGGTAACTGATCGTGCGCCGATTTCTGATCACGAGCAGACGCTTGAAGGAGTCCTCCGCTCGCTCGAACTCGTCCGTGTCCGTCCACTGGACCCAGACGACCGGTAGGCAGAGCACGGAGGACACACCACTCGTCGCGAGCGCCGCGACGATCAACGCCTTACCGGCGGAAGTGCCGTCCGGAACGACGGAGAGCACGATGGAAGCGGCGGCCATGAGGAGCGCGTCATAGCCGAGGAGGACCTGAGCCTTGGCGTCGAGGACGCTCAGGCAGGAGTACAGGTACTCGTGCTCGTAGACCTCTTCCCTGCGCGGCTCGAGCCGTCGGATGGCAGCAAGGTGGAGTGGCAGGTCGTGTCCGCGGTAAGTGCCTTGGAAGAGCCAGGACATCAGACGTCCGCTCGGGTTCCGCACCGCGCTGTCCCCCTTCAGCCGCTGGCTCCATTGAGCACGAAACGCTCGAAGAGCACAATGGGGGCATGGATCTCATCCGGGAACGGGCCCTGCTCGACGTCGCGCTGGAGGAGGCCCGCGCCGGGCTGAAAGAGGGTGGCATCCCGATCGGAGCCGCGCTGTACGGCGCGGACGGCGCTCTGCTCGGGAGTGGGCGAAACCGGCGCGTGCAGGACGGTGATCCCTCGATGCACGCCGAGACGGCCGCGTTCCGGGCAGCCGGACGGCAGCGTACGTACAGCGGGACGACCATGGTCACGACGCTCTCCCCCTGCTGGTACTGCTGCGGACTCGTGCGTCAGTTCGGCATCTCGCGCGTGGTGATCGGGGAGGCCCGGTCCTTCGACGGTGGTCAGGCATGGCTCGCGGAGCACGGTGTGCAGATCGTGGTGCTCGACGACGCAGAATGCATGGCACTGATGCGCGACTTCGTCGCGGCCAGCCCGGAACTCTGGCGGGAGGACATCGGGGAGCCGGAGCCGGCGCCGTAGCCGACGCTGCGCCCGCAAGCTCGGCCTGACGGCGGCGGCCCCGGCTACGGGGTGCTGACGCCTGATCATCCTGGGCACCCCCGACCCCCGTCACCCCGACCATGCTGACGGCCGCCGCCCGCCACGGCCGCGCTCGCCACGACTACTACTGCTGGCGGTCGGCTGCACCCGACTGCCGCTGCCCGAGGACACGGCCATACGGGGCCCGCCGTCGTCGACGGCCCGACCCCGCTCGACCTCGGCACCATCGCCCAGCAGGGTGCACCGTCCGGACGCAGGCGGCCGACTCCGACGCAGCGGTCACACCATGTCTGCTTTGCGCATATATCCTGCGAAGTGTGATCAAGCCTGGACAGCTGCGCCTCCGCCGTCGCCACGGCCGGGGGCCACTTACTCTGCTGTCTCCGGTCATCCTGACTGTCATCATCGCCAGCCTGGCCTACGCCACTCCCCCGGAACTGGCCTTCAGCCGGCTCCTGCCCGCGGCGCCGACCCTCGCCGCCGCCATGTGGCCCGTACTCCCCACCATCCTGCTGGGGACGGTCTGCCTTCTCCTCATGATCGGCCTCAGCCTGGTGTTCCCCGGCCTGGGCACATGGTGGACGGCGGCGGGCATCGTCGCCGTCACCGTGGCGGCCGCGTACGGAAGCCACGTCCGGCTCCGGCGGGAGCGGACCCTGTTCCAGGTCCGACTCGTCGCCGACGCGGCGCAGCAGGTGGTCCTGAGCCCGATGCCGCGCCGCTTCGGGGCCATCGAGATCGAGGCGCTCTATCTCGCCGCCGCGGCGGAGGCCAGTATCGGCGGCGACTTCTACGAGGTGGTCGACACGAAGTACGGGGTCCGGCTGCTCATCGGCGACGTGCGGGGAAAGGGCCTGCCGGCGGTGGGCTCGGCCGCGGCGATGGTCAACTCCTTCAGGGAGGCAGCCTACGACGAGGCCGACCTGGTCAATATCGCCCGTCGCCTGGAGGCCAGCAGTACCCGTTACAACGCGGCATTTCCCCCCGAGGGCATGATGGAGCGCTTCGCCACCGCCCTGATCGCCGAGATCCCACGCGGGGGCGGCAGTATCGGAATCCTCAACTGCGGACACCCCCCGCCGCTGCTCCTCAACCGCGGGGAGGTCCGCGCCCTGGAGCCCACCGCTCCCTCGCCGCTGCTCAACCTCGCGGAGCTGATCGGTGATCACTACAGCATCGACACCTTCGATTTCGCCCCGGGCGACCTGCTGCTCCTCTATACCGACGGCGTCGCCGAGGCCCGCGACCGCGACGGCGAGTTCTTCCAGGTGGCGCCCTGGTTGCGCCGGCAGGCCCCAGGGCGACCCGGCGAACTGCTCAACGCTCTCCACCATGACCTCCTCCACTACAGCAGAGGGCGCCACGACGACGACATCGCCGCCCTCGCCGTGCACTGGTGCGCCGCTCCGGAGCCGCTCGACGGTCAGCGGGACCAGCCCGTATAGGCCGCCTCTTCACGGCACCGACGGCCCACGCGTACGGCCCCTCCGTTCACTCGTGAGGCGTAACCGGGCGGCGGGTCGTCCGCTGCCGGGGCCCGCACCTGGCACGCTGCGGCGGCATGACCACTACCAGCAACAACGCGCTCGTCGAGGAGTTCCGGCGGATGGACGCCGACGGCGACGGGGTCGTCGACCGCACCGACTTCCTGCGTGCGCCACGTAGGCTCCTCACCGCCCTCGGCATCCCCGAGGACTCCCCCAAGGCCCAGGCCCTGATCCGGGCCAACGAGACCCAGTGGGGTTCACTCCTCTCTCTGGGCGACGTCGACGGCGACGAGGTCCTGACCGCTGACGAGTACGTGACCATCCGCACCTCGCCCGAATTCCGTTCCCCGAACCGTCCGGGCAAGGGGGAGGTCTGCCAGACCCTCTTCGCCGTCCTCGACAGTGATGACGACGGCACCATCAGCCAGGACGAGTTCCTCCGCGCGGCCGACTTCCTGTGCATGCCGCCGAACGAGGCGTCGGGGTACTTCACGACGCTCGACGCCGACAACGACGGACAGCTGAGCGACAAGGAGTTCCTGAAGGCGGTCAAGCGCTTCTACACGAGCTGAACCACACGTAGGCGGTCCGTGGAGACATCGCGGTACAGGAGGAGGCATGCTGCCGGCCGTTCGTTCAGGCCGGCTCGCTGATGTTGACCAGCCAGGTGATGCCGAAGCGGTCCGTGCACATGCCGAAGACGTCGCCCCACATCTGCTTCTCCAACGGAACCGCGACCGTGCCGTCCGCGGAGAGCTTGTCCCAATAGCCGCGCAGTTCGCCGACGTCGTCCCCGCTCAGGCTCACGGAGATGTTGTTGCCGGGCTTGTACTCCATCCCCGGCGGGGTGTCGGCGCACATGAGCGTAAAGCCGCTGTCGGTCTCGAGCATGCTGTGCATGATCTTGTCGGCGGCGGCTCCGGCCTCCTGCCCGCCGAATTCGCCGAAGGTGTTCATCGCCAGGGTGCCACCGAAGACCTTCTTGTAGAACTCCATGGCCTGCCGGGCGTCGCCGTCGAAGCTGATGTACGGGTTGAGTCGAGAAGGCACAAGATCTTCCTTTCATGATGGGGCGTCACTTCTGGCACATTAAGGGCTGTGCTGCCTGCGGTCGGGGCGACTCCCCGGGCGTCGGCCACGCACGGCACCGGCTTCGCTGACAGTCGGTAGTCGGCGGTCGGCGGCTTCGCTTGCGGATTCCGGCGTCCAGCCGGGCGAGGGCCGCCCAGCCGACGGGGGCGCGCCTCCAGCCGGGCGAGGCCCGCCTGTCGCCGCTGTCCCTTCGGCGCGCGCGATCGGGCCGGAGCTGGTGTGCTGGAGGACAGGGCTGCCGCGTCCGATTCGGGAGAGATCCAGATGAGTGCATATCGAGTCGCGCAGGTCGCCGCCCCCGGCGGGACGTTCGAGATTGTCGAGCGTGAGGTGCCGACGCCGGGCCCGGGCCACGTACGTGTGGCCGTGGACGCCTGCGGGATCTGTCACAGCGACGCCGGCTTCGTCGACGGCGCGTTTCCGGGCGTACGGTTTCCGCTGGTTCCCGGGCACGAGATCGCCGGGCGAATCGAAGAGCTCGGCGAAGGCGCCCAGGACCGCGGCTGGCATGTGGGTGATCGGGTGGCGGTGGGCTGGTTCGGCGGCAGCTGCGGCCACTGCACGCCCTGCCGACAGGGCGACTTCGTCGTCTGCGAGAACCTGAAGGTTCCGGGATGGGCGTACGACGGCGGCTTCGCCGAGGCGGTGATCGCCCCGGTGGACGCCCTGGCCCGGATCCCCGACGCGCTGGCGCCCACGGACGCCGGGCCCTTGGCCTGCGCCGGCGTCACCACGTACAACGGACTGCGGCGCAGCTCCGGACGGCCGGGCGACCTGGTCGCCGTACTCGGCCTCGGCGGCCTCGGCCACCTGGGGGTGCAGTACGCGGCCGCGATGGGGTTCGAGACCGCGGCCATCGCCCGCGGAGCCGCCAAGGCCGACTTCGCCGAGCAGCTCGGCGCACACCACTACATCGACAGCACCGCGGGCACCACCGTCGCAGAGGCGCTGCGGTCCCTTGGGGGCGCGAAGGTCGTACTGGCCACCGCCGGCAGCTCGGATGCGATCACGGCGACCGTGGAGGGGTTGTCGCACCGTGGCGAGCTGGTGGTCATCGGTGCGACCTTCGAGCCGATGGGCATCAGCCCGCTCCAGGTGATCCTGCAAGGCCGGATCGTGCGCGGACACCCGTCCGGCACCGCGCAGGACGTGCACGACACCATGGCATTCAGCGCCCTGCACGGGATCCGCCCGATGACGGAGGTCCTGCCGCTGGACCAGGCCGATGAGGCGTATCAGAAGATGCTCTCCGGCGCCGCGCGCTTCCGCATGGTGCTGACCCCTCGCTGACGCACCGCGTGCTCAGGTGGCGGGCGGGGCTGCGGCGCGGCGTGTCTGCTGGACCAGGATGCCGGTGGCGCGTTCCAGAAGTTCGCAGAGCGCGGCGTGTTCGGAGGGTGTGAACGCGTCCTTGAGCGCGCGCTCAAGGACGTTCACCTCCTGGTAGGCGCGGTCCAGCAGCGCTTGGCCCTCATCGGTGAGGGTGGCGATCTGCACCTTGGCGTGCACCGGGGACGTCTCGCGGCGGATGAGTCCCTTGTTCTCCATATTGGTCAGCACGCTGCTCATGCTCTGCTGTGTCACCCCGCAGGAGCGGGCCACTTGGGCGCCGGACATGCCACCCTCGCGCGAGAGGGTCAACAGCACGGTGTACTGCGTCATGGTCAGGCCGTAGGCGCGCAGTACCGCCTCGTGGTGCGCCATCAGGGCCTGCTCCGACCGCCTGATCCGGGTGCAGAGGTCGTTCTCGATCGGGGCTTCCACCGCACACTCCCCCTTCATTGACAGGTCCATGGGTTGACTCAGGGACCTTATATACCTACGGTTGCCGACTATAAGGATACTGAGTCAACACAGGGGACTGTAATCATGAAGGCTGTCGTTCTCGACCCCGACGACCACTACCGGGTCGCCGAACTCGACGAGCCCACTCCCGGGCCCGGCCAAGTGGCGATCCGCGTCGCCTACGCCGGGATCCAGTGGGGCGACACCATGGTCCGGGACGGCCACTTCCCCGTGCAGCGCCCCTTCGTCCCCGGATTCGAGGCGGCCGGGCACATCGCCGCGGTAGGCGAGGGCGTCGACGCACACCGTGTCGGCGAGCCCGTCACCGCGCTGACCACGGCAGGCGCCTACGCCGAGGTGGCCCTGGCGCCCGCCGTGCTCACGTCGGGCATCGGCGACCTGCCGCTGCGGACGGCCGCAGGTCTGGGGTGGGGCGCACCGACCGCCTACGACCTCGTCGACACCGCCGCGCAGGTGCGGCCGGGCGACAGCGTGCTGATCCACGCGGCCGCGGGGTCGGTCGGCACGCTCGCCGTCCAGTTCGCCCGACTGGCCGGAGCAGGCCGGATCGTCGGTGTGGTCGGCAATGGCCGCAGGGCCGACTACGCCGCCCAGTTCGGCTATGACCAGCTCCTGCTGCGCGAGGAGTTCCCGACCAGGCTCGGCGACGAGAGGTTCGATGTGATCCTCGACCCGGTCGGCGGCTCGACCCGCCGCACCGGCCTCGAACGGCTGGCAGAACACGGCCGACTGGTGGCATACGGCAACCTCGGCGCTGACGAGCCCGTCCTGGCCGACACCAACGACCTGCTCATGCAGGGCACATCGCTCGTGACCTACAACAGCAACCTGCTCGGCCGGACCCACCCCGAGCGGCTCGCCGACAGTGTCCGCCGTGCGCTCGACCTCGTCGCCGACGGCCGGGTGCGCGTGGACATCACCGCGGAGTACGACCTGGCGGACCTGGGCGTCGCCGTACAGCGCCTCGCCGAGGGCGCAACCGTCGGCAAGAGCGTCCTGCGCGTCGCCTGACAGCACACGGAAAGCGCCGACGAGGACGGCGCATCCCGGCTTCGGCTGGTGCCTCAGACCGGGATGCGCCGCGACGGGACGGGACGGGTCAGTCGACGAGGGCCAGTTCCGGCTCACGCGGCGAGTTCTCCGTCGACTCGTCCGCCGGCTTGTCGGTCTTGCGCCGTCCGAGCACTCCCGACAGTCCGATGACCAGGCCGATGGCCGAGAGGACGGTGACCGTGAGCAGCGCCGGGGTGAAGCCGGCGAGCAGGGCGTCGGCGCCGGTCCTGCCTTCGCCGCCGGCGGTGAGGACCGCGGTGACGATGGCGAGTCCGATCGCGCCGCCGACCTGCGTGGAGGTGTTCAGCAGGCCGCCGGCCAGGCCCTGCTCATGGTCCGGGATGCCGGCGGTGGCCTGGATGTTGAAGGACGCGAAGGCCAGGGTGAAGCCGATGCCGAGCAGGATCATGCTGGGCAGCACACCGACGACGTAGGGGGCGTCCCGGTCGATGACGAGGAAGAGCACGTAGGCGACGAGGTGGGCGATGACACCGCCCGCGATGGTGCGCGAGGTGCCGATCCGCGCGATCAGGGGCTCCATCTGCGGCGAGCCGAAGGCGACGATCAGCGCGGCCGGAAGGAAGCCGAGCGCGGTCTGGATCGCCGACCACTGCAGCACCGACTGGAAGTAGAGCATGACCACGAACTGGAAGCCGATGTAACCGCCGAAGAACACCGATATGCCGAGGTTGGCCCGGGCCAACGAGGACGAGCGGAGGATTCCGAGACGGACCAGCGGATGCGCACTGCGGCGTTCGATCAGGACGAAGGCGAGCAGCAGCACCGCGGCGACCGCGAACTGGATCAGCGTGTTCGGCGCGGCCCAGCCGGCCTCCGGCGCCTCCACGACGGTGTAGACGAGCAGCAGCATCGCGCCGACCGAGGTGATCGCGCCGGGGATGTCGTAGCCACCGGAGGAGCGGGGGCCGTCCTTGGGCAGCAGGCGGTTGGCCGCGATCCACGCGATCACCGCGACCGGCACCGGCAGGAAGAACGTCCACCGCCAGCCGACCTGGGTCAGCAGGCCGGAGAGCACCAGGCCGGCGGAGTAGCCACTGGCTCCGAAGACGGAGAAGATGCCCAGCGCCCTGTTGCGCGCGGGCCCTTCGGCGAACGTGGTGGTGACGATGGACAGCGCGGCGGGCGCGGTGAACGCCGCCGCCATGCCCTTGAGTATGCGGGTGGCGATCAGCAGGGCTCCGTCGTCGACCAGGCCGCCGAGGACGGAGGCGGCGGCGAACACGGCCACCGCGGTCAGGAACACCCGGCGGCGTCCGAGCAGGTCGGCGGCGCGTCCGCCGAGCAGCAGCAGCCCGCCGTAGCTGAGGACATAGCCGCTGACGATCCACTGCAGCGCGCTGGTGGACAGGCCCAGGTCGGCCTGGATGGAGGGGAGCGCGACACCCACCATCGAGACGTCGAGCGCGTCGAGGCCGATGACGAGGGAGACCGTGAGCAGAACTCCCCAGAGCTTTGCGTTCCACGTGGAGGTGGAGGCGGACAGAGGTGCGGACGAAGTCATGCCGTGACTCTCACATGCACACGCATCGAATGCAAGTGCATTTAATCTTCGTGCATCAAATGCTGGCGCATGCTAACCTGGCCGCATGATCGGTGGCACGGAACAGGAATTGGTCGAGGAGTGGCACGGGCTTCTCGCCCGTCATGCCACCGTGCACAACGCTCTTGAGCACGATCTGCAGGCACAGCACGGCATCAGCGTCAGCGAGTTCGAGGCCCTCGAACTCCTCGCCTCCTCCGACCACGGCAAGTGCCGGGGCCAGGACCTCACCCACGTGGTGCACCTGAGCCAGAGCGCCTCGTCCCGTCTGGTCGCCAGGCTGGAACGGGGCGGCCTCGTCGAGCGCGTCATGTGCGATCTCGACCGCCGCGGCATCTTCGTCGTCCTCACCGACGCAGGCCACAAGCGCTACAGCGACGCGAAACCGACCCACCGCTCCGTACTCGCCCGGACCCTCCGCGGCGACGGCGACGGCGACGACGGCTGACGGCGGGGTACTTCACCCCGTACATCGTGCTGCCGGCCGCCGGAGCGCTGGTCGTCTCGGCCTGTGCCCTGATGCTCAGACGTGCCCTCTCCCGTGGTCAGGACAGGCCCTCGGAGCGGCGGGGGTGTAGCGGTCGAGCCGGCGTCAGCGGTGCGGGCGAGCTGGGCGCGCAGAGGAGACCGACGGGCTAGGGCCTGTCCGATGGGTCAGGGTCGGAAAGGCCGCGGCGTCTGGTGCACTGCGTTCGCTGCGCGAACTCCGTCTCGGCTCCTCATGTGCTCCTTTGGATGCCGAGCTGCATCGCAAGGCGCCGGAGCGTCCCGATGGCGGAGCTCTCGGGACGCTTCGGCAACGCCGCGAGGTGCCGTGCCAGACGCCGCGGACCCGGCCATGACCCATCGGACAGGCCCTAAGGCGCAACGCCGCCGACCCTCCGTCTCAAGCTGTCTGCCACTCAACTCAGCGTCCACGAGGCGCTTTAGCCGATCTTGACAACAACCGGGCCGAGGCACCACGCCCCCTCCCGCGCGGGCGAGCCGACTGGCACGATGTCGAACATGACTGCCGGGTCGGTTTCACGCGCCGTGCGCGCCGCGATCTTCGCGGCCGTGTGCGTGACGACCGCGGCCCTTGGGCACGCGCTGATGTCCACTCAGCCCCTGCCCTGGTGGGCGCTGGTCGCCGCACTCGGCGTGACGTGCTCGGCTGCGTGGTGGCCGGCAGGGCGGGAACGCGGTGCGCTGGTCGTGACCGGTTCCACCGTCGTGGCCCAACTCGGCCTGCACTCCCTGTTCGGCCTGGCGCAGTCGTGCCGGGGCGGCCCCGACTTGGGAACCGTCCGTGCGCCACTGCCGACGCCACTGGGTGACGTGCCGGGGATGAGCGGTCTGGCGGGCATGGCCGACGCGGCCGCGGCCTCCGTCGCACACGCCGGCGACATGGGTGCCATGCACCGCCATATGAGCCAGCTGCCGATGATGCACTCCGGCCACGGCACCCTCGGCATGTTCTTCGCCCATGCGCTGGCCGCCCTGGTGTGCGGCCTGTGGATGTGGCGCGGCGAGGCGGCCGCGTTCCGGCTCGCCCGCAGCGTGGCCGCGGTGTGGTTCGCACCCCTGCTGCTGGTCCTGGCGACGCTGGGCTGGACCGGTCGGAAACCGGCCACTCGCCCGGTGGCGGGCGCCGGTCATGTCCTGCGCCTGCGCGGGGTGCTCCTGCACCACGTCCTCTCCCGCAGGGGCCCGCCGGAGGTCTCCCTCTCCTGCTGACCGCCCGTCCTGGGACCTTCCCGGCACCGTCCGGGAATCCGCATTGCCGTCGTCGACGCCGATGCCGTCGACGACGCGATGTTGCCGATGTCGTCCGGGATCCCCCACTCCCCTGTTCCGCAAGGCGCATTGAATCGGTGGCGGGCGGAGTACCGGCGTGTCCGCACGGCTGCCTTCCTCATCCCTCCGTGAGCACTGCAGTGCCCTGCACGCCGGCCCTTGCCCCGCGGCCCTCCGGCCTGCCCGTAGACGCACCCCGTCGACCGTCGCCCTGACGTCGACACCGGCCCCCTACGGGTACTCGGAGCGCCGCTCAGCGACGGGGACGTGCCATGCCCTGGTACGGCCCGCATTCTCCGAAGGACATGTGGCGATGATTCCTGCCCTTGTGGGTCCGGCCCGCGGCAAGCGGACCACCGTGGACGATGAGCGGCTGACCAGCCTCGCACTGGCCGCACGGGACGGTGACCACGACGCCGTCGAGAGCTTCATACGCGGCTCCCACCACCATGTGTGGAGATTCGTGGCGCACCTGAGCGGCGACACCAACAGCGCCGACGACCTGGCCCAGGAGACCTTTCTGCGCGCCCTGACCAGCCTGCCGAACTTCGCCGGCCGCTCCTGCGCCCGCACCTGGCTGCTGTCCATCGCCCGCCGTGTGGTGATCGACCGCTACCGGTCCGCCGCCGCCCGTCCGCGTATCGCCGACGTCGACGACTGGCAGGCGGTCGCGGAACACCGCCAGCCCAGCGGCCTTCCGGGCTTCGACGACGGCCTGGCGCTGCGCGAACTGCTCGACGCGCTGGACGGCGAGCGGCGCCAGGCATTCGTTCTCACCCAGTTGGTCGGGATGCCCTACGCGGATGCCGCGGCGCTCGTGGGCTGCCCGGTCGGCACGGTGCGCTCCCGGGTGGCCCGCGCCCGGGCCGACCTCACCAACTGGCTCAGGTCCGCCGAGACCTGCGCGCGGGCCTCCCAGGTGGTTGCGGCGTGACCGACCCCGGTCCCGGGTGATCATGGTGTTTCGCCGGTGCGCCGTCCGTACGTGCGGAGCGCGTCCGTCCAGGTCGGCGTACCGGCGATGCTTGGAGGCACTGTTGCTGTGCCGCTCACCCTGGAAGGCCTGGAATCCTGAACGTCTCCTGGGCGGAAGCCCTTTCTGTTGTGTTGCTCGTGGTGGTGCTGGGATGTGCGGTGGTGCGCCCGTTCGGCTGGCCGGAGGCGGTGGTCGCCGTTCCGGCGGCGGGTGTGGTCGTCGCCACCGGTGCGATCTCGCTGGAACACGCCCGTGCGGAGGCCGAGCGGCTGGGACCGGTGATCGGCTTTCTTGCCGCTGTGCTTGTCCTTGCCCAGTTGTGCGATGACGAGGGGCTGTTCCATGCCTGCGGGGCCTGGATGGCACGCACCGCCCAGGGGCGGCCGCGCCGGCTGCTGTTCCACGTGTTCGCCGCCGCGTCGCTGATCACCGCGGTGCTCAGTCTGGACGCCACGATCGTGCTGCTCACCCCGGTGGTCTTCGCCACCGCCGCCCGCCTCGGTGTCCGGCCCAAACCGCACGTCTACGCCTGCACGCACCTGTCGAACAGCGCGTCGCTGCTGCTGCCGGTCTCCAACCTGACCAATCTGCTCGCGTTCACGGCCAGCGGGCTGAGCTTCACCCGCTTCGCCGCGCTGATGGCCCTGCCCTGGGTCGTCGCCATCGCCGTGGAGTTCGCGGTGTTCCGCCGGTTCTTCGCCGCCGATCTGGACGCCGTCGCCGCGACACCGGTCGCCGCCGGGCGCCGCGAGGTACCGACGTTCGCGCTGGCCACGGTGGCCGGCACGCTGGCCGGGTTCGTCCTCACCTCCGCGATCGGCCTCGACCCGGCCTGGGCGGCGCTGGCCGGTGCGCTGGTGCTGGCCGTGCGTGCCCTGGCCCGGCGCCGCACCACCCCCGCGGCCATCGCCCGAGCCGCGGCGGTGCCGTTCCTCGCCTTCGTCCTGGCGCTGGGCATCGTGGTCCGCGCGGTGGTCGACAACGGCCTCGCCGACGCCTTGGGCAAGGTGATCCCGTCCGGCACCACGCTCCCGGCTCTGCTGGGCGTCGCCGCGGTGGCCGCTGTCCTGGCGAATGTGATCAACAATCTGCCCGCCGTGCTGGTGCTGCTGCCGCTGGCCGCGCCGAGCGGGGCCGGCGCGGTCCTGGCGGTGCTGCTCGGGGTGAACATCGGCCCCAACCTCACCTACGCCGGATCGCTGGCCACCTTGCTGTGGCGGCGCATCGTCCACCGCCACGAGCAGGAGGTGAACCTCGGCGAGTTCACCCGCCTGGGGCTGCTCGCCGTGCCTGCCGCCCTGGTGGGCGCGGTGGTGGCACTGTGGGCCTCGCTGACCGTCGTCGGAGGCTGATATTCGTGACCGTCATCGCCTGGATCACCGAGGGCACCTGGCCCGCCTGCGTGGACGCCGCCCGCGCCCACGCACCCGAGGACGCCGAGATCGTGCTGCTGCACATCACCGGCCCCGAGGTGTCCGGCGCCGCCCACGGCGCCTACGCCGGCCTTCTCGGCCGCGCACGCCCCGAACGCGACCCCGGCACGGCGCTGGAACACCTGGCCGCCGCCTCCGCCGAACAACTCCTGACCGACGCGGCGGCACGCCTCGGACGCCCCTGCACACGCCGTGAACGATCCGGCCGCGCCGAACGCGAGGTCGTGGCGGCCGCCGACGGCGCCGACCTGCTCGTCCTCGCCCGCGACGGCGACCACACCCACCTCGGCCCCCACAGCCTCGGCCCCGCCGGCCGCTTCATCGTCGACCACGCCCCCTGCCCCGTCCTGCTGGTCTGGCCGGAGACCACGCCGGGCATCGCCACCGTCCCCCCGTCGCCTCCACACCCGCCTCGCCACTGACGACGCCGCACTCGGCCGAGTCGACCGACACGACCGATACGACCGACTCGACGAGCAGAGACATCGGGCCAGTGGTCCCGGAGCACGCTCGTCAGTCGCGCCCGGATGGTGCAGGGTAGAGGGGTGGCCGCCCGGCAGCGTTTCGCCGGACTGTGGCAGCCATGGCAGTCGAGCCACGCGCTGTTGTTGATCCCACTCGTGCTCATCGTGGTGATCACGGTCGTCGACCTGCTGGTTCCGGCCGATGTCCACCTCGGCCCGCTGCTGGTCATCGCACCCGCGATCACCGCGTCGTTCGCCGGTCCCCGCCTGACCGGGGTGGTCGGGGGCCTCGCGGTGGCGGCCCAGGCGTTCATCGGGTGGCACTTCGGCGTGCTGTTCTCCCGGAACGTGATGGTGCAGATCCTCGCGCTGGCGGTGCTGTCCTTCCTGATCGTGTGCTTCTGCGTGGTGCGCGAGCGGCGGCGCAAGGAGCTGGACCAGGTGCGGTCGGTCGCCGAGGCCGCCCAGCACGTCCTGCTGTGGCCGCTGCCCGAACAGCTCGGCCCGCTGCAGGTCGCCTGCCTGTACCTGGCGGCGGAGGACGAGGCGCAGATCGGCGGGGACCTGTACGCGGCCACCCGCATCGACGGCGGGGCCCGCGTGATGATCGGTGACGTACGGGGCAAGGGCCTGGACGCCATCGGAGAGGCCGCTCTCCTGCTCGGCGCCTTCCGCGAGGCCGCCCACAAGCACGTCACCCTCCCCGAACTGGCCGCCGGCCTGGAACAGAGCGTGACCCACTACCTGCCCGACTTCGAGCGCGAGGAGGAGGCCGGAGAGCGCTTCGTGACCACCTTGCTGCTGGAGATCCCCGACGCCGACCCCCTGACCCGGATGACCAGCTGCGGCCACCCTCCGCCCCTGCTGCTCCACCCCGGCGACGCCGACCCCGTTCCCGTCCACCCCGCGCCCCCACTGGGCGTCGGCTCCACCAGGCCGGAGGACTACACGTTGGACGTGTTCTCCTTCGAGCCCGGCGACACCCTGCTGCTCTACACCGACGGCGTCATCGAGGCGCGCGACGCCCACGGCGCCTTCTATCCGTTCGCCCAACGCGCCGCCCAGTGGACCGACCACAGCCCAGAGAATCTCCTGCACCACCTCCGGCGCGACCTCCTCGCCCACGTCGGCGGCCGCCTCGCCGACGACGCCGCCCTGATCGCGATCCGCCGGACACCGCCCGGCCACCCGGGCCGCCGCCACAGGAGAGCCCTCCACGCCGACGCGATCCACCACCGGCCCCAGACCGCAGCGCCATCGCGCTGACCAGCTGCCACAGGCCTACGGGCCCGCGCTCGGCGGGCAGGGCGGCGGTACGTCGTCCGGGGACAGGGGCCGGGACGGCTCAGTGCGGAGCGTTGCTGCCCGGGCTCCGGTGGCGCAGGGCGTCCTGGGAGTCGACGTACTTGAGCATGAGGCGGGCGAAGTCCAGGCGCTCCTGCTCGGTCCAGTCGGCGGTGATGGACTCGAAGGCCGAGCGCTGGTGGCGGGCGAAGCGGGCCATCAGCTCGCGGCCCTCGGCGCTGAGGTGGAGGACGGTGCGGCGGCCGTCCCGCTGGGAGGCCGCGCGCACCAGATAGCCGGCCGAGATGCAGTCGGAGACCATGCGGCTGGCCACCGACGGATCCACGCCCAGGTGCTGGGCGACGGCGCCGACGGTGATCTCACCGGCATCGGGCTGCCCGTCCGACTCGCCCCCCGTGGCGTCCTGTTCGGCCTCCAGGACGACTCTGAGCACCAGCGTACGGCTGAGGTCCTTCTGGGAAATCGGGTCCTCGACCTCCAGGAGCGAGGAGCGCCGCAGCCTCCCGAAGGCCGGACCCACTGCGTCCAGCAGCTCGTCCGCGGTCTTCGACTCGCGCTTCGTCATGCCCCCATCGTACAGACATGAATGTCTCCACGAAGGCATGTGTTGACTTGCAAATGTGTGCGTGTCAGCATGCATATGTCTTCAAGCATCGAACGGAGCACCTTCATGACCCTCCTCATCACCGGCGCCCGCGGCAAGGTCGGCCAGGCCGTCATCAGCCGCCTGCACTCCGCCGGTCTCACCGTCCGCGCCGCCAGCGCCCACCCCGCCGAACTCACCACCCCGGACGGCGTCGAGGTCGCCGAGCTCGCCCTCGACCGGCCCGAGACCTTCGACTCCGCGCTCCGCGGTGTCCGCCAGGTCTTCCTCTACCCCCAGCCGGCCGGCATCCGGGAGCTGGTCAAGGCCGCCGAGGCCGCCGGCGTCGAGCACGTCGTCCTGCTCTCGTCCTCCTCGGTCCTGGGCCCGGACGCCGACAACGACCCGCTCGCCGGCCACAGCCTCCAGGTCGAACGCGCCCTCGCCGACTCCGACCTCATCCGCACCTTCCTGCGCCCGGACGCCTTCGCCAGCAACTCCCTCGGCTGGGCCTACTTCATCGGCCGGTCGCTGCCGATCCAACTCGCCTATCCGGACGCGCACATCGCGCCCATCCACCCCGACGACATCGCCGACATCGCCGTCGAGGCGCTGACCGGCACCTCCCTCACCGGCCGCTCGGTCACCCTGACCGGCCCCGAATCGCTCACCTTCCGCGAGCAGATCGCCGTCCTGGCCGAAGCCCTCGGCCACCGGATCGCGGTCGAGCACATCACCCGCGCCGAGGCCGAGCAGCAGATGGGCCGCCACATGCCCGCGCCGATGGTCGCCTCGCTGCTCGACCTGTGGGAGGCCGCCGACCACGGTCCGGCGGCCATCGCCGACACCACCCAGACCCTCCTCGGCCGCCCCGCCCGCACCTTCCGGCAGTGGGCCCAGGAGAACGCCACCGCCTTCACCCGGCACTGACCCGGACGGGCCGGCACCACACCGGTCCGTCCCCTCACCCCAAGGGATTCCATGTCCACGGCCTTGCACCAGGCCCCCGCCACCCCGCAGAACACGACCGACCGCCGACGATGGGCCGTCCTCGCCGTCGTCCTCTTCGCCGCCGTCCTCGACCTCCTCGACGCCACGATCACCAACGTCGCCGCCCCGACCATCGCCGACGACCTGCACGGCGGGGACGCCCTCGTCCAGTGGCTGGGCGCCGGTTACGCACTGGCCATGGGCGTCCTGCTGGTGGTCGGCGGCCGGCTCGGCGACAAGTTCGGCCGCCGCCGCCTGTTCCTGACCGGCCTGATCGGTTTCACGCTCGCCTCCGTCGCCTGCGGCCTGGCCGCCGGCCCCACCTCCGTCATCGGGTTCCGCCTCCTCCAAGGAGCCTTCGGGGCCCTCGTGATCCCCCAGGGCTTCGGCATCCTCGGCGCGGTCTTCCCCCCGAACGAGATCGGCAAGGCGTTCGGCGTCTTCGCCCCCTGCCTCGGCCTGTCGGCGATCGGCGGCCCGGTCCTCGCCGGGGTCCTCATCGACAGCTTCGGCTGGCGCTCCATGTTCCTGATCAACATCGCACTCGGCGGCCTCGCGATCGCCCTGGCCGCCCGGCTGCTGCCGCGCGACGCAGGCGACCGGACGGTCACCGTCGACGTGCCGGGATCCGGACTGCTCGCCGCCACGATGCTCGGCCTCCTCTACGGCCTGATCGACGGCTCCAGCCACGGCTGGACACTCGTCCCGGTCCTCTCCCTCACCGCCGGCGCCCTGCTCTTCGCGCTGTTCTGCCTGCGCCAACGGAGCGCCGCCAGCCCGCTCATCGAACCCTCGCTGCTGAAGAACCGCGGCTTCACCTCCGGCCTGATCCTCGGCCTCGTCTTCAACGCGGCGGTCACCGGTCTGCTCCTCGTGCTCTCCCTCTTCCTCCAGGACGGACTGCACCGCACCCCGACCCAGACCTCCCTCGGCCTCGCCCCGGTCGCCGCCGGCATCATCGTCGCCTCGATCGCCGCGCACCGTCTGATGGCCCGTCTCGGCCGCACGCTCATCCTCGTCGGCCTGCTGCTCACACTGACCGGCACGCTGTCGCTGCTCGGCCTGCTCCACGCCACCAGCCCGACGGCGTGGACACTCGTCGCCCCGGTCTTCGTCACCGGCCTGGGTCTCGGCACCTGCTTCGGCACCGTCTACGAGATCACCCTCGGCGACGTCGGCCCGAAGGAGTCGGGCAGCGCCAGCGGTGCCCTCTCGGCCGTCGCACAACTCGCCAACAGCATCGGCGCCGCGGCCATCACCACCGTCTACTTCCACACCGCCGGCGCCCCCGCGACCGCGGCCGTCCACAGCCTCGCCGTGGTCGCCGCAGCCACCCTCGCCTGCTGCGCCCTCGTGCGGCTACTGCCCCGTCGGGCCCGGACCCGGCACCACTGACCCGCTCAGGAGCACGACATGAAGCCCATCGGTCACTGGCTCAACCGCACCGACCACGCCCTCACCACCTATATGGACGCCATGCTGGCCGAGTTCGGCCTCACCCGGATCGCCTGGCAGGTCCTCAACGTCGTCAAGGACGATCCGGCGGCCACCGACACCAAAGTACTGACCGTTCTGGCCGCCAACGCCGACGCCGGCTGCCTGACCGCCGCCGTCGAGACGGTCCTCACCGACGGCTGGGTCGCCCGCCCGGAGCCGGGCCGCCTCACCCTGACCGAAGACGGCCGCGCCCGCCTCGCCCGCGTCGCCGAACGCGTCCACGCCTTCCGCGAGTTGTCGACGGCCGGCATCTCCCGTGACGAGTACCGGATCGCCGTCTCCGTCCTGGAACGGATGACCCGCAACCTGGAGGGCGCGGCAGAACAACCGGCCCGGTAGGGAGGGCGCGGCAGAACGCGGACGCCGTGCCGGTGAGGTGTCGGGGCCGAAGGTGCGGTGTCGGTCGCCTATCGGGGACTGTCCCTGCGATGTCGGCGGCCCGTCGGCAGGGCCTGACACCTTTTCGGAGACGGCCGGCCGGAGCTCACCGGGCGGCCCAGATCCCGAGGAGCCACCATGCACACCCCCGTCACGATCATCGGCGCAGGGCTCGGCGGACTCACCCTGGCCCGCGTCCTGCACGTCCACGGAGTACCGGTGACGGTCTACGAGGCGGAGTCCTCCCCGGCTGCGCGATCGCAGGGCGGGATGCTCGACATCCACGACCACAACGGGCAACTCGCCCTCGAGGCAGCCGACCTGATGGACGAGTTCCACGCCATCATCCTGGAGGGCCGTCAGGCGCTGCGGATCCTCGACCGGGACGGAACCGTGCTGCTCGACCAGGCCGACGACGGCACGGGAGGACGTCCCGAGGTGCAGCGCGGTGAGCTGCGACAGATCCTGCTCGACGCGCTCCCGGCCGGCACCGTCCGGTGGGGGCACAAGGTCAGCAGCACCCGCGCCCTCGGAGAGGGGCGCCACCAGGTGACGTTCGCCGACCGTGGCAGCGTCGTCACCGGTCTGCTGGTCGGCGCGGACGGCGCGTGGTCGCGGGTCCGGCCGCTGCTCTCCACCGCCACACCCGAGTACGCCGGCACATCGTTCGTCGAGACCTACCTGTTCGACGCCGACACCCGGCACCCGGCCGCCGCGAAAACGGTCGGCGGCGGGATGCTGATCGCGCCCGCGCCGGGCAGGGAGATCTACGCTCACCGGGAACGCGGCGACACCCTGCACACCTACGTGGCGCTGTCCAGGCCGCTGGACTGGTTCGCCACCGTCGATTTCACCGATGCCGCGGCGGCCCCGGCGCGGATCGCCGAGGAGTTCGACGGCTGGGCACCGGAGCTCACCGCGCTGATCACCGACGGCGACACCGCGCCGGTCCTGCGCCCCCACTACGCTCTGCCGACCGGGCACCGGTGGGACCGGGTGCCGGGGGTGACCCTGCTCGGCGACGCCGCCCACCTCGTGGCCCCGAACGGCGAAGGCGCCAACCTGGCCATGCTCGACGGCGCCGAACTCGGCAAGGCCCTCGCCGCGCACCCCGACGACATCGAGGCCGCGCTCAGCGAGTACGAGCAGGCCATGTTCCTCCGCAGCACCGAGGTCGCCACTTATGAGGGTGCCGAGCTCCACTCCATCGACTCCGACGACAACACGGCCCAGCGCCTGATCGACCTGTTCGCCGCGAAGGGCCAACCAGCGGACCAGGCCCCGAACTGATGCTCTCCTTCCGGACCGGGCCTCAGGCCGCGGCTGGTGTGTAGTGGTCCGCGTCGCCGCCTTCGAGAGCGCGGCTGGAGGTGCCGTCGACGCCCACCGGGGCATCCCCTGCGACGGTCACCCGGTGCAGCAGGCGCGGCAGGTCGCCGTAGTCGTCGGGGGCGTAGTGCTGGGTGCTGCGGTTGTCGAAGAGAACGAGGTCGCCGGGAGCCCAGGCCACCCGGACGATGTTCTCCGGCCGCGTTACGTAGGACTGGAAGATGCGCAGCAGGTCCCGGGACTCGGAGGGGCCGAGGCCCTCGATGGTCTGCGCGAAGCCCCCGATGAACAGGCCGCGCTCCCCCGTCTCGGGGTGCACGCGCACCACCGGGTGGGCGGTGCGGTACGTGCACGAGACGAACTGTTTGCGGTGCTCGGCCGCCTTGTCGTTCTTCGGGGCGGCGTAGTCGTAGTCGTTGGTGTGCACCGCCCACAGCCTGTCCGCCAGCTCGCGCAGCGGTTCGGGCAGGTCCTGGTAGGCCGCGGCCGAGTTGGCGATCAGCGTGTTGCCGCCGTAGGGCGGGACGACGATGCTGCGCAGCGTCGATGCCTTCGGGGGTGTGCGGACGAAGGTGACGTCGGTGTGCCAGTGGTTGGCGCGGATTCCCTCGTCCCCGTCGACGGGCAGGATGTTGGGCTGCCCGTCGACGGACGGGACGGTGGGGTGGGCGGTGGTGAGTCGGCCGAAGAGGCCGGCGAAGCGCAGCTGCCCGGCGTCGTCCAGCTGCTGGCCGCGGAAGACCAGCGCCTTGTGTTCCAGCAGCGCCGCGTTGATCTCGGCGACGATCGCCGGGTCGAGGTCGGCGGAGAGGTCGACGCCGACGATCTCGGCGCCGATGCGTCCGCCGATCCGGCGGATGTCGAAGCCTGTGCTGGTGCTCATGGGTGGGTTCCTTTCAGGGGTTTCGGCAGGTCGGGGGTCTCAGGAGGTGATGGGCAGGGAGGTTCCGTCGGCGCCGGGCTCCGTGGTGAGGTCGGGCCCGGTCATGCCGGCTGTTCCTCGGCGGCGCGGGCCGAGGGGGCGAGCCGGGCCGCGGGGCGAGGCAGGCCGTAGTGCTCGCGCAGGGTGCGGCCGGTGTACTCGGTGCGGAACAGGCCCCGGTCCTGGAGGATCGGCACGACGTGGTCGACGAAGTCCTCCAGGCCGCCCGGCAGATGCGGTGGCATGACGTTGAAGCCGTCGGCGGCTCCCTGGGTGAACCACTCCTCGAGTTGGTCGGCGATCTGCTCGGGGGTCCCGGCGAGGACGCGGTGGCCGCGCCCGCCGCCGAGGCGCGCGATGAGCTCGCGCAGGGTCAGGCCGTCGCGCCGGGCCAGTTCGGCGACCAGGGTGAAGCGGCTCTTGTTGCCGTTGATGTCCCGTACCTCGGGCAGCGCGGGCAGCGGACCGTCCAGCGGCAGGCCGGTCAGGTCGGTGCCGAGCATCCCCGACAACTGGGCGAGTCCGTACTCCGGCACCTGGAGGTCGGTCAGTTCCTGCTCGAAGGCGCGGGCCTCCGCCTCCGTCGAGCCGATGACCGGGCAGATCCCGGGCAGGATCTTCAGGTCGTCCTCGGCCCGTCCGTAGCGGGCGAGGCGGCTCTTCAGGTCCTTGTAGAAGGCCTGGCCGTCGGCGAGGGTCTGCTGTGCGGTGAACACGGCCTCGGCGTACTGGGCGGCGAACTCCTTGCCGTCCTCGGACGAACCGGCCTGCACCAGCAGCGGGTGACCCTGCGGGCTGCGCGGGACGTTCAGCGGCCCCTGTACGGCGAAGTGCTCGCCGCGGTGTTCGATGGGCCGCACCTTGTCGGGGTCCGCGTAGATCCCGCGCTCGCGGTCGAGCAGGACCGCGTCGTCCGCCCAGCTGTCCCACAGCTTGGTGGCGACGTCGACGAACTCCCGCGCCCGGTCGTAGCGCAGGCCGTGTTCGAGGTGTGCGTCCTGCCCGAAGTTGCGGGCCTCGTCGACCGTGCCGGAGGTGACGATGTTCCAGCCGGCGCGCCCGCCGCTGAGGTGGTCGAGGGAGGCGAACTTCCGGGCGGTGTGGAAGGGCTCGTTGAAGGTGGTGGAGACGGTGGCGATCAGGCCGATGCGCTCGGTCACCGTCGCCAGGGCGGACAGGAGGGTGAGCGGTTCGAAGCCGCCGAGCGCGTTGTGCTCGACCTTGCCCCACAGGGCCAGGCCGTCGGCGAAGAAGACCGAGTCGAGCTTGCCGCGTTCGGCGGTCCGCGCGAGGTGCTGGAAGTAGCGCCGGTCGGTGACGCGTTCGGGCTGGGTACGCGGATGCCGCCAGGCGGCGTCGTGGTGGCCGGCGTTCATCAGGAAGGCGTTGAGATGAAGGCGGCGGGGGCGATGGGTGCTGGTTGCGGGCATGGAGAATCCTTCCGGGTTCCTTGCGCGGGGACGGATACCGGCGTCAGCCCGTCGTGGGGACGCGCCACGAGCTGAGCCGCTTCTCCACGGCCACCAGCAGCTGGTTGAAGGCCACGCCGATGACGGAGATCGTGACGATGCCCGCGTACATCTGCGGAATGGCGAAGTTGTACTGGGACGCGTTGATCAGATAGCCGAGGCCGGCCTTGGCGCCGATCATCTCGGCGGCGACCAGGACGACGATGGACACCGCCCCGGCCAGCCGGATTCCGGTGAAGATCGTCGGCACCGAGGCCGGCAGGATCACCTTCTGGAACAGCCGCGGGGCGGACAGGTCCATGGACTTGGCCAGCCGCAGCAGGGTGGGGTCGACGGTGCGTACCGCGCTGATGGTGTTGAACAGGATCGGCCAGGCGCACGCGTACACCACGATGGAGATCTTCGACGTCTCCCCGATGCCGAGGAGCAGGACGAACACCGGCAGCAGGGCCAGGGCCGCGGTGTTGAGGAAGACCTGCAGCAAGGGGTTGAGGAGATCGGCGACGGGCCGGTACCAGCCGATGAGCAGGCCCAGCGGTACGGACACCGCGACGGCGATGCCGAATCCGCTGAACGAACGCACCAGGCTCGCCTGTGCGTTGTCGGCGAGCTGGCCGTTGGCCACGAGTTCCCACCATGCCTGGGCGACCTCGCTGAAGGGCGGCAGGAAGGTCCGGTCCACCAGGCCGAAGCGGGGCGCCAGCTCCCATACCAGCAGCAGGGCGACGATCGCCGCCGATTTGGTGGCGCCGGTCAAGGCCGCGCGCAGGATGCGCGGTACCACGGGAGCGCGGTGGAGCCGCGGCCTGCTCGGCGCGAGCGGCAGGGCGGCCGCGCGCTTCTCCGCGGGCTTCTCCGTGGGCTCCGTCCGGGTGCCGGCGGTCGGTACGGCGAGTTCCTCCGGAGCCGTGCGCTCCTCCGGGGCCGTGCGCTCCTCCGGGGCCTTGGGGCGGGTGCGCGAACCACTTGCGAGACTCATACGGAGACCTCTTCCTTCTCCAGCAGTTGGGTCCTGGTCACCTCGTCGTGCAGCAGCGTCCAGATCTCGTGGCGGTACCGTGCGAACTCGGGGCTGGACCGCAGGTCGTCCGTCGCCGTGCGGGAGTCGAAGCCGATCGGCACGACCTGCTTGATGCGGCCGGGCCTGGAGGTCATGACGGCCACCCGCTGACCCAGGTAGACGGCCTCCTCGATGCCGTGGGTGATGAAGACGACGGTCTTGCCGGTGCGCTGCCAGATGCGCAGCAGCTCGTCCTGGAGCGACTCCCTGGTCTGGGCGTCCAGCGCGGCGAACGGCTCGTCCATCAGCAGGACGTCGGGGTCGTAGGCGAGGGAGCGGGCGATGGCCACACGCTGGCGCATACCGCCGGACAGCTCGTGCGGATGACGGTGCTCGAATCCGGTGAGCCCGACCAGGTCCAGGTACTCGCGGGCACGCGCGGCGCGCTCACGTCGTGGCACGCCGGTCGCCTCCAGGCCGAACTCGACGTTGCCCAGGGCGGTGCGCCAGGGCAGCAGGGCGTACTGCTGGAAGACGATGCCGCGGTCCAGACCGGGCCCGGTCACGGGTTCCCCGTCCAGGAGGATCCGTCCGTCGGTCGGCCGGGCGAGCCCGCCCAGCAGGTCCAGGAGCGTGGACTTGCCGCATCCGCTGGGGCCGACCACGACGACGAACTCCCCGGCGTCGATCCGCAGGTCGACGCCGTCCAGAGCGGTGAACTCACCGTCCCCGTGCGCCGATCCGCGGCGCTGGGCCCTCCCCCTCTTGGCGGGAAAGACCTTGCGCACCTGCTCGAACTCGATCTTCGGTGTGGTGGATCCCGGCATGGCTCAGCTCCCGCTCTTGGAGGTCGGCTCGGCCGCGGACGACGGGCCCTTCGGATCGTTCTTCCGGCCGTCCTTCCGGCTGTACGCGTTGAACTCGTTGGTGTAGAGGTCCGACGCCTTGACCTGGCCCTTGTCGATGTCACCGCGTTCGGCGAGCCAGTCGATCCACAGTTGGAGGTCCTTGTCGGTGACCCGCCCGCCGGTCTCGGCGACGCCGAAGGACTTCCAGTACTTCAGGGGTGCGGTGTCCTCGTTGCGGCCACGCTTCCTGACGATCTCGATCTGCCGCTCGATGACCTTCTCGCGCGGTGTGGCGCGGGCCCATTCGATGGCGCGGGCGATGCCCGTGACGAAGGTGCGCGCGGTGTCGGGGTTCTGCTTCAGGAAGCGGTCGTTCACCACATACGTGCCGGCGGAGAAGTCGCCGAGCAGCTGGTGGTCGGTGAACAGCGGCCGGATGCCGCCGGACTGCAGGGCCTTGTCCCGCAGGATGTCGCCGAGGACGCCCACCTGGATCTGCTTCTGCCGCAGCGACTGCTCGGTGTTGACCGGGGGCACCACCAACGGCTCGACCTTCTTGATGTCCGCCTGCGACAGGCCGTGGCGTTGCAGGTAGATGTCGAGCATCGCCTCGGAGTGCGCGCCGAGGGTGTTCATCCCGATCTTCTTGCCGATCAGGTCACGGGCCGAGCGGATCGGGCTGTCCTTGAGGACGTAGAAGCCGTTGTAGGCGGCCTTGTCGACGCCGTAGTAGCTGATGACCGCGGTGATGGGCGCCTTCCTCGCGGCGAGTTTGACGACGGCCCCGTTGAACGCGCCGCCGAAGTCGACCTGTCCGGTGGCCGCCGACTGGATGTCCTGCGGCCCGCTGATCGTGTTGCCGACCCACTTCAGCTTCACGTCCTCCAGGAAGCCCAGGTCCTCGGCCAGTTCGGGCAGGATGACCGAACCCGCCCAGCCCTGGTACCGCAGGGTCCTGGTCTGGTCCTTGGTCGAGCCGCCGCCCCCGGCGCCGCAGCTGACCGCGACCGCCGAGAGGCCCAGCAGGGTGAGGAACTGTCGTCGGTTCGATGGGGTCGTCAGCGCGCTGAGGGAGCTCATGGAAGGGTCCTGTTCACGTCGGTGGGTGGAGCACGGCGGTACGCGTACGGCGTTCCGTCGCGGACACGGGGAGAGCGGGTGCGGCGGCCGGAACCGCCATCCCGATTTCCGGCGGCGCAAAGCCGGCCCGCGGTACGAAACCGAAAAGGGGAAATACGAAGGGCAGGGTGAAACAAAGGGGCTCGCGCACCGAATTCCGCGGATTCCGGGTGGGGACGCGGCGAGAATCACCAGGCGACGGGGAAATCCCGGGCGAGCGGATGCACCGGGATCAAGGGTCGCTCAGAAGCTGACGCCGAGCGGCGGCTCCAGCGGCCATCGGCCGCTCTCATCGGCCGCTCTAGGGGTCAAGCGGCACAGATGGCACTGGCCTGGCGTCGCAGATCGACGTGCAG
The DNA here is from genome assembly GCF_042749045.1 of Streptomyces sp. NPDC059008. Taxonomy (NCBI): domain Bacteria; kingdom Bacillati; phylum Actinomycetota; class Actinomycetes; order Kitasatosporales; family Streptomycetaceae; genus Streptomyces; species Streptomyces sp. NPDC059008. The sequence goes on along the minus strand of NZ_JBHYJC010000003.1, from coordinate 444,362 downwards.
GCGTGCGGTGAAGTTCTGCAAAAGACTCACACTCGGAGGCTGGCAGCGAAATTCGGCCACGTCAATGACGCAACAGCCCTTGTCTCACTATCTGATTCTCCCGCCACGCACGCGCAGCATTTCGTTCACAATCGCAGTCGCAGAGGGCCCCTGAGGACAGGGGTCGGCGCAGCCGGACCGACTGGAATCCGGCAGCCCCGTGCGCGGTGGGTCGGCCTCCGGGTGACCTTTCGGTGATCGCCGGGGGACCTCCGGGGGACCTCCCCACCGCGCACGGGCGCCAGCTCATCTGCGCTGCCACTCCTCGGCCAGCAGCTCGTAGGACCGCACCCGGTCGGCATGGCCGTGCGTGAGGGTGGTGATGAGCAGTTCGTCGGCTCCGGTGGCCTCCTGGAGCCGCTCCAGTTGGTCGGCCACCCGGCCCGGGGAGCCGACGAACTGGGTCTCGACACGGTCGGCGACCAGTCCCCGGTCGGCGTCGGTCCACACATGGGAGCGGGCCTGCTCGGGCGTGGGGAACTCGATCGCGCCCTCGGCGGTGCGGATGCTGCGGACCCACAGGCCGTAGCCGGTGGCGAGTTCGCGGGCGGTCTCGTCGTCCTCGGCGACGACGACATCGGCCGAGACGCTCAGATACGGCTTGTCCAGCACGTCGGAGGGCAGGAACGCGGCCCGGTAGCCCTCCGCCGCCTCCAGCACGGTGGCCGGGCTGACGTGGTAGTTCGCCGCGAACCGCAGACCGTTGCGGCCGGCGACCTCGGCGCTCTGTCCGCCGCTGCTCCCCAGGATCCACACCTCCACGTCGGCGCCCTCCCCCGGGACGACATGTGCCTCGATGCCGTCCGCGGACCGGTAGGTGCCGGCCAGCAGCGCGAGGATGTCGTCGACCTGCTCGCCGTAGTCCTGGGACTCGGCGCCCGGCTGCTGGAGCAGTCGGCGCTGGAGCGCGACCCTGGGCGAGCCCAGCAGGTGCGCGAAGGAGAAGCGCTCCGGGATCCGCAGCCCGTTGGGGGCGCGGCCGTCGACGACGGGCGTCGCGGTCGGCAGCGGGGCGGCGGGCGGTCCGGCCGGGCGGCCGCCGGAGCGTCCCAGGCCCAGGTCGAGACGCCCGGGGTGCAGGGCGTCGATCAGGCCGAACTCCTCGACCGTGGACAGTGCGGTGCGGTGACCGAGCTGTACGGCGCCGGCGCCGAGCCGGATCGTCGACGTCGCGGACGCGGTCAGGGCGAGGACGACGGCGGGTGAGGTGCCCGCCACGCCGGGATTGAGGTGGTGTTCGGCGAACCAGTAACGGGCGTAGCCGAAGCGCTCTGCCTGCCGGGCCAGGTCGATGGAGTTGCGGAGCGCTTCTGCGGCCGTGGAGCCGGACGAGATCGGGACCAGGTCGAGGACGCCGAGGGGGGTACTCATGACGCCGCCCGCCGGCCCCGCGCCTCGGCGTCGGGATGGTCCAGGCCGAGATGGTCGCGCAGAGTGGTGCCCTCGTACTCCGTGCGGAACACTCCGCGCTCCTGGAGCAGCGGGACCACGGTGTCGGCGAAGACGTCGAGGCCGCCGGGGGTGAGGTGCGGGACGAGGATGAAGCCGTCGGAGGCGTCCGCCTGGACGAGTTCGTTGATGCTCTCGGCGACGCTGGCCGGGGAGCCGATGAACGACTGGCGGGTGGTGGTCTCGATGACCAGCTCGCGGATGGAGAGGTTCTTCGCCTCGGCCCGCTCGCGCCACTCCTTGGCGACGGCGAACGGGTCACGGAACTGCCGTACGCTGGCTCGGCCGAGGGCGATGGTGTTCTCTCCGGGGACCGGGTCGACATCGGGCAGCGGGCCCTCCGGGTCGTACGCGGACAGGTCCCGGTTCCAGACGTGCTCCAGGTACTTGAGCGCGGTCGCGCCGCTGACCTGCTGCCTCCGTACCTCGTGGGCGAGTTCCCGGGCCTCGGCGTCGGTGTCACCGAGGACGAACGTCGCGGCGGGCAGGATCAGCAGCTGGTCGGGCCTGCGCCCGTAGCGGGCGAGGCGGCCCTTGACGTCCTGGTAGAAGGCCTGCCCCTCCGCCAACTTGCTGTACCGGCTGAAGATCGCGTCGGCGCTGGAGGCCGCGAACTCGCGCCCCTCGTCGGACTCTCCGGCCTGGAAGATCACCGGGCGTCCCTGAGGGCTGCGCGGGACGTTGAACTGTCCGCTGATGTCGAACTGCTCGCCCTGGTGGACGAAGGCTCCGGCCTGGGCGTCGCGCAGGAAGGTGCCGGTCGCCTGGTCGGCGACGATCTCGTCGCCGCGCCAGGAGTCGAACAGCTCGTGGGCCGTGGCCAGGAACTCCTTGGCCCGGGTGTAGCGCTCCTCCTGTGGCAGGAAGCCGCCGCGGCGGAAGTTCTCGCCGGTGAAGGCGTCCCAGGAGGTGACCACGTTCCAGGCGGCCCGCCCGCCCGACAGATGGTCGAGGCTGGCGAACTGTCGGGCGACCTCGTAGGGCTCGTTGAAGGTGGAGTTGATGGTGCCGGTCAGGCCGAGGTGTTCGGTGACGGCGGCCAGCGCGGTGAGGACGGTGAAGGTGTCGGGCCGTCCCACCACGTCGAGGTCGTAGAGCTTTCCGCCCTGCTCGCGCAGCCTCAGCCCCTCGGCGAGGAACAGGAAGTCGAACTTGGCTCGTTCGGCGGTCCGCGCGAAGTGCGCGAAGGAGCTGAACTCGATGTGGCTGCCGGCCTCGGGGGCGCTCCACACCGTGGTGTTGTTGACGCCCGGGAAGTGTGCCGCGAGGTGGATCTGCTTGAGCGGCTTGCCCGTTGACGACGTGCTCATTCGTGAAGTCCTTCCGGCTCAGGCGGTGACGGCGTAGCGGTTGGCGGGGCGGGCGAGCCCCAGCAGCCCGCGCAGGGTGTCGGCTTCGTAGGCGCGCCGGAAGGCGCCTCGGCGCTGGAGTTCGGGGACCAGGCCCGTGGTGATCGCGGGAAGGTCGTGTCCCAGTACGGCGGGGCGCAGCCGGAAGCCGGACAGCCCGACCTCCCTCAACTCAAGGAGTAGATCGGCGAGTTGGGCGGGCGTGCCGGTGAAGATCCGGGCATCGCTGGTGTAGGCCTGTCCCGCGAGGGCGTCGAGGCGGTCCCGGCGGGCCTCCGCGGCGTCCGGGGTGTCGTCGAGGAACACCACCAGGTCGCCGAACAGGTGCAGCGGCTCGTCCGCGCGCCCCGCCGCGTCCTGTTCGGCCCGCACCGCGGCGACGACGGCGCGCGCCTGGTCCGTGTCGTGCGGCGTGACGTACCCGACGTCGGCGGAGCGGGCCACCAGCCGGAACGGGGCACCGCTCGGGTTCTCGTGCGCCAGCGCGCTCACCAGGGGCTGGCCTTGCGGCGGCCGGGGGGTGATCGAGGGGCCCTTGACGCTGAAGCGCCTGCCCTCGAAGTCGATGTAGTGCAGCTTGTCACGGTCGATGAAGCGGCCGGTGGCGACGTCCCGGATCTCCGCGTCGTCCTCCCAGCTGTCCCACAGCCGGCGCACCGCTTCGACGTAGTCGGCCGCCTCGTCGAGGAGGTCGGTCGTCAGGTCCCGTACGGTCGGGGTGTCGAGGTCCCCGAGCTCGAACCGGGGGAACGTACGGCGCCCGAAGTGCGCGGCCTCGTTCGGGCGCGCCGTCACCTGCACGCGCAGGCCCGCGCGGCCGGTGCTCACGTAGTCGAGGGTGGCGATCGCCTTGGAGAGGTGGAACGGCTCGGTGTGGGTGGCCACCACGGTCGGCACCAACCCTATGTGCCGGGTCAGCGGGGCGACGCGGGCGGCGATGAGGACGGCGTCCAGCCGTCCGCGCACCTGGTCGGTACGCCCGTCCGGTTCCAGGAAGTGCGAGGACTGCGGTCCGAGCGAGTCCTCGATCGTCACGAAGTCGAGCAGACCGCGTTCGGCCTCGGCGACGAGGTCGGCCCAGTAGCCGGCGGTGAACAGGTCCCGGGGCCGGGCCACCGGCTCACGCCAGGCGGCAGGGTGCCAGCCCGCACCGTCGAGCGCGACCGCCAGGTGCAGCGGAGCGGAGGAACGGACCGGAGAGTGCGGGGAGGAGGGTGATGAGGACACGATGGGGCGCCTTCCTGAGGGGTCGTGTGTACCGGGAGCGGGCTCGTGTACCGGGAGCGGGCTCACCTCGTCATGAGCGTGGTGATCGGGTGAGCGGGGTGAGCGTCGAGATCGTCGCGATGGTCATGAAGCGCGACGGATCGGTGGGGGGAGCAGTGGACGGGCCGCGGCGAAGGCCCCGTCGTGGTGCACCAGCGCCGTCGCGTCCTGATGCACCTCGCCGGCCTCGACCTCGCCGACGACCAGCAGGTGGTCGCCAACGGGCTGACGCAGCGTCACCCGGGCGATGAGCCAGGCGGGTACGTCGCCGAGGACGGGCAGACCGTCCGCGTGCTCGGTCCAGTCGACCCCCTGGAACCGGTCGGTGCCACTGAGCGCGAACTGCCGTGCCACCTCGGCGTTCTGGGTGCCGAGGAGGTGGACGGCGAACCGGTCGGCTGCGTGCACGGCAGGCGCGGTCGAGGCGCCCAGGCCCAGGCAGAAGGACACGAGGGGCGGCCGCAGCGATACGGAGGTGAAGGAGGTGGCCGTGAAGCCGGCCGGGCCCGGAACGGTGATCACCGTGACTCCGGCTGCGTGGCGCCGCAGGGTGCGGCGGAGGACGTCCTCGGCGGCAACGCCCGTGGAGGGTCGTGCGGGGCGGTTCTCGGAGGTGATCATGACGGTTCCCTTCGGCGTCTGGGAGTGGGCGGGCGGGGCGGCTGCCTGTTCACGGCGTCGGTGCCGGACGACCGCCCGGGGTGCGCACCAGCAGGAAGTTCGTACGACGGCGCAGGGTGAAGCCGATCGACTCGTAGAGGCGGATGGCGTGGGTGTTGCCGGCGTGGGTGTGGAGGAAGGGGGTGTCCCCGCGCTCCCGGATCCCGGCCGCCACCGCCCGGACCAGTCGTGTGGCCAGGCCCCGCCCACGGTGTGCCGGGTGGGTGCAGACCGCGCTGATCTCCGTCCAGCCCGGCGGACGCACACGTTCCCCCGCCATGGCGATGAGCGCTCCCCGGTGCCGGATGCCGAGGTAGGTGCCGAGTTCGACGGTGCGGGGCAGGAAGGGGCCCGGCTTGGTCAGGGCGATCAGGTCCAGGATCTCGGGGGTGTCGTCGGGCCCGAGGCGCACCGCTTCGGGGGCGGGTTCGGCGCCCAGCCCGGTGTCGACCAGTTGGACGCCCTGCCCGCTCTCCACGGTCTCCCATCCGTCGGGGGCGGCCCGCGCGCCCGTGACGGCGGTGACGGTGTCCGAGCCGACCAACGCGGCCAGGTCCTCCCAGGCCCCCGGGTCGGCCGGGTCGGCGAGGGCGGAGAAGGGGCACACGTCCAGGGGGTAGCGGGCAGCGCGGCCGAGGCGCTCGGCGAACCGAGCATGCGGGCCGGTCAGCGCGGCCCAGACGGCGTTGTCCAGGACGTGCGGATCTGCCGGGCTCTGCGCGGGGAGGGGAGAGACGCTGGTGGACATAGTGGTGAGAGGGCTCCGTGGCATCCGTGACATCCGTGGTATCCCCGACATCGGTGTCATCCGTGGCGGACATGGCGGTTCGGTGCGCCCGGGACTGCGACGTGACGCCGGGGTCCCGGGCGGCAGACCTCCGTGCGAGCGTTGATCAGGAGTTTTCGAGCGGCAGACCGGGCGGGTTGACCTGGGAGGTCTCGACGGCCTCGTTGGAGAGGTTCCAGGCGGCCAGCCACTTGGCGTACTGGCCGTGCTCGATCAGGTAGTTGATCGCCTCGGAGACCGGCTCAGCCAGCCCGCTGCCCTTCTTCGAGGTCGCCGCGATCAACCCCTGGAGCTTTGCGCCGGCGCCGGAGAACTTGCCCGCACTACGCGTGGCGTTGGGGGTCTTCGCCGTCCGGGTGATGTGGTACGCGATGCCGGGGTTGGGGCCGAAGTGGGCGTCGATCTTCCCGCTGTTCAGCGCCAGGTAGACGCTGTTGGCGTCCGGGTAGTACTTGACGGTGAGGTCCTTGCCCTCCTTCTTCAGCTTCGCCTTCCACTCCAGCAGGATCTTCTCCTGGTTGGTGCCCCGGCTCACCGAGAACGTCCTGCCGGCGAGGTTGTGGTAGTCGCCCTCGAAGTTCCAGGTGCTCTTCTTCGGCACCTCGAACCCCAGGTTGTCCTGCCGGTAGGTGGCGAACTCGTACTTCTTCTTGCGTTCCTCGGTGTCGGTGACGTTGGAGAAGGCGGCGTCGACCCGGCCGCTGTCGATGCCGACGAACAGGTTCTCCCAGGTCGAGTTCTTCAGCTCGGGCTTCAGCCCGAGGACCGCGGCCACCAGCCGTCCGAAGTCCGGTTCGGCTCCGGTGAGGGTCTTCTGGTCGTCGCCCACGAAGGCCAGCGGCGGGAAGCCGGCGGGCAGGGCGCCGACGCCGATGACCAGCTTGCCCTTCTTGGCGATCGGCTCGGGCAGCTTGGCACTGATGGACTTGACCTCGGAGACATTGAGGTCGGTCTCCTTACCGGCTCCGTTGGAGAGGGCGCCCACGGCGACCGTCCCGGACGGCTTGCCGTCTGATCTGCCGGCCGCGTCGCTGTTGCCCCCGCAGGCGGTGATGCCGGTGGCGAGGGTGGCGACGGCGGTGCCCGTGCTGAGGCCGCGGAGGAGTCGGCTGCGGAGGCTGCGGATACGCATGGCTGTCCTTGGTTCGGTGAGCGGTTGTGGTGGCGTGGCGCTGGTTCTTCGGTGGTGTGGCGCTGGGCGAACGGCGGGGTCAGAGCACCTTGCTCAAGAAATCCCTGGTCCGCTCGTGCTTCGGGCGGTCCAACACCTCGGCGGGCGGGCCCTGTTCGACGATCCGGCCCTCGTCGAGGAAGACGACCTGGTCGGCGACCTCACGGGCGAAACCGATCTCGTGGGTGACGATGATCAGGGTGGTGCCGCTGGTGGCCAGGTCCTTGATGACGGCCAGCACCTCGCCCACCAGTTCGGGGTCGAGCGCGGAGGTGGGTTCGTCGAAGAGGATGACCCCCGGCCGCAGGGCGAGGGCGCGGGCGATGGCGACCCGCTGCTGCTGGCCGCCGGACAACTGCCGTGGATAGGCACCGAACTTGTCGGCCAGGCCCACCCGGTCGAGCAGCTCACGGGCCAGCTTCTGAGCCTCGGGCTTGGTCAGCTTCCCGGTGGCCACGGGAGCGGCGGCCACGTTGTCCAGCGCGGTCAGGTGCGGGAAGAGGTTGAAGTTCTGGAAGACGAAGCCGATCCGGCTGCGCTGGCCCAGGATGGCTCGCTCGCTCAGCTCCTTGAGCCTCCCCCGGCCCTCCGCCGGGGCGACCCCCGCCTTGCCGCGCTCGCCGAGCCGGCGCACGCCGATCGGCTCACCGTTCACGCTGACGTACCCGACCTCGGGCTTCTCCAGGTGGTTGATCACCCGCAGCAGCGTGGACTTGCCGGAGCCTGACGGCCCGAGGATCACGGTGACCTCGCCGGGCCGTACCGTCAACTCGACGCCGTCCAGGACCCGGTGGGCCCCGTACCACTTGTGCACGTCGTGGACCTCGACGGCGGCCGGTCGTATCTCGGCGGCCTCAACGGTCTCCGTCTTCTCGGTGATTTCGGTGGTCATATCGCCGCCTCCCTCCGGGCTCGGGCCCGCAGATCACGCAGAGCGGTCCGCGACTTCTGCAACGGCGTCGGCGGCAGGATGCGCGTCGCGCCCCGGGAGAAGTACCGCTCGACGTAGAACTGGACGACGGAGACGGCACTCGTGAGGACCAGGTACCAGACGGTGGCGACCAGCAGCAGCGGGACGATGTCACCGGGGTAGGTGCTGCCCATGCTCTGCACGGAGCCGAACAGATCGAGCAGCGAGACGTAGAAGACGAGCGAGGTGCTCTTGATCAGATTGATCAGCAGATTGACGTAGTTCGGGGTGATGGACCGCAGGGCCTGCGGAAAGACGATCCTCGTGAACTGGTAACCCTTCGGCAGGCCGAGTGCCGACGCCGCCTCGTGCTGCCCCTGGTCGACCGCGAGGATGCCGCTGCGCACCACCTCGGACGCGTACGCCGCCTCGTTCAGGCTGAGTCCGACGACCGCGACGACGATGTCGGTGGCGAGCCGGGACTCGTCGAACGTGAAGAAGGCGGGACCGAACGGCACCCCGAGGCTCAGCGTCTTGTACAGCGCGCTGAAGTTGTAGAGGAACAGCAGCACCACGATCAGCGGGACCGACCGGAACAGCCAGGTGTAGGTCCAGCTCACCGCCCGCAGCACCGGGCTCCGCGAGAGCCTGCCCAGGGCGATGAGGATGCCGCCGAGCAGACCGAGCACGGCGCTGTAGGCCGTCACTTCGAGGGTGATGAGCAGACCGTCGAGGATCGTCGGGCGCAGGAACCAGTACTGGAAGCGGTCCCACTGGTAGAAGGGGTTGGTCACCAGTCCGTGGACGATCTGGGCCACCAGCACCAGCACGATCGCCGTGGCGATCCAGCGGCCTGGTCTGCGCAGCGGCAGCACCCGCTGTGCCGCCGGTGGCCGCGGTGCGGTGCCGTCGTCACCCGGCCGTTCGACCTCGGAAGATCCGGCTCCGGAAGGGCCGGCCTCGGAAGGGCGTACGGGACGAGGCGCGGAGGAGGCTTCGGGGGACTCCTCGGCGGGAGGCGCTGAGGCAAGCGATATCGCAGCGCCGGGGGATTCACTCATGGAGGGCTCCAGCGAATTCGGACACCCCGGCCCACGGATGCGGCAACGGCACGGCGGCCCTGGAGGGGCTCTGCGTGACGATGCGCAGGGGAAGCGTGGAACGGGGGCTGGGAAGGAAAGGCGCACACCGCGACAGCGGTGGGCATCAGAGACGCCGAGAACCGTCAGCCGTCAGTCTTGGCGGAAGGCACGGCAGGTGCAGCTCAGCTGCCGGTACACAGCGCGCTGCTGACGCGGAGCAGATCGACCGAACGGTTCGCGCACAGCAGCAGGCAGCCACGGCGCCGCCATGCGGCCGTCCCGAAAGCTGCGTACATCCCGTCACCATCACTCTTCCGGCCCGTGTGGGCCTCGCGCTTACCGAAAGTCTTCCGGTCCGGTCGTCACCTGGGGCACCCCACCGCGGTGCGAGGGTTGCCGGTCAGCAAGCCAGGGCTTGTCGCTGACACTCATGACCGATCTACGGCGTAAGTTAGACAGACCTCGGACATGATTGTCAAAGCCTGCCCGACCTGTGGGACGACAAAACCGAGTCGGGAGAGACCTGGCGAGATGTGGCGGCATACGCGGATGCCATGTCACACACATGTCATGTCACGCCCCGTCAGGCAGGTTCACCCGCCCCCCGTTGCCGAAGCAGTGGCTCGGCTCGCCCCTGTTTGGGCGAAGCGAGGAGACCGATTCCTGCCGTTCGGGGCAAGCTGCCCATACCGCTGATCATCGCTGCGCACGTCACACGTCCTGCCATCGTGCGTCTCCAAAGAGAAGGACGGGCTCTTGACGGGATCGAAGCCTCGATGTGCCCTGCCGGCCGCCCTCTGCACGCTCGGCCTGGTCGGTGGTGCGCTCACCGTGACCGCGTGCGCGACCCGGACCGAGCCGGAGACACGGACCTCTTCCACGAAGGTGGATCCGGCGCACACCGATGTGCTGTTCATCGGAGCCCATCCGGATGACGAGTTCCAGTCCCTGGCCACGTTCGGGCAGTGGGGGGAGAGTCCGGGGCTGAGCACCGGCGTGGTGACCATCACCCGGGGCGAGGGCGGCGGGAACGCCTCCGGCGACCAGGAGGGCGCCGATCTCGGCATGATCCGTGAGGACGAGGAACGCAAGGCCGTCGGGCGGGCCGATATCCGCAATGTCTTCTACCTCGACAAGCCGGACTTCTGGTACACACTGTCCGCCCCTTTGACGACCACCGTCTGGAACCGAGCACCGCAGACGCCGAGGGACACCCTCTCGCGGCTGGTCCGGCTGATCCGGGCGACCACCCCGCACAAAGTGGTGACCATGGACCCGCGCCCGTTCAATCAGCACGGCAGCCACCAGGAGGCCGGTCGCCTCGCCGTCGAGGCGTTCCGTCTCGCCGGCGATCGGCGCGCGTTCCCCGAGCAGATCGAGAAGGAGAAGTACGAGGTGTGGAATCCGTCCCAACTGCTGGCCCAGAGCTGGGGCTTCAAAGGGCCGGTGGGTTCGACGTGCGCCAAAGCGAAGTCCACGGATCCGCACACCGGACTGCCCGTCGTAGGTGTGTGGACCGGCACCCCGTCCACCAAGCACCCGGGGAAGACATGGGCCCAGATCGAACGGGACGCGGCCCGCGACTACGTCACCCAGGGATTCGGCTCACTGCCGCACACGGTCGAGACCGAGCCGGACCGGCTGCCCTGCGAATGGTTCACCGTCCTGGCCGACCGCGACAATCCACCGACACCGGCGGTGCGCGAGCAGTCCGGGCTGCGCCCGCTGTACGCGGGTTTCCGCGACTGGGCGCGGCGTATGCACATGCCGTGGCTGGCCAATGACGCCCAGCCCTCCTACCCCGCCCATTCCTCCACCGACATTCCCGAAGTCGCCAAGGCCCCCGTCGTGGACGGGGTGGCCGGCCCGGACGAATACCCCGGTCCGAAGCTGGAGTTGACGCACTGGGAGGGAAAGGAGTGCAAGGGCGAAAGGGACTGCGCGGCCGCCGCCGAATTCTCCCGTCACGGTGGCGACCTCTACGCCGTCGTCCATGTCACGGACGACATCAAGGGCTACGCGCTGGACGCCGCCGGCGACTGCAAACGCCACTGGCGCACCGACGCCGTCGAGATCGACCTCGACCCCCAGGGCCGCTCCGACGACACCTCGACCACCTTCAAGGCCGGCGTCCTCCCCTTCACCAAGGGCGGCAAGGGCCCCTGCGCCGAACGCGACGGGGACAACCGCCAGGGGCCGGCGAACCACAACGCCCCCGGCATGGCCGTCGCCTCCGTCGACACCGACCCGTACAAGGGCTACTCGGTCGAAGCGAAGATCCCGCTCGCCGATCTGCCCGCCCCGGTCGACCCTGAACGCCTCACCGCCAACGTGCTCCTCTACGACTCCGACACCCAGGACAAGACCGGCAAGACCCGCCTGGCCTGGTCCCCCTACGGCAGCGCCCAGGCCGACCCCTACGTGTGGCGCACCCTGCGTCTGCCCGGATACGTCCCGCCGCCCGGCCCGACACGCCCCGCCGAGATCCCCCAGGACGCGGCACAGAGCGCGAAGTCCAAGGCCTCCGTCGAGCAGGCCCGCCGCACCGGTGTCCCCCTCGCGGGCGGCCCCCGCAACCCACCGAGCCCGACCCCCTGAGGCTTCCTCCGGCAGCGTCGCGTTGATCTGCCCGGGTGACTTCGCCGGAGGCGCCGTTTCCCGCTCGTACGGCGCGGATACCCGACCAAGGCGGACATTCCGGGCCGCAGGGGGTACCCGCTGGAACTGGAAGGGAACACGGCCATCACCGCCACCGACGACGCCACAGAGAACACTGCCGCCGCCATCCTGTACGGGATCACCGACCCCGAAGAGCGACTTGCCCTCCACCATGTGTCGCTGCCGGCACCGGTACTGAATCTGGCCGTCGCCGAGAACGTCCTCCTCTACGACTCGCTGAAGGAGGACGTCTTCAAGAACCCGGAGATCGGACCGGAGGACATCCGCTACAAGAGGTCGTACGGGACGGACGAACTGCGGCAGCACATCGCGCGACTGCTCAAGCAGACCATGTCACCGATCGTCGAGGCCGACGACATCTACGCCACCGCGGGAGTCTCCGGAGCACTGGAGTGCCTGGCCTTCGCCCTCGAACAAGGCGAGGTGCTCGAACCGGGCGACCAGGTACTGCTGCCCGCCCCCTCCTGGCAGGGCTTCAAGTGGTGCTTCGAGCAACGGCCCGGCCTCCGGTGCGTGTTCGCCCCACTGCCCGTGACGGGCGCCCACGCCTTCCAGCTGACGCTGAAGGCGCTCCAGGACGCGTACGACCACGCAGACCCCCGCCCCAAGCTGCTCGTCCTGACCAACCCCAACAACCCGCTGGGGGCCAACTACAGCAAGGAGCTGCTGGAGAGCATCTACACCTGGGCGCTGACGAAGACCGACATGCACATCATCTCGGACGAGATGTACGCGCACAGCCAGGTCGCCGAGGCCAAGCCCGGCTTCCACAGCGCGTTCTCCCTCGGCCTCTACCCCCAGCACCAGGACCGGGTCCACGTCGTCTGGGGCCTGGCCAAGGACTTCGGCCTCTCGGGCTTCCGGGCGGGCTTCGTCCTCTCCCGCTCCGCATACGTCCGCAAGGCGATGCGGGGCGGCAAGGGGCTGAAGGAGATGTCCTGGTTCAGCCCACTGGACTCGCTGAAGAACGTGGTCGTGGGAAAGCTGTTCCGTAGGGGTGCGGACAAGGGGCCCTGGTACCCGGAGCAGTTGATGCGCAGCGTGTACCCGGAGCGGCTGACCGCCAGTTACGAGGCGGTGAAGAAGGCGCTGAGCAAGGCGGGCGTCCCCTTCCTGAGCAACAACACCGACAACGCGGCCCAGTTCTTCTTCCTGGACCTCCAGAAGTATCTCGGCAAGGTTCCGGCGGTGGCGGGCGGCGACGTGTGGTTGCCGGTGTTCCCGGAGATCGACGGCCGGGAGGAGAAGCTGCGTGCGTACCTGGAGAAGGAGGCGCAGGTGCAGCTGCTGCCGGGACAGACGCTGTTCTGCCCCTCCCCCGGATACTTCCGGCTGTGCTTCACCGCGTACGGCCAGGACAAGGTCGTGCAGGCGGTGGACCGGATCGGCGCAGCGCTGAAGAAGCTCGGCTGAGCAGGGGCGGAAGGCACCGACGCGGTCCACGGAGGGCGTGCCGCGGCGCGAGGTGACCGCGAGCCGCGGCTCGGTGCCGCACCCGTCCCGCCGATCCGTTCCCGCCGTGGACCGCGGTGCCGGCGGAGGCTTCAGCAGGTGACGACCTTGCCGTAGGAGCCCCTCCCCCAGTGCCAGGTCCAGGCCTCGCCGTGCTGGTAGGTCAGACACCGCGAGTCGGGCCCCCAGTCGATGACCACCTTCAGGTGCATGGCCCGGCCGCAGTCGTTCCCCACCGTCACCTTCTTCTCGTGCTTGATGACGTCCCGCCGGACGCAGGCCGGGGCGGTGCCCAGGATGCCCGCGCCCTCCGCGGCCTCGGCGGTGGCGCGGTCGCCGGGGCCCACCTGTGCGGGCGCGGCCACCGCGGGCCCGGCCGGCAGGGCGAGCCCACCGCCGAGCGCCGCCGTGGCGGCGGCCAGTGCGAGACGCTTACGGAGCGCGTTCCTCATGACGCGGAAGTCCCTTCCTCTGGTGCTCTGGCGTTCCCTGACGTGAGGGAGGGCGGCGGGCCACGCCACCCGAGCTACGCCGTCGAGCGTGCGAGTCGGACCACCGCGAGGGCCATCCCCACCGCAGAACTGCCGCAATCCTGGGACGCCCCACCCGCTGACCAGCGCGAACAGCACCAGCCGGGACGCCGTCGTGGGACGCCGCGCGGGACCGGCCGCTCACCCCGGGCCGCCGTGCCCCGCCCCCATGGCCCCCAGCTCGTCACCAATGGGTCCTCGATCGCCACTCACCGTGGGCCCGCCGACGACAACCGCGCCACCGCCACCGCCACCCGGCCTTCGCCGCCGCCGGACACCGCCCCCGCGATGGCGATACGCGATTGCCCGACCGCGCTGCGTATATCCACCGCCGCGACTGTGACGGAGCCGATAGCGGGCTGGTCTCGCCTGGGCGCATGCTTCCCAGGGGGAGCGACGAGAGCGAGAACGGTGATTCCCATTCCCCGCAAGTCCATACCCCTGACCGCCGGTGCGGCACTGGCAGCCGCCACGCTGGTGGTGACGGTCTGCGGTGCCGGCGGCGCCGCCGCGTCCCAGCCCGACGACGTCAAGGGCATGAACACGTCCGTCCCGGCGCTGCCCGCGCACTTCACGCAGCAGAAGGTCCACTGGGCGGCCTGCGGCGCGGACGTCACCCCCGACGCGGTGCCCGGCGCGCAGTGCGGCTGGGTGAAGGTCCCCGTCGACTACGCCGCCCCGAACGGGGAGACCGTCAAGCTGCGGGTGTCGCGGGTTCCGGCCAAGGACCACGGTCGTCGGCTGGGGTCGCTGCTCTTCAACCCCGGCGGGCCCGGCGCGGGCGGTGCGTCCGACGTGGCCAACGGCAACTGGCAGGCCGGCGGACAGGCTCGCGCCCGCTACGACCTGGTCGGCTTCGACCCACGAGGCATAGCCGGTTCCGGGCAGATCAAGTGTCCCGACGGCGTGGCGCAGGGGCCCGAGAACCCGCCGCGCACCGTAGCGGAGGCAGAGAAGACGTTCGCCGACGCGACCAGGCGTGCCCAGGCCTGCCGGAAGGCGAGCGGCGCCGTCCTCGGGCACATGGACAGCGTGAGTGTCGCACGCGACCTGGATGTCCTGCGTACGGTCCTGGGGGACGCCAAGCTGAACTACACCGGCGTCTCCTACGGCACCTTCATCGGGCAGCAGTACATGAAGCTGTTCCCCGGCAAGGTGGGCCGGATGGTGCTCGACGGCGTCGTCAACCCCGCCGCCGACATGCGGCAGGTGGCCCGGCTCGACGTCAAGACCGCCGATGACGCGATGCGGCGGTACGCCCAGCACCTCGTCGCCCGCGGGGACGACCGTCTGGGAGCCACGACCGCGGAGATTCTGCGCAGGCTCACCGACCTCGGCAGGAAACTGGAGCGGAAGCCGCTGCGAGGGACCGACGGACAGGAGTTCACCGACACCACCTTGTCCGCGTATCTGGCGACGGCCGTGACGACCGAGGAGAGCTGGAAGGGCCTGACCAAGGCGCTGGTGGCCGCTCTGAACGGGGACGGGACCGCCTTCGAACGCCTCGAGGACGAGATGTCCGGCGAGAGCGGTGACCAGGAGCTGACACCGCAGGAGGAGCAGGCCGAGGAGAACGAGTCCTCGAGCATGCCGGCGGTGCTGTGTCTGGACTCCCCGTCCGCGCCGAAGTCCCCGAAGGAGATGCTCGACACCGCCGACGCGTTCGCCAGGCAGTCGCCGCTCTTCGGGCGCTACTACGCCTGGCAGATGATCGACTGCGCGACATGGCCGATCGCCCCCACCGGTGCGGTCGAGCCGATCAAGGCCTCCGGAGCGGCACCGGTGCTGCTGGTGTCGTACACCGACGATCCACTCACTCCGCTGACGAACGCGCGGTCGGTGCACCGGCAGTTGGACAACAGCTCACTGCTCGTACGCAAGGGCCAGGGGCACGGGGCGTACGCCTCGGAGGATCCGTCCACGTGCACCGACCGAACCGTCGACACCTACCTCGTCGAGGGAAGGCTGCCGAACAGGGCCGCTGACTGCCCGCGCTGACGTGTGGCTGCGGGCCGGCTGCCTCGGGCTACCACCCCAAGGTCTCGGCTTCGCCCTTCTCCGCGATGACGATTTCCACGGGGTCCGGGATGGTGCGGGCGTCGAGCGGGTGAGGGGGCTTCGGGAGCACCAGCGTGTGGAGGAGCGGGAAGCGGCCGAGCCAGTTCATGCCGTGGAACACGGAGGTGTAGCCCTCGCGCAGCCACAGGTGCGTCAGCCGCTCCGCGGGAATCTGCGACGCAAGGTCGCTCGGGTGGTGTGTGCCGAGAATCTGGATGCGGGCACGGCCACCCATCGCACGCAGGGCACAGAGATGTTCGGTACTCGCGGCGGTGAAGTAGAGCCCGCCGTCCTCCGGAAGGTGGGAGATGATCTCCTCGGCATAGGTCGAGCAGTCGAACCGGTGCCATGACCAGGCCAGTTGGCGGCGAACCGCCAGCGACGGGTGCGTCCGGAACCGGGCCAGATAGGCGATGGCGGCATTGGAGGCCAGCCGGGTGGCGGTGATGACGCATGCCTCGGCCTGGTCCTCGTCGAGGTGCTCCGGGCCGGGCAACATCGATACCACGTTCGGCCCACCGTACTCGGCCAGGCGGCGGGCCGCCGTGAGGTTGCTCGGCGGCAGAAAGTCACGTGTCAGCGACAGGATGGACTCCTGGAGCACGGAATCCACCTCGGGGGCGTGATCCAGGCACGAGCGCGCGAGGAGGACGCGGCGCAGGGGGAGCCTGCGCCGCCCGTTCTTGTCCGAGGGAGGGGACATCCGTGCCCGGTGGAACCTGAGCTGCGGCCGGCCCGGACTCGTCGCGTCGTGAGGCTGCTCGTCGGTGAGTACGGGGACGAGACCGCGCAGAATGCGTGCCCGTTCATCCGGTCGGCCGTGGGCCACGGCCATGCGGATGACGTCTTCCCACTGGGAGTTCTCGGCGTTGTCCTGAAGCCACGGGAAGTCGCGGGCCTCGACGATGGCCTTGGCCGCCAGGTAGTCCTGGAAGGTGCGGTGAACGAAGTCCACCGTGTCGGTCGTGGGCTGCCGCAGCACTCCGCTGCGGTCCAGCAGATAGCGCAGGACCGTCTCCGCGTCGGCCTCGATGTGCGTCATCGACGGAAGTTGCTCGGCGAGGACAGCGTGCGCATCGTCCCGGTCCATCTCCGACCGGTCGTTGCGGACCATCCAGTGGGCGATGCGTTGCAGCAGCGCGATCTGGGGTTCCTTCCCGATCCGCAGATCGCCCTTCTGGTGCATACCGCGTTCGAGGTCGCGGCGCTCCAACAACATGGCCAGGGCGGCGTCGTAGAGTTCCTTGCGGTCCTCGGGCAGGAAGCCACGACGTTCGCGGTGCAGGGCGCACAGCAGTCCGCACATCAGTGGGTTGACGGCAAGATGCCCGAGATCGGGCTTGGTGCGAACGGCCGTCAGCAGGGCTTCTCCGGGCTCCTCCCCGGCCCTCGCTGCGGCGTGCCATCGGCGGATGAACGCGGCGATGTCCTCCTCCGACATGGGCATGAGGGACAGCTCCGCGAAGGTGTCGGCCTGAAGCCAGTCGTCCTGGACCGCGGAGGGCCGCGTCGTCACCAGCCACAGGTTCTTCGGGAAGGCGGCGATGAGCCGGTGCAGCCATTGCCGCGCGATCTCCCGCATGTCGTGGGGGACTTCGTCCACCCCGTCGACGAGCAGGAGCCCGCGGCCGGCCGTGAGCACGCGTTCGGCCCAGCCCTCGGGCTCGGTGAGGGGAAATCCGACCGCGGACAGGAACTCCGACGGTCGCGGAAGCGTCTGGCGGGCGATGGTCCTCAGCGGCAGCACGAACGGCACCCGTCCGCGCAACGCCCCCAGCTCGTCCGGCAAGTCGCCACGGGCGGTGGACACGGCCAGCCACTGAAGGAGCGTCGTCTTGCCGGAGCCCGCCAGGCCGCGCAGCAGCGCCCGGTCCCGCCCGGCCAGGATGCGCTCGGTGGGAATGGGGACCGCCGGGCCCTGCCTGGTCTCGGCCTCCAAGGAGATGTACGCGGCGTCGAGCTGCCATTCGCGTGCGTGGCCCAGGTCCAGCCCATAGATCGTCAACTCGCTGTGCCGACGGATCAGTTGCTCCGCGTAACGCGCCTCGAACGCCACGTCCTGGGCGTTGACACTGGGGACGCGATCCAGCAGTGCCGACATGTCGGCCTGCATACGCCCCTGCCGCCGTGTCTGTTCCACCAGCGTGCGCGCCACGAACGTGGAGCGCTGGGTGAAGAAGTGCAGAATGTGTCGGCATGCCACACGCAGGACGGCGTCGTGCAGGGCCACGGCGCTCTCCGACAGGAACAGAAACGTATTCGCCGGCACGACCTCCGTCAGCCGCTGCGCGAGCCTCTCCTCTCCCAGCTCGACGGCCTGTACGTCGTCCATGTCGAGATCGCCGAGCGCGTGAAGGGTGAGGGCCAGTGCGTGAGCGGTGGCGGCCTCCTCGTGTGCGGCCAGTCGATCGCTTGCGGGCAGCGGCTCGACCACCCGCCGTAGCAGTTCCGCCGCCAGCTTGTGCAGTTCCTGCTCACTGAGGCTCTTCTTCTCGCCACGGAACGACAGCCACCCCGAAATCCGTAAAGGGCGCTCCACGAGCCCCGCTCCGGCCCCCTCCGCGACGAGCAGCTTCCGCACCAGCGGCTTGAGTGCGGCCGAGCCCAGCCGCGCCCCGATGACCGACAGATCCATCCTGGCCTTCCCCTCCCGCGCGTCGCCATGGCGCGCCAGCCCTGCGGATCGAGTATGTCGGATCCTTCCTCAGCGGGTTTCCTTCGTGGCACCCGCCAGCATGGGCGTTGCGGGCGGCTCCGCCCTCGAAGCCGATGTGCTGCCCTGGTTGTTCGACGGCGGGAAGGGGTTTCTCCTCCCTCCAGAGCGGACGTTCCGTATCGCTTCAGGCTCCTGCGGCCGGGAGGCGTTCGACGGCGACCATGGCCGCGTCGTCGCCCAGGCATCCGCCGGAGTGAGCCATCAGATCGCGGCAGAGGAATCGGAGGAGGGCCTGGGGACGGTCGCCGTCGCCCTTGTCCGACCAGGCGGTGATCCGTTCGGTCAGGGGGTAGAACGCGCCGGACGTGTCGCGCGCTTCGATGACACCGTCGGTGTACAGCAGGACGACGTCACCGTCCTCGAAGGGGAAGGACTCGACGGCGAATTCGGACCGGACGAATTCGGTGAGCCCCAGAGGAAGCGCGGGCCGGCTCACTTCCAGCGGCGTGACCCGGCCGTCCCTCAGCAGCAGCGGCGGGGGTGTCCGCAGTTGACCAGGTGCAGCGCCGACTCGGCGTCAGGAACGTCCAGGACCGCCGCGGTGATGAACGTCTCGCCCTGGTCGGCGCGCTCGTCCTGGGGACCACCGGGGTCCGTCAGGTCGGAGGAGGCCGCTCCGTCGAGGTGCTCGACCAGGGCCGGTAGCTCCGCCTGCCGATGGGCGGCACCGCGAAAGGCGCCGAGGACGAGGGCGGCGTCCCCGATGGCCTCCAGCCCTTTTCCCCGTACGTCTCCGATGATGATGATCCGCGTACCGCGGACGGTGCGGGCGACGGCATAGAGATCGCCGCCGATCTGCGCCTCGGCCTCGGCTGCGAGGTAGACCGAGGCGATGCGCAGCGGGCCGATCCGCTCTGGCGGCGGCCGCAGCAGCACCTCCTGGGTCGCCTTCGCCACCGTCCTGAGCCGCGTCAGTTCCCGCTCGTGCCGCTCTCGGCGATACGCGATGAAGGTCACGAACGCCGAGATCAGGATCAGGGCGGTGATCTGGAGGGAGTGGTTGAGGTCCGTCAGGCTGGTGCGCACGGCGGCGACCACCGCCTGGGCCAGTACGGCCATCACGCCGACGAAGGCCGTCATCCGCGGGCCGGCGAACGACGCCGTGATGGCGGGGGCCGCGACCAGGAAGGGACCGAGGTGGACATCGGGCGGAGCCAGGATGTCGGCCACCGTGACGACCAGGATGAGCAGCAGCGGCACCGCCACCAGCGCATGGCTCGTCCACCACGGCCGGCGATCAGCCCCACTCGGTCGCCGAAGGTCCATGGCTCCTGGATACACCAGGCGGAACCCCGCCTTGCTGACGCCATGCCAGCCGCTGCCCCCTCACGGGGACTTGTGCCGTCCTCCTTCCGGCGTCGGACGAAGCGCCGTCATGCCCCGGCCCGCTCTGTTGATCGTGTGAGTCCGTCCTCTGATCGTGTGAGTCCGTCCTCGCCGTCTCCGTTGGTCACTGCTGATGGTGACGTCGCGGGGGCAGCGGTCGCCTCGAAACCGCTGGTTCGACAGCGGCCACTCGCCACGTCGACGATCAGCCTGCCGGCCCCAGCAGGTCTGTCAGGTGGCGCCGGGTGTAGACGTAGGCCTCCTGAGCATCGAGTGTCCCCACATCCACGGTCAGAACGTGCCACGGGGTCTGCGCGAGGAGGCGACAGGTCAGGTTCGCCTCGAAGCGGAGGTGAACGGCCGCCGACGAGAGGTCATGGACAGCCTGGGTGCCCGGTGAGCCGGCGAGTCTCCGCACGTACCAGTCTTCCCATGCGTCCCCTTCTCGCTCGACGGCGCGTCGCAGTGCCGTCTCCGGGTCGTCGTGGACGTACACCACGACGACCCGGGCCGGCTCCACGGCCCGGACCTGCTCTCCCATGATCTGGACGAGATCGCTCTCGTCGTGGCCCCAAGCCACGAGGGACGGAATGAAGGGCAGGAGGGCATCGGTCACCAAGTAGTCCCTGCCTGCCGCGAGTGACTCCGCGACGTAGGCGCGAGTGGACTCGACGAGGGTCTCGGGCCGGACGCCGGCAGCCCCGCCGGCGAACTCCTCGGCCACAGGCCGGAAGGCCGGCCGGGTGAGAATATCGGCTTCCTCGAAGTGGTCGACCGACGCGCCGGTGCCGGTCAGCCACTCGGCCACAGCACGGCACAGGGTGGACTTGCCGACACCAGGGCTGCTCCCGATGACGGAGATGAGGTGAGCGGTCATGGCGGCAGTCTCACACCGCTGCGATGCCGTTCGTGTGGAGAGGCGACGGCAACCGGCCACGGCTGACCTGGGCCCGCGTGAGCTGGTACGTCCCGCCGGCCCTGATGGAATCGCTGACCGCGGGTGCCTCGGTGAACTTCGAACCCCCCGGTCGTCATATCCGCGCCCCTGCTCGCGGAACTGCTGGCCGTGGCGCGGGACCTCCGGGCACAGGACCAGCACCTGCTCGACGAGCGGTTGACGCTCCTTCTCCTGCGGGTTTCGCCGACCAGGCGCACTTCCACAAGCACTGCGTCGCGGCCTACGCCACCACCCCGGGCCGCCACCATCCCGGGCCGCTACCGCCGTGGGCATCGGCCCGGAGAGACGAGTACCACGGCCGTCAAAATCTGACACGATCCATGGGCTGCCGGCCGCCACGGTGGTAGCCATGTCCAGCTGATGCGCCGGGCCGGCGTCGACGACGAGGCCGCTCTTGAACGGGTCCTCGCCACCGGATGCGCCCGCTTCAACCTCGGCCGCAGCGCCCTCACCGGCCTCCGCTGGTGCGCCGCGGCGATCGCCCGGCACGGCGAGCGGATCGGCGTCAGCCTGCCCGTCCACCCGAGCGACCGCGGCCCTCGCGTGGGCCTGCGTGGCCACCAGCGCGTAGCGGGAAGCTCGCCGCGGCCCCGCTCCCTCCGGCCGTCACCGGGTCGAGAGCCCGTCGCTGCCCAGCCGCGGCAGAGCACCACGTACAGCCCCCGTGTCAACAGCGCTCACGCCAGCCGCCTTCAGGCACCCACACCCACCTCCTTCCATGCCTGTGCCAGTCGGTCGGCCGTCGCGACCTGGTCCCACAGGTCGGCGGGGTCGTCGGGCATGGCCCTGTCGTAGAGCTCCAGCCTGGCGACCGCGCGTATGCGCAGCAGCCGGTCGCGACCGGTCTGGGCCTCCGTCACCTTCAGGCCCAGGGCCTTGCGGACTGTCGTGGGGAGGAAGTCGTGGCCTTCGTCTTCGATATGCGGCAGACCGGCCAGCAGGAGGGCGGCCGCGCCGCGGTCAAGGCCGGTGGCGTCGGCGAGCCGGTCTGCCACGTCGGGCTCGAAGGGAACCGGGCCACTGCGCTCCGCCTCGTCCACCAGACGCTGGAGCCGCTCGGGCGTGGCCCAGCCGTCGGGCACCGGACGGATGTCGACGACACCGTCGGGGTGCGGCACGGTCCCCCGTTGCAGGAACACGCAGAGGTCCTCGTCGGCGACGCCGAGGGAGCGGGCCCAGGAGCCGTTGCGGACGGCGCTGTGCAGCGGCAGTAGTCTGCCGTTCTCCCCGGACACCGCGTCCGGCTCCTCACCCGTCAACAACCCACGCTGCAGGCCGGGTTCGGCAAGGGGCGAGGCGGCCCAGAATCCGAGCAGCCGCAGGAGGGCCCGGCTGTGCGCGGGGCTGGTGACGGCGCTGACCGCGCGCACCGCGAGACCACCGATCCGGCCGGGAAGCTCGGTCCAGTCGACCGCGCTCGGGCGCTCCCGCCATTGTTCCCTGGCGCTCTCGCCGCCGATCGTGCCGGAGAGGAACGCCGCGGAGACTTCGACCTGCGCCACACCGCCCTCGTCCCCCGTGGTGTATCTGCTGAGCAGCCCCTCCAGCGCCCCGCCCAGGTCCCGTTCCCGCACCTTGAGCCGCGGGTACTCGACCCGCTTCAGGCTGCGCAGTAGCACGGTACGGGACCGGGCCGTCTCGGCGGCCTCCTGGACGCACCCGACGACGCCCCGTACGAGCAGCGGATGACCGATCTCGGGCAGCAACTTTCCGACGGCGGTCCGCAGCGCCTCTTCGGAGGTGGCCGCGGCCTTCACCAGACGCCGCACCGTGGCCTCGGAGATCTCCCGCAGCGCCGTCGACCCGGCGGGATCGCGGGGCTTGAGGAAGTGCCAGAAGGCGGCCGGCGGCATGAGCCGCGTCCCGGCGGCCACCGGGGACGGATCGTGGCGTGTGTAACCGTGGTTCGTCCGTTCCGCCGCCCAGTACCGCTCGCCGGTGTCGGCGTCGCGGGCCACCACCGGGTCGTACCGTCGGATCCCGCCGCTGAGCACCAGCGGCCGCTCGGCCCCCGGGATGTCGAGCAGCCCCCACACCTCGGTGACGCCGGACCCGTCGAACGCGCCCTGGACGCCGTCGATGCGGTGATAGCGGACCTGCCCCGTGGCCCCGTCCTCGGCGACCCGCAGCCCCACGTGCGTGCCGTCGCTGCCCAGCGGCGACCCCGTGACGCCGTACGGCAGCGGCGCCAGCCACGAGGAGTCGAAGCGCCAGCGCTCGTCCTTGCCGAGCAGCGACGGGGCGAAGAACTCCGGCAGGTCGCCGTCGGTCAGCTCACCTGTCTCCAGGTCGACGCGGTGCACCTGCGAGTCCAGCCCGTCGGTGGCGTGCCACCAGAAGTCCCGGCCGTCGTGGAACATCTGGCCGTTCGGGCCGAGCCGCTTCTCGTGGGGGCCGAGCACCTTGTGGCCCATGAACCGCCGTCCGCTCGGCGCCATGAAGGTGTAGCCGAGCTGCTCCCGCTCGTAATACAGCGACTCCCACATCTTGGGCCGTACGGAGAAGAGCTCGTCCGGTGCGTCCGACCAGTAGTGCGTCTGGCGGCCGTTGACGAGGTGGCAGACCAGGAACTGTCCGTCGGAGAAGAAGACCTTGACGTCGTAGTGGAACTTGTTGGCTCCGGGCGGCACCCGCAGCCGGTGTTCGGCGATGCGGCCGCCGGGCCCTACCGCGAGGGCCTTCGTACGGTCGTGCACCACCAGGACGGGCCAGCTCGCCCGGCACCAGCTGTCGCCCTTGAGCTCGGCGGCGGCCTCGTCCAAGGCGGCCCAGCCCAGCTCGTCGAGGATCCCCGCACGGAGCGTGCGGGTCAGCGGCGTCACCATGTCGAGTCCCGCGATCCGGGCGGACAGGTCCGGCAGCTCTTTGAGCATGTCCGCGCGGATGTTCTCGTCCAGCCAGCGCAGCGCCGTCTTCGCGCCTTCCAGCCCGCCCGACCGCGCCTGCTCGATCCGTGCGCCGACGGTCGCGCCCAGAAGAGGCCGCAGGGTTTTCGTCCCCCACAGGGAGCGGAACTCGCCTCCGTGGGTGGGCACGGACCGGGCCAGCACCGGCCCGAATCGGGGGTCGTCGAGGAGGGCCCGCAGATCGACTCGGGCGGGCCCTTGCCAGTTGGTCAGCGAGGTCTTCGGGCCGGGGTCCGCCACGGGGACCCCCAGCGCCAGGCAGCGGCTCAGGGCGACGGCGTCGATGCTGTGGTACTCATCCGGCTCGCCGGCGTCGAACCGCACGGGCATCCCCGCGTCCCGGATGCGGTCCGCCAGCACCGGCATCAGCCGGAGCAGCTCTTCGGGGGCGGCGGCACGGTGGTCGCCGTACCGTCCGAGCATCGCGGACAGCCACTCCCCCGCGTCACCGGCCAGCTCGTCCAGCGCGCCGGTCTCCTCCAGCAGACCGCACCACCACGCGTCCATCCCCGAGCGCGGCACCCCGGGCAGCCGCCACAGCAACCGCCGCTTCAGCACGACGGAACCGGCGACCACGGGCACCAGCAGCTTGCGCTGCGCCGTCCAGAACCCGTCCGCCACCCGCCACAAGGCCGGGGCGTCCACCAGGCCCTCCAGCAGCAGCCGGTGCTCGGTGACGACGTCGCGCCCCGCGGCCTTGGCGAGCTTGGCGATCTGCTTGAGCATCTCGGGCCAGGGCACGAGCCCGCCCGTCGTCCGCCGTACGGCCAGCTCCCACAGCTCGCGGTACGCCTCGACAGGGTCGCAACGTCGACTCAGCTCGGCGACATACGCCTTGATGTCCTTGGCCGACAGCGCCCCGGCCAGCGCGAACTCCAAGAACACCGCGCGCCGCCGGGCCGGGGCGGCGACGGCACCCGTGGCGTGCCGGTCCGCCGTCCGTGCCCGGCCGAACATCATCGCGGCCTGTTTGTCCCGCCCGGCGGCGAGGAAGATCCGGGCGACCTCTTCCCAGTACACGGGAAGGTGGTCATCGGGCAGCGTCGCGGCGATCTCCTGGAACCTCTCCAGCGCGGGCCCCGGCCTGGGGGCGGCCAGCCGCCCGGCCCGCGCCATCTCCACCCCCGCGGCCAGCGCGACCTCGGCGTTCGTGAGGTCGTGCACCAGCGCCCACGCCGGGTAGTGCGGCTCCGGGCGCTTGCCCGAGACCACCGGGTCCCCCGCCTCCGGGGTGGAGAAGCCGAGGTCGGCCAGCAGCCGGTCCTCGACGGGCGCCATTGCATGCCCCGTCAGTCGGACCACGGGCCGCGTGCCGAGATGGGGATGGGCGTAGCGCCGGGCGGTGATCGGCTCTCCGCCCGGCGCCCCTACGGGCGCCAGCCCCGCCGCCAGGGCCGCGTCCAGCGTCCCGGCCGCATCGGACATGGGCGCTGCGCCGCCCCCGCTGCTCGTCACGTGTTCTTCACTCGTCATCGTTCTTCGCTCCCCCGTAGATCAGTTCCGCCATCCGCAACCCCTCGGACCAGGCGATCGGCCCCAACGTGCCCACGGCTACCGGGCGTTCGTCCTCATCGACCCATAGGAGCCGCCCGGCCTCCTCGGTCGCCCCGGAGCCGGTCTCCCCCACCCAGCAGCGCGCCTCCGTCCGTACGAGCCGCTCGGCGATCTCGGCGACCGCGAAGCCGCCCCGGACCGCGAAGCCGTGTTCAAGGGCATTCGCCCTGGCGCGCCACTGCGCCGTGAAGGGCTCGCCCTCATAGGCCTCGATACCGGTCGCCTGCGGATCCGTCCCCTCCGGCCGCCGGTGCACCCGTCGGTCCAGCTGCGCCGACTCCTGTGTGACCCCGCGCGCCTCCAGGAGCCTGCGCCACGGCCCGAGATCGCCGAGCAGGACGGGATGCAGCAGCGTGACGAGCGTCCCGGCCGGCGGCTCGTACGGGGCGCCGTCCTCCTCCCGTAGGGACACCCGCCCGTCCTCGGTCACGTCCACCAGCAGTCCTGTGCGCCCGTCGGCGTCCACCACCAGATGCTCCAGGCAGGTCCGCCACCCCGGATCCGGCCATATCCGGGCAAGCAGCCCGCCCGGCACCGGCACCCCGCTCAGCAGCCACGACTCCACCGTGTCCCGGCACTCCTTCTCATGCCGCACCAGCCGGTCCCTCAGCGCGGCGAACCGCTCACCGACCGGGCCGGCCAGAACGCCCTTCGGTATGGATCTCAGGTCCCGTCCATCCGTCCTGCGGCACCTCAGGGTCGTTCCGTCCAGCGCCAGTTCATAACCGCGCGAGGCGGACACCCACACAAGCGGAGTCGTCATGCCGTCGACTATGACAGGACCCACTGACAACGACCTCAGCGCCTGATGCCAGGGCAACTACCGTGGCTGTGGTACCCGGTGAACGGTCACGGTCCCCCGTCAGCCGAACTCAGCAGCGTGGTCGATGGCCCACCGCGCGAAGGTGCCGGCCGGTCGGCCGGTGAGGCGCTCGACATGATCGGTGGCGCGGCGTGACTCCGGTCGGCACACCGAGGCCGCGATCAGCGCTTCCACCAGTCGTTCGGGGCGCCCGTCCGCGAGCATGCGAGATCGCGCGAGGTCGGCGGGGAGCGCCTGGAAGCGCAGTCGGCGCCGGAGTGCGGCACCGAGGAGAGCGACCTGGTCGGCGCGACCGAGCACCTCAGGCCCCGTCAACACATACGGCTCGTGGTCCAGTTGGTCGTGAGGTGCGAGCAATACGGCCGCGGCCGCATCGGCGACATCGCGCTCGTCGACGACGGCGGTGGGTGCGACGTCAGGGCCGGACACCACGTCGCCCGCCCGCAACTGTGGCGCCCAGCCGCGGACGTTGGAGGCCAGGGTGTCGCTGCGCAGCACCATGGGCAGCAGACCGGCACCGTGGAGCAGGGCTTCCATGTCCGCATGCACCTGAACGATGGGATCACTCTGCCGAGCGGCTTCGTCATCGATAGCCGTCGAGGACAGGTAGACGACGCGGGGTGCCGCCGCGGTGAGTTCCGCCACCAGGTCGTGGGCAGGGGCGGAATCGAGCAGTGGCCAGATCAGAAACACGGAGTCGATGCCCACGAGCGCCGCGCGGAGGACCGCGGGGTCCGTGAGGTCACCGACCACCGACTCGCCTCCGGGACGCGCACCAGTCTGACGACGCACAAGGCTTCGCACGCGCGCCCCGTGCGCCTGGAGGCGGTCGACGACCTCCCGGCCGAGGTTGCCGGCCGCGCCGGTCACCAGGATCGATGAACGATGACGGGCGCCCGCGGGGCGAGCGATGTCAGACACACGAGCGTTATCAGGCATACGACCGGCATCAGGCATACGACCGGCATCAGGTATACGACCGGTATCAGGCATGCGAGGGGTATCAGGCATGATCGGGACGCTAAGGGTTCAGGTCGACATGAAGGCAAGGAGCGTGTGGTGAAGACGATCGGAGAAGTAGCCGCGGAACTCGGTGTCGAACCCCACGTGCTGCGCCACTGGGAACAGGTCGGGGCACTCACCGTGCGCCGCGATGGCAACGGCTACCGCGTCTATGACGACAATGCTCTGGAACAGGCACGCACCGTGCTGAAACTGCGACGCGTCGGGCTCTCGTTGCCCGAGGTCACCGCCGCCATGTCACCGAAGAAGTCGGCGGCACAGGAGGTGGTGAGGGCGAAGATCGCCGCGCTCGAAAGCGAAGTCGTCCGCAGACGGCAGGCAATCACCTTCCTGCAACACACCGTTGAGTGTCGTCATCGCTATCTCGACGACTGCCCGGACTGTGCGACGTTCGTCCGTGAGGATTGAACCGCCCTCCCCCCCGAGGACCTCAGTATCGGCGGCTGCGGTTGAGCACGCCGATGAGAGCTGCCAGGTCGGCGGCGCCCGCCGGATCGTCCGCGTAGCGGGTGGTCTGGAGGGGGCCGACCTCCGGAAGGACGATGTCCTCGCGAGCCAGGACGTGGACCAGGGTCAGCAGGGCCGCGCGGGCGTTGCCGTCGATGAAGGGGTGGAAGAACGCCACGTCGAGGTACACACGGGCCGCCCGGGCCGCCAGCGGGACCCCCGGCGCGGTCGCCTCGCGCAGGCAGGCGGCGAACTCAGCCTGGGTGCGCGGGGTCAGGCCGTAGCGCTCGCGCCCGGCCTTCGCATAGGCGTCCCCCGTACGGAACGACACTTCCGCCCCGCCGAGCACCTCCCGCTGCCAACCAGCCAGCAGGGCGAAGTCCAGCGGGGCGCGGCGGGCGGCGTCGGCGCGGGACAAGGTGTGGGCGGAGAGCAGCCGCTCGGCGCGGACGGGGTCGCGCCGGCGGACCGGCCCTTCGCACCAGGCCCGGAACCCGTCGCTCGCAGGCGGCCCCGGCCGCAAGCCGGGTGCTTGGTGCCATTCGGTCTCGCGGCGCACGCGCAGCCAGGTCGTGAGGCTGTCAGTAGCGGTCATGGAACTCCTCCAGGGCGGCCCGCTCGCGGTGGTCCTGGTAAGGGACATGACCGGTGAGGGCGACGGCGAGGTCCTCACCGACCGATTCGATCAGTGACCGCCCGGGAGTGACCCAGCTCTCGAACCGGCCGCCGATCGCGGCCTCCACCGCCTGTGCGGCGTCGGCCTGGCTCATACCGGTGGTGGTGAGGAACCAGCCCAGGACCAGTGCGGCCTGCCCTTGCCAGCCGCCCTCCGCACCCGAGTCCAGTGCGTGTGTCACGAGCCGGACGGCGGCCCGCTCCAGGTGCCAGCTGCGATCCTCGGGAGAGGCGTCTGACGGCGGCGCCAGTTCCGCAAATCGCTGCGCCAGTCTCTCCAACCACTCCCGCCACTCCAGGAGCGCGGCGACCACACGAGCAGCGGTCTCCTCGGGGGTCGTCACCGAGGTTGCTCCCGTCACCCAGCTGCCGATGACCCCGCCGTACCGGTAGCACCAGTTCCATCCCTGGGCCCAGTTCCCGTAGCGCTCCCGGATGATCGCGTCCACCTGGCGCTCGCACCAGCGTTCGCCCTCCCACCAGCCCGCCATACCGGAGAGCACGGGCGGCACCCATTCACGGACCAGCGCGCACAGGCGGGCCTCCTCGTCCTCGTCCCATGTGAAGGGGTGCCGGCCCGGGTCGAGATCGTCCCAGCTCAGCATGGCCCTGTAGGAGGGGGAGGGCACGCGGTTCTCCGGGAAGGGCAAGGTGTCTCGGTTGTACGTCAGCGCCAGACCCGCTCTTCTGTCTGCTCCAATAGGGCCATCAGTCTCGGCCCGCAGAGCCCGGGGTGGCGAATGGTTTTCCGCGGGGCGTTCAGGCCGCCGCGGTGACGAACCGGTGGGTGCCGCGCAGCTTGGTGCGCAGCTCGCGCTGGGTGGCGCGGCTGTCGAGGCGGACGTCGAGGGCGCCGGGAAGCCCGCTGTCGGCCCGCAGCCCCGTGGGCAGGCGGGCAGCGTCGAGCCCGTCACGCCTGGCGATGAGGACGCCGAGTGCGTGACGGCTCACCGCGTCGGCTCCCGCGAGATGGCGGATGCCGCTGGTGTCGCGCGACGCGAGCTCCAGGAGGGCCGCGGCCAGATCGGCCACGTGCACCGGGCAACGGATGTCGTCGGTGAACAGGGCGCCCTCGCACGTACCGGCGGCGAGTTCGTGCACGGCCCGTTCGTGAACGGACCGACCGCCGCCGATGATCAGCGAGGTACGGGCGACGACGACGAGGCCATCGCCAGCCGGACCGGCCCCTCGGCCGTGACCGTCCAGTCGGCCTTGCCGCTCGACGCGTTGACGACGACATGCGGGCGGACCTCGCTCATGACTGCTTCGATGTGCCCGGGAGTGCGCAGGTCGAGGGCGTACCACGCAACGTCGCGAATGCTGCCGGGCCGGGTCGCGTAGGTCGCGGCCGTCCTGTGCCCCGTCGCTGCCGCCTGTCGAACCACCTCAGAGCCCAGGAAGCCGCTACCACCGATGATCAAAACCGTCACGCTACGACACCGCTCATGGGCCCCCCGAACGAGACCGGACCGTCCGCCAGCGTGGGGCCTCGTCGTCGGGGACGTCCGGGGAACCGAAGTGGAACGGCACGCCGAGGTGGTGGGCCAAAGCCTGCCCTGCCTCGGCGGCAGCGGTGCCCGGCGGGGGACCGTCAAGGCGCTGGTGGACGGTCGCCAGGTGGCCCTCCCCGGACGGGTTGTCCAGGACCGCGACCAGGAGCACGAACCAGTCGTGGACGGTGTCGCCGTCCCAGAGGGCTTCGACCGCCGCCACCCGACCCGGATGGGCGGCAGCACGGGCTGCGAGTGAGGAGACGTCGAGCGGATCGGGCCGCCTGTGCCGTACGCGTTCGCCGAGGACCTCGTAGCGCGCGTGAACCACCTGCTCCGCCTCGCGCAGACCCAGCCCCAGTGGACGCAGGGCCTCCCACACCGCCTTGACCGCCATGAGCCGGCGATCGCACAGCACGTTCGCGTCGACCTCCTGGCGGGTCTGACCCTCCAGGTAGGTCCACCAGCCGCTCACCGGCCCACCGGGTATTCCGTGAAGCGCGTCATGAGCGGCTCATGCCCTGTGAATCGAGGTCGGGTGAGACACGAGGGGAGTATCCCCCGAGTGATCGGCTGCAGGCCACCGATGGGCCGACGCTACGACCGACCTTCGCGACCGTCTCCCCGCGAACACTCGCGACCGTCTCCCAGCGAACAGTCGTCGTTGCAAATGGCGAGCCGTACCGCAAACGACACTCTTCCGGAGGATACGTCGCAGCGTCGGCCCTGCCGCATGATGGAAGCGGCGCCCGCCATATGCCGGAGGGCGATGGGAGAAGGAGACGTGGTGGCATGAGTGAGGGAATCGAAGCCTCCGAGACGGCGACGGACGCCTTCGACTTCAACGTCGATGTGAAACTCACGGTCAAGGCCAACCCCAGCAAGGTCCAGTTCGTGAACATGACCATCGGCACCGTTCCCGGCGGCGCCGACCAGTTGGACGGCACATGGCGCGGGGCGTCCGTGTTCGTCCCCTCCACCGGGGGCAACTTCCACTGGGACGGCAGGCCGGGGCAGCAAGTCGCCTTCCTCAGCGACGGTGCGACCGGCAAGGTGGTCGTCGGTCTGCTGGGCTTCATCGGGGCCCCGGGCAAGCTCCCCGGCAGGGGCGCCTCCGGCAACGGCGAGGTGATCGACCCCGTCAACCCGCAGTTCCGCGAGGCCATCACCTGGAAGATCACCTGACCGCCCCGGGCGTCAAGTCACCTAAGGGCTGTCCCGTAAAGGATCTTCTGGTTGCCTCGGGCACGATGGGCCGCCGTGCGGCCCGCTTCCCTATCCGGCGAGAGCGAGGTTGTGCATCCGGGCGATGCCGAGCATGGCATGGTGGACGCCGTCGCCTTTGAGGCGGCAGTCGCGGAGCATCTTTTCAGGTCCGGGCGAAGACGTGCTCGACGCAAGCTCGGACCTGCTTTTTAGACCGGTTGTGTTCCTCTTTCCAGGTCGGCAGTTCGGTCTGACCGCGCTCGCGGCGGTGAGGGATGACGAGTCCGGTGCCCGGTAGCCTCCGTCGGCGATCGTGAGGGTGTTGCCGGCGGCGGTCTTGGCGCCGGGCTCCTCCTGGCCACGACCAGCAGGGCCCGGTCCTCCAACGGAAGAATCCACGGTCGGCCCCTGCGGATCGCGTCCGCCCCCTCGCGCCGCAGCACCGTCATCAGCTTCCCGAACTGCCGCGGGCTGAGCCCGGCGAACGGGGCTATCCAGGACGGCTCCGACGCCGTGATCACACCAGCCACCCGGAGATCATTTCAATTGCCGACAGGCCGCCTCTCAGCTGATGCTGGGCACCCAGCAAGCAAGGGAGCGAGATGGGGCTGATGCTCTTCCCAGGTGACGACGACGTGGCGAGTCCGGACGTCTCCTGGTCCTACACCGGCTTCGGCACGTTCAGAAAGTGGCTGGCCCAGACCGAGGGATTTGCGCTCGCCGAGATGGACGGCTTCGGCGGAGACCGGCAGTGGTCCAGCGTCTCCACCAGGCTGGAGCCACTACTCAACCATCCAGACGACGACGGCCCCGACCTCACGCCCGCTCAATGCGCGGCCATGCTGCCCCGGTTGGAAGCAATCCGCGACCACCGTCTGCCGGACGACAGCGACCCCGTCCTACGTCGGCGTATCGAAGACGTCAGTCAGTTGGTCACCGTCCTGCGGTTCTGCGTCGACAAGAACGTTGAGCTCATCTTCGGCTGATCCGGGAGCACGGAGCGACCCTCATCGAGGGGGACGGCCTGCAGTTACGGGAAAACCTCTAGCCAGCCTTCAGCGGGCTCCAGGGAATTTCACGCTCCTGGGAAATCACGAGTGAAGCCAGAGACGCACGAGTGAAGCCGGAGACGTAGGACGGCAACGGTCGCGGTGCCATGGAAGACGTACGCTCGCCGTGGCGTGCCGACGGGGGACCCGGGCTTCGCGTGCGCGTACCACCCGTCACGCGTCGAAGCGGCGGCGAGCCGCCTCGATGTGGCCGAGGTACTGGTGGGTCCAGTCGCACATGCCGTCGATCGTCACGCGTAGGGCCTGGCCCGGCTCGGTGAGGGTGTACTCGACCCGCGGCGGCACAGTGGGGTACACCCGCCGCGCGACCAGGCCGTTGCGCTCCAGCATGCGCAGGTTCTGGGTGAGCATCTTGTGG
Source organism: Streptomyces sp. NPDC059008 (assembly GCF_042749045.1). Taxonomy (NCBI): domain Bacteria; kingdom Bacillati; phylum Actinomycetota; class Actinomycetes; order Kitasatosporales; family Streptomycetaceae; genus Streptomyces; species Streptomyces sp. NPDC059008. The sequence continues at coordinate 412,378 of NZ_JBHYJC010000003.1, read as the reverse complement.
CTGATGCCTCCGATCCCGTTCCGCAACTCGCTGAAGCGCAGGGTACGTTCCCCGATCCCCTCGATGATCAGGAGCGCCCACTTGTTGGCGACGTCCGAGAAGATCTCCCGCGCCAGGGAGTCCGCGCGCGTCACATCCGCGTCCTCGGGCGAGCCGCTGAACTGCTTGGTCACCATCAGGTTCCCCAGTCACCGAAAAGTGCGTTCTTCCAGGTAGACGGTAACTCTCCTACGGTTCCCGAGTAACCACAAGAGACCGAGAGGGACTTGGGACGGGCAGCGGAAGCGCGTCCACGGCTTCTCGGGACAAGGAGGCGGACAGCATGGCCATCACCCTGGTCGACCCCAGCGGATTGCCCAAGATCGATGCCTACCGGCAGGTGTCGATCGCGTCTGGGGCGAAGCTGGTCTTCGTCGCCGGGCAGGTCGCCTGGGACGCCGACGGAGTCACCGTCGGCGAAGGCGACCTCACAGCCCAGGTCGAGCAGTGCTACCTCAACATCGCCACCGCCCTCGCCGAGGCCGGCGGCTCCTTCCACGACGTGGCGAAACTGACCGTCTACGTCGTCGACTGGACCCCCGACAAGATGCCCCTGCTCCTGGAGGGGATCGCTCGGGCTGCCGCGAAGCTGGGAGTCACTCCGGTCCCACCGGGCACGCTTCTGGGCGTCGCGGCACTGGACGTACCCGACCACCTGGTCGAGGTCGAAGCCACCGCGGTCATCGACTGACAGCGACTGACAGTGACTGACATCGACGGGGCAGAGGGGGCACCGGTCGGTCGGTCACGCACAGCCTCGTCCCACCACCAGTTCCCGCCGGGACGGCCGTGGAAAGGCGCGCGCGGAAAAAGCGAATCCGGCGGAGCATCCGCCCCGGGGAGATGGTGGGATGGGGATCATGATGAGGACTGACGCAATCGTGGTGCCGGGACTGTACGTCGGCTATCCCGGGGTGGCCTTCGGCGGCTACGTCGCCGGTGTGCTGGCGGAGCGGTCCGAGGCGAAGACGGTACGGGTGGACTTTCGTGGGCCGGTGCCGACGGACGCGCCCGTACGGATCGCCGAAACGGCAGGAGGGGGCGTGGAGCTGGGCGAGGCCGAGCAGCCCCTTGCCGCTGCGCGCCCCGCCGAGCTGCAGCTTGACGCGCCGGCCGCGCCCTCCTGGGACGAAGCGGTTGCCGCGACCGAGGCATTCCGTGCGGCGCCGCCGTCGGGTGTGGTCGACTGCTTCGGCTGCGGACTGCGTACTGCCGACCGCGGGCTGCGTATGCACTGCACGCCGGTGCCGGGGCGCGACCTTGTGGCCACGGCCTGGGTCCCGTCCCCCGCCTTCGCGGACCCGGACGGTCGCCTCCCGGCCCGACTCGTCTGGGGTGCCCTGGACTGCCCGGGACTCTGGGCGGGCCGCCTTCTCGGCACCCAGCGTGCGGGCGCGGTCACCGCGGCCCTCACGGGCACGATTCTGCGGCCGGTCACCGCAGGTGAGCCGTACATTGCCTATGCGTGGCTGCTGTCGGAGTCCGGCCGCAAGCACATGATGGGGGTGGCGCTCACTACGGCGGAGGGCGAACTGTCCGCCGTCTCCGAGGCGCTGTGGATTGACCCCAGGACGGCGCCCTAGCAGTGGCGTGAGCCTGGCAGCGCTTGATGCCGTCGCCGACGTGACCGTCGTGGTCGCTCCGGATCTGCGACCTTGACCTCAAGTGCGCTTGAGGTAGGAGTCTTTCCTCATGGACACCGAAGAGATGCAGCGACAGTTGCAGGCCCTGACCGACCGCGCCGAGATCACCGACCTGATGGACCGCTACCTGCGTTCCCTGGACGACGGGGTATTCGACGAGGAGTGGGCTCGCGCGTTCCACACCGAAGACGTCACCGCGGAGATGCCCATAGGCACCGTCCATGGCCGCGATGCCCTGCTGGCCCATATCCGGCGAGGAATGGCGCTGTTCGACCGCACCGTGCATCTGGGCACCAACGCCATCATCGAGATCGACGGTGCCCGAGCCACTGCCCGTGGCGCCCAGTTGAGCACCCACGTACTGGCAGACGGCTCGGGGAGCGTCTTCGTCTCCGCCGGCCACACCGACACCGAACTGGTCAGGACGGCCGACGGCTGGCGGATCTCCGCCTCGGCACTGCGCGTGGTGTGGACCCAGGGCCCTCCTCCGCGGCTGCCGGACGAATTCGCCCCGGCCCCCGCGGCCTAGACGAGTAGTTCCGATGTGATCAGTGGTCATAGGCGGTCAGTGAGCGGGTAGCCGCTGCGCCGGTCAGACTGTTGTGCCGGATGCCGACGGCCGTTGCGAGCACCCGCTGGGGCACTCGGACGGTCACGCTCTCGAAGGTCCGTCCGCCGTGCAGGGCCTGGGCCACGGCAGGACAGACGAGTTCGGAGTTACTGGGCAGCGGCGGTGCAGCGGTGCAGCGGTCTACCGAGGCGCCGGGTTCCTCCAATTTCGTCGTCGATCTTTACGTAGAGTGCGGTCAGGAGGGTGTTCAGGTCTGTCGTCGCACACGGACTTGGACGCCCTCTGCTCGCTCCGGAGGCAAACCGCAGAGCCGGCGTCGTTGCGCTCGACGGGACTGCGTAACCATTGCAGAATCGAGGTCGGCACCAAGGTGGAGGCCGCAGTGAAGTGCCCTGACATGTCGCGTGGTGCGCGCCTGTCCGCCCACAGCGCTGTCTCGACATCCCTGGCCTTGTGCAGTGACCGCGCCCTGCGCGAGCTTGTGGACGCGGCCGTGCCGATCGGATCCGGCATCGGCGGGAAATCGGCCTTGCTGGATGCCGGCGGTACCCCGGTCTTCGTGAAACGGGTGCCCCTCACCGATCCGGAGAGGCAACCTGAGCACGTCCGGTCCACGGCGAATCTGTTCGATCTGCCCGCCTTCTGCCAGTACGGTGTCGGCACCATCGGCGGGCCGGGCTTCGGGGCCTGGAGGGAACTCGCCGTGCACGTCATGACGACGAACTGGGTGCTCGCGGCGGAGTACGAGGGCTTCCCCCTGATGTACCACTGGCGGGTGTTGCCCGACTCGACGCCCCTGCCCGAGGAACTCGCCGACGTCGAACGGGCCGTGGCCTACTGGGGCGACGGATCGCAGGTGCGCAACCGGATCCTGGCTCTCCAGCAGTCCTCGGCGAGCGTCGCGCTGTTCCTGGAGTACATCCCGCAGAACCTGCACCAGTGGCTGGGCACCCAGGTCGAAGCGGAAGACCAAACCGCCAACCGAGCCTTCGCCATGGTGGAGAGGGAACTGGCAGCCGGCACCTCCTTCATGAACAGCCGCGGGCTCCTTCACTTCGACGCGCACTTCGAGAACATCCTGACCGACGGCCGGCGCCTCTACTTCGCGGACTACGGCCTCGCCCTGTCCTCCGGGTTCGAGCTGTCGCCGGACGAGGCCGACTTCTTCGACCGGCACCAGACCTACGACCACTGTTACACCGCCACGTATCTGGTGAACTGGCTGGTCACCGCTCTGTACGGGTACCAGAGGGAGGACCGGGAGGGCCGCTACGCGCTGGTGCGCGCCTGCGCAGAGGGCAAGCGCCCCACAGGAATCCCGGAGGAGGCCGCGGCGATCATCGCCCGGCACGCGCCGATTGCCGCAGTGATGTCCGATTTCAACCGCAAGTTCCAGCGCCAGAGCAGACAGACCCCATACCCGCTGGAGAAAATCCGCCGGCTTGGCGGAACGTACAGCTCCTCCATTTACTGACGGACGCCTGGAGGCCGGTATCGGGAACTGGACCCGGGACTCCTTCTGGAGGACCACGACGATGTCGGAGCCGCCGTAACTGAAGTAGCCGAGTTCCTCCACGTGCCGCACGCCCCCGTCGACGGGGGCGTGCCAGCGGTGGTAGCCGGTGGCGGGAGGCACGTTGACCGCGTAGCGCCCGCCCCCCGGGCGATCCCGCGCCGGGGCGCGATGCGGACCGGTCACCATGGCGATGCGCGTCGGGGGGTCGTGGCAGGCGAGGCCGCCACGACCGCCCTCGGGCCTCTAGGACTTCAGGCCCGGCCAGACCTCGAAGACGTTCAGGTCCTCGACGAAGCTGCCGTCGTCCCACCTGCACTGGATGTACCGGTCGCCCTTGATGAACCGCGGGTCTCCGTCAGGACCGAGGAAGACCGCATCGATGCCGCTGTGCAGATCCGCGGGCAGACCGGGCCAGACCTCGGAGATCTCCCGCGTGAAGCCGACGCGGCTGCCGTCGCTCCACTTGCACTGGACGTACTTGCCGCCCTTGAAGAAGCGCGGGTCTCCGTCAGGCCCGAGGAAGACCGCGTCGACGTCGTTCTGAATCTCCGGCGGCAGACCCGGCCAGACCTCCGAGAGCTTCAGGTCCTCGACGAAGCTGCCGTCGTCCCACCTGCACTGGACGTACCGGTCGCCCTTGATGAACCGCGGGTCCCCGTCGGGTCCGAGGAAGACCGCATCGATGCCGCTGTGCAGATCCGCGGGCAGACCGGGCCAGACCTCGGAGATCTCCCGCGTGTACCCGACCCGGTCACCACTCGACCAGTCCAGCTCGACGTAGGACGCCCCACCGAAGAAGCGGGGATTGCCGTTGTGCAGTAACGCTGCGTCGATCTTGTCCATCTGCACTTTCCCTTTCCTGGGGAATGTTGCGGTCCAGGTCGGGTCGTTTTCGACCCAACGCGCCTTGTAGAAGCCCTTCCAGCCGACCGTGCGACGGCCATTGGGTCGGTAGAACTCGACATGGTCGGATGACCAGCCGTCGTTCGCCAGGTCGTGCCTGAGGAGAGTGATCTGATGCGATTGCGGATGAATGCCGAGTCCCTTCACTTCGAAGAGTCCGGAGATCTCCTCGGGTGCCGGGCCGAATTGCCCCTTCCCCTGATCGCCCGTCACGTCGAACTCGACCACCTTGACATCGGTGGTGACGTAGAAATTACGGGTGGCGGGAATGGGGGCGATGTCGTGCGGGGACTCGTACCAGTCGGGGAACGCATGGAAGTGATCGGAGATCTTGTCCAGAGGCTCCGGGCTGGTCGGCACATCGAACTCGGCCGACAGACTGAGCGGCTCGGCGGCCGCATACCCGTTCCAGGTGTACTTGCGGAGCACACCCGTGCCTCCTGGCTGCCGGGGACCGGTTCCTCGACGGCCGACCGCCCAGAGCGTGTTACTGCTCTGGTCCCACAGCACGCCATGGGCTCCAGGAGATGATCACTCCAGTCGGTCAGGGCAGCGCCCTCGTCGCCGAGGTGCTGACGGTGCACGGTGAGGGCACCGTCAGCACCGTGGCCATCGGCCGTACCGTGCGGCGCCGCGGTGACCAGAGCCCCATCGGGCAGAAGCTCCACGGAGTGCGTGGAGCTCTGGACCGTCACCTCCAGCGCCACCTCCCCTTGAGGGAATCCGACGACGTATGCCTTTCCGCTGCCGGCCGCGACGACATAGCGAATTCCGTCGGCGTCCTCCCGGAGCCTGACATCAGTGGGGCCGCCCCAATCCGATGGCCCCCACGACCAGAGCGGAATTCTCCAATCAGGATCGTCGGTGTCGAATACGTAGACCTTTTGCGCTGAGCAGATCACGAGGCTCATGGCCACTCAGTCTGGAGCAGGAGGTGAGGCCCCTCAACCACGCCTTTGGTGGCGATGAAGCAACTACGCCACTTCGAATGTGGCTGATTCCGTGGGCGTGGCGTCATGCGACCCGCGGTTCAGCACGTCGGGCCCTTCGGGGCTGTCGGGGCTGTCGGGAGTCACTTGGCGGATATTTCCGCAATCACAGAACGTGTGTTCCAATATTTACGCCGGGGCGGGGAAGCGAACTCGACGGTTCACAAATATGCAGACCCAGGTGAAAGGGCTGCACACGCCGCACACACCTGAATCGGCCCCGGGCGCAGTCGCGCAGCGCACGGCGGAATGTGTCTCGACGTTTGTTTGCTCATGGAGCGGTGCCGGCCGGTCCAAGACGCGGGCGTACTCGCGTGATCGCGTGATCGCGCCCCGTGGCGCGGTGCCGCAGCCATGACTCGGCCCCGCGACGACACCCGCCGACCACAGCGGATGGCCGGTCCCGGCGCGCGACGGCAGCCACCCACCCTTCGGGGGCTGCGCGCCTGCACACCTACAGGGCGGCTGCCAGTCCGTCCGCCCGACAGCCTGGACAGCGCTCCCCGTCAGCGGGTGAGCAGCAGGGCGTCGCCCACCGCCCGCTCGGTGCCGTCCGACGGTGAGTTGATCAACTTGCCGTTCACCACCGTGCTCACCGAACCGCCTCCGTCGAGGGCCATGGCACGCACCGCACCGAGCGACTTCATCAGCTCCGCCCCTTCGTTGAGCCCGAGTCCGTCGCTGTAGCCGGGTTGGCGGCCGTCCGCCGCGACCAGGAGTATCCGGCCCCGCCGGTCGACGCCCAGGAGCATGCGCGGGTTGCGCTTGATGCCCCAGGTGTACGCGAAGGAGGGGTCCGCGGTCCGCTCGATGCCGTCCGCGCCGTAGTTCACCGCGACCTCTCCGTTGCGCACCAGCTCGGGGCCGCCGTTGACGATGTCGTCCTGCGGGCCGAGGTCGAGCTCGCGGCCACGCTCGTCCAGGATCCGCTGCCGCACCTTCAGTTCGCGGCCCGGCTTCGCGTGCGTACGCAGCCAGGAGGCGCCTTCGCCGACGCCGGCCAGGACGCTGCCGCCGTCCGGGACGGCACCGCCACGCGGACGCGTTTCCCGCACCCGGCCGCTCGCGTCGAGCACCGCCTCGACACCGTCGCCGACCGGGGTGCTCGCGCGCAACTCGTCGGTGAACTCCACGATCTCGTCGGGGTCGGTGCAGGTCATATCGTGCTGCGGTCGCTCGGTCGGGGAGTCGCCGCCGACGCCACCGCAGTTGCGCACCAGACCGGGCACGCGGTTGACGCCGTCCACGATCGCGGACGCTCCGCCCGCGCGGACCCTGAGCTCCGTGCGGAGCTTGGTGAACTCCGGGCGCAGTCCGTCGCCGCGCAGCACCGCCGCGATCCGGCCGTTGGTCGCCGCGCTCTGCAGCTCCCCGTCGTACGCGGCGATCCCGGCCGCGGCGCCCGGTATACCGTCCTTGCCCTCCATGACGAAGAAGCCCGCGTTGACGCCGAGCAGGGCGTCGTCGGCGATGGCCAGGTCGCTCACCTTCTCCCGGCCGGCGACACCTGTGCCATACGTGGCCCTCAGCGCACCGTGGTAACGCCGCGGGTCGACGATCGCCACCTTGACCTGGGCAAGTCCGGTACCGGGCACACCGTCCGCGCCGGTCCACTCGGTGACCGCGTCGAACCCCGCGGCGGCGAGGGCCTGGCGCCGGGTGTCGGCCTCGGTCCGGGTGTCGTACTCCCCCACCCGGACACGCACACCGATCAGTCCCCTTCTGTCCGCACCGCGCGGCCATGCGACCTGCTCGCTACGAGGGTCGAACCCGGCCTCACGCAGGCGCTGCGCCAGCGCCTGCGCGCGCTGCTCGGTGGCGAGGTGAGCTCCGTCGGCGCGTACCGTGACCGTCCAGTGGTCCGCGCCGGAGCGGCCCGAGATCCTCCCCTGGTACAGATCGACACCGGAGGCGAGCCGATCGTGCTGCCAGCCGGCGATCGGCCGAGGGACAGCGGCCGTCGAAGCGGCGGCCGCGGTGTCTCCGTACCGCTCGACGACGGCACTGGGGACGACGAGTCCCACCGCTGCGACGGCGATCACCGACGCCTTCACGGCAACTCTGAACGGACGGCGTGGGAGGGTCACGGGCACTCCTGGGTCGCGGTCGGACATCGCGTGCGCAGCTGACCGGGCACAGGCGGCCTGCACGGATGACATGGCGCTCGGATCGCGCGGGCATGCGCGGCGAGCTCCACTTCCACCGCAGCGAACGCGAGTTCACCGGCCAGGGCCGATCCCGCGGGTGAACATCGGAAGTCCGGTCGGCCAACTCGCCCGCTGCGCCGCCCTCGGACGAAGGTACGGTGCGCAGGTCCTGATTGATCTGTCGCGGCGGAGGCTGAGCCTTCTCACCGAAGATCGAGCACCGAGTCGCGCGAGACCGAACGGATGGAAGTCGGGTGGGCCTCTGAGGCTCGTCGCTCCGTGTCTACAGCAAATCGCCTCTCAGCACACGATCGAGCGCCGCCTGGCCTGCGGGTCCCCACGTCGGCTTGCCGCCAGGAAGGCCCCGATCTCCGTTCTGGCCCATAAGCATGAGGAACAGGCTTTTCAGAGCAGCCAGCCCGCGGGCGCGCCGGATCGTCGCCTCGTCCGCATGCGCGTACACGTCGAAGAACCGCGAGGCGGCGCCTGCGGGAAGGACTACCCATGCGGCCGCGAGGTCCCATGCCGGATCGCCGGCGAACATGTCACCGAAGTCGATCACGCCCGACAGCGTGCCGTCCGAGACGACGACATTTGCGGGATGAAGGTCACCGTGCACCCATACCTGCGGGCCCTCCCACTCGGGGGCCGCAACGGCATCATCCCAGACGGCCCGGACCTCGTCGGCAATGCCGTTGGGGACAACGGCTTGAAAGAAGTGGTCGAAGCCGTCCGTGCACTTCTTGGGGTGAGCGCCGCGGTCCGCACTGGTCGGCGCCTCGGCGGGCGCCTCCACATGGAGCGCCCTGAGGAAGCCCGCCAGCGTGTCGGCCGCGTGGTCGCCGTGGCTGATCGTGGTGCAGTCCAGTGGCTCGCCAGGAACCCACGTCATGATGGTCCAGGGTCTCGGGAAGCGCGTGGACGGTTCACCGATCCGCACAGGGTTCGGAATCGGGAGCGGCAGGCGCGGGGCCAGGACAGGCAGCCATCGGCACTCCTTGCGTTGGAGATCCGGGGCACGTTCTGTACGCGGCATGCGCACGGCCAACTCGTCACCAAGACGCCACTGTTGGTTGTCCCATCCGCCCGCTACCTCACGGATAGCCAGCCCTGCAAGGTCCGGATGCTGCTCCTGCAGCAGGTTGTGGACCAGGTCTGTGGTGATCTCGATCTCGAAGTCGGTCATACGAAGCCACAGTACTGGGGCAGGCGAGGCGGCTCTCGCTCTCGGAAGACCGTCTCCCCAGACAGCCGGGCCCCAAAATCCACTCAACCTTCGCTGAGAAACCTAGCGGTCACCCACCTTCGCTGGCACCGCTCAACCTTCGCTGCGAGAGGTCACTGATGGCGGGAGGTCCGCGGACCATCGATGATCTCGGCGCGCCGGCTCGTGCGACTCGGGCGCGTCTCGGACCATGGGGGTGTGGGATGGAATCCGGATTGCGGCGGGGCCGGGCCGGTGGACGTGCTCGAGGTGGCGCCGACGGCCCGGACCGCGGTGGCGTGGCTGCCGCCGCAGGAGCTGTGGCCGGCGATTCAGGAGATCCGCTGGGAGCATGATCCGCAGGTACGGCGGTGGCCGCCACATGTGAACCTGCTGTTCGGCTTCGTACCGGAGGAGGAGTTCGCACGGGCTGTGCCGCTGCTCTCCGCCGGGGCGGCGGAGTGCGCGGCGTTCACGGCGCGGCTGGGCGGCGTCCGGTACTTCCGGCACCGGCACTACGCGACGGTGTGGCTCGATCCGGCCGCGGCGGGCCTGGGGCCGTGGACCCGTCTGCACCGGGAACTGGGGCTGCGGTTCCCGCTCTGCCGTGGGCGCGGCGATCGCTTCACCCCGCATCTGTCTCTCGGCCGCACTCGGGATCCGCGTCCGCTGGCCGCCGCGTGCGCCGGCCGGCTCGGCGCATCGTCGGCCGTGGTGGAGGAGGTGGTCCTGCTCTCCCGGCGCGGCGAGGGACCCATGCGGCCCCGGGCCGTGGTCACGCTGGGCACGGGCGCGGTCCGCCGGCTGCTGGAGGAATAGAGGGTCAGGGGCTGTCCGGTGGGTGGTGTTGCCGGCCGAAGCGGCAGGCCGGACGGCACCGCGCACGGGTGACGACGTGGCGGCCGTCGGCCTGCCCTCGTCATGGAGGCGTCAGGGGCGCACCTCCCCCTGTAAGGGAAGCGCCAACGTCGCAGGATCGCTGCCTCGCCGGTACTTCGATGAAGGGGATGCAGGGGACCGGCGGGATGTGAACGCGCCGCAGGACGAGGAAGGTGCACCTTTGAGCAGACCCGGTGACCGGCGCGTGGTGGCCGGTGTGAGTGGTTCGCTGGGGAGTCTGACCGCTCTGCACCGGGCCGCCGCCGAGGCTCGCGTCGCCGGAGCCACCCTGCGGGCCGTACTGGCCTGGGAGCCGCCCGGTGGGGAAATGGGACACCGGGGTGGGCTCTGCCCACCGCCGGTGTCCGATTGGCGTCAGCTGGCGGCCGAGCGTCTGATCAGTGCGCTGGAGACCGCCTTCGGCAGCGCGGAGCCGGGGGTACCGCTGGAGTGCCTGGTCGTACTCGGCAAGCCGGGCAAGGTCCTGCTGGCTGCCGCCGACCGGCCGGACGATCTGCTGGTGGTCGGGGCCGGGGCCCGCGGCCGGGTGCGCCGGGCGATGTGGCCGTCCGTCGCCCGCTACTGCGTCGCACACGCCTGCTGCCCGGTACTGTCCGTGCCGCCCTCTCCTCTCCATCGCGCTTTCGATGCCGTGCACCGCCGCAATGCGTGGCGGCTCCCGCTCGACGCACGGGAGTTGGCGGACTGATCGCCTGGCTCCCCGTCGCACGGAACCACCGTCGCCGACGGTTCGGGCGCTTGGCCGGGACGTGGTGTCAGTGTCGGGCCGTGGCGGCTTCTCGCGGGGAGCCGGCGTGCTCCCGGATAGGGGCCGTGGTCGAGGCGAGTGGCGGGTCGGTGTGGGCACGGGACCGGGAGCGTCGGGTTGCCAGGTGCCAGACGGTCAGCAGGGCAGCGGTCAGCAACGTGCTGTGCCACAGCAGGGCGTCCAGGTGGCCGGCCGCGAGGTAGGCGCCCGTGGCCACGGCCGCCAGCGCGCAAACGGCGCGGTCGACGATGCTCTCGACGGAGAGCAGGGTGGCACGCGGTGCGCCGTGCGGAATGGCGTCGTTCACCAGCTTGCGCTGGAGCGGGTAGACGAAGCCGCAGACGGCGGCGAACAGGCAGAGCAGAACGACGACGGTCCACGGGCCGCCGAGGGCGAGACCTGCCAGTGTCGCAGCCATCGCGAGGCTGAGCAGTGTCACCCATGACGCCGGCCGCAGCCGTGGGGTGAGCCACTGCGGGCGGGCCGAGGCCACCGCCTCCGCGACGGTCATGGCGGCCAGTACCGCGCCGTGCGAGCCTTCGCCGATGCCGTGGTCCAGCAGAACGGGCTGGAAGAGGTTGACCTGGCAGATGCGGGAGAGGGTGAAGACCGCCACTCCCTGCACCATGACCAGGGCGAGCCACGGGGTGGCGCGCAGGGTGCGCAGCGCGGCGGTGGCGTCGTGCAGGGCCGTGGACCGGCGGCGGGGGCCGGCCGCGTGCGGGGAGGGGGCGGCCCGGCCCGGCAGGACCAGGGCGCAGAGGAGGGAGCCGGCGGCGCTGACGGCGCTCAGTGCGTACGGCGCGCCGTGCGCGAGGTCCATAAGGGGGCCGACCAGCGGCCAGCACAGCACCTTCGCGCCCAGGCCCCACGCCCTCGCCTGTCCCTCGGCTTTGAGGTAGTGCTCGCCCGCGCCCTGGGCGCGCAGGCTGTCGTAGAGGTAGGCACTGGCGGCGCCGGAGGTCAGGGAGCGACCGGCGGCGATCGCCAGGAAGTGCGCCAGGAAGCCGGTGTAGGTGGGAGCGAGGAGGGGGGCCAGGTTCGCCGCGGTCATCACCACGGCGCCGGCGCGCAGGCAGTTGCGGGCCCCGATGCGGTCGGCCACCAGCCCGGTCGGGATCTCGAACAGGCAGAAGGCGATGTAGTAGATGCTCTGGATGCCGAAGATCTGTCCGTCGGAGAGGCCCGCCTGCCGTTGGTAGGCGTAGAAGACCGGCATCCACCACAGGAGGTTGAACAGCAGCTGGAAGGTGTTGTTCAGGCGGATGGTCCGGCGGGCCCGGGGGGCCAGGGGCTGGGGCGTGCCGGTGGTGCCCGGGTGGGCGCTGCGGCGGTTCATCGCGCGTAGGGGCGGATCTGGACCAGGTGGAACGCGCCCTGATCGGTCATCAGCCACTCGATGTCGAGCGGACGGTCCACGTCCGGTGCGCTGAAGTGCGACTGGAGCAGCCGGCCGGCCAGGGCCAGGTGTGCCAGCCTCTCCCGCGTGGCGGCGGGCAGGTCGCTGCCGGAGGAACCGAGCGCGACGGTGCGGCCACCGCCCTCGACCGTGTTGTAGAGGTACTGCAGGGGCAGTGCCGTGCCGTCGACGACGGCCTCGGGCGATCCGGGCGAGCAGTTGAGGCAGACGTTGCGGAAGTCCGAGCGCCTGGTCGGGTTGCAGGTCACCAGTACTCCGCCGAGGGTGGCGGGCAGGTACGGCTGGACGATCACGCCCATGTAGGTGTCGTCGAGGGAGATGCCCGCCTGCTGGCGGAGCCGGACGCTGCGCGGCGACAGCAGGGAGGCCCACACCTCGCGTACGGCGTCGAGGAGGTGGTCCGCGCCGTGCACGGAGGTGACCGAGGTGTAGACGCCCGCCGCGGAGAAGCCGGGCAGGTCCTCGGCGTTGGCGGACGAGCGGACCACGAGACGGTCTCCGGCGGCCGGTCCGGTGGGCAGTGCCCGGAGGATCTCGCGGGCCACCTCCTCGGGGAGGGGCGTGGTGCGGACGAGTTGCTGCAGCCTCAGGCAGAGCGGTTCCACGGCCTCGGCAGCGCTGCGGTCGAGGGCCGCCTTGAGCCGGAGGATGCCCTGTCGCAGTGCCGGGGAGGAGAGCAGGAAGCGGTGCTGCAGGCCGAAGGGGAGGGCGATGCCGTCCGGCGCGCCGACGGTCCCGGCCACGAAGTCGGCTGCCGCGGCGCGGAGTTCGCCGGGGGCCGCGGGGTAGGTGGTGCCGAGGCGGGCGGCCAGATGCCGGTGGAGGTCGGGGCGGGGCGGTCGCGGCTTCCCGTGGAAGGCGGTGAGGTCGGCGGTGCGGGCGTGCAGGACGTGGTGGAGTTCCCCGAGGTTGGCCGCCTTGGTGCCGTAGCGGTTCTGGTCCGTGAGGCGCAGTCGGTGCAACGGCCGTGCGGAGAGGTCGTCCAGCAGCGGGGTCCGCAGCCGGATCCGCGGGCGGTGCGGGGTCGGTGCGGTCGGCACCGCCGCCGCGGCGAGCGGGACGAGGCTGATGTCGTCCTCGGTCACCCGGTAGCGGACCCAGCCGCCGTCCAGGCTGTCGGGCTCGATGAGCCGGTCCAGGTCGCGGACGATGGCGTTGGGGATGCCCCAGCCGGCGGCGAGGACGTTGGTGTGCGAGAGCGGGGTGGTCGTCGCGGTGTTGATGAAGCCCGCGACGCGCGGCACATCGTCCGGCAGGCACGGCATGGCCAGGATGTCGGACCCGCCGACCAGGGAGGCGGCAGCCGCGTACTCATCGGTGGTGCGGAAGTGGCGGAGCCGGCCGACGGCTTCGCCGGGGTTGAGCGGTGTGCGGGTGCGGTGGCCGAAGAGCTCATGGCTGAGGATCCGCGGCACCCGGACGTCGCTGATGGCGGCGAGGGCGTGCTCCTGACCGTGGTTCGCGGGCTTCAGCAGCAGTGACAGCCGGCCGTCGAGCCGGTGGCGGACGAAGGAGTAGAACTCCTCCAGTAAGGGGCCGTCCATCGTGTCGGCCTCGGTCGTCTCCAGGACGAGGAAGGGCCGGTGGCGGCCCTCGGTGTCCTGGTCGGTGTGCAAGGAGAGCACTCCCAGCAGGAAGCGGCGGTCGGGGGCCATGTAGACCGAGGCGTTGAAGGCGTCCAGGCAGGAGTCCAGTTCCGCCGGTTCCATGCCGAGGACGCGGGTGGCGATGTAGTCGACGTGGAAGGGGTGGACGGCGGTGTCGAGCAGGTGCCAGGTGTCCTCGGCGCGGTCCACCACGACCTTGAGGTACGGGTGGCCGGCGAGGGAGCCGGAAAGGCGGTGGAACAGCGGCAGTGCGAGGTGCTCGCCGACGACCGTGCGATCGGTGGCGGGACGGGGAGCGGCGACCGGCGGGATGAGGGTGGTGTTCATGAGCGGGCCTCCGTGGCGCCGGCGAGGGGGAGGATCTTCGGCAGGGCGTGCACGAGGGCCTGGAAGTCGTGGAGCACGGTCCCGGGGTCGGTGGCGGACAGCAGGCAGAGCGCCGCCATCGTGTTGGCGCCCGCGGTCGGGTCGTACACCGGTACCGGAGCACCGTCGGGGAGCGAGTTCTCGGCCACCACGGACAGCCGGCTGCCGGCGCTGAGCGGCAGCGCGTCCCGTACCGTCGGGAAATCCCAGAGGCGGTGGTCAGGCCAGGCGTCACCGGCGGCGTCGACGGCCAGCACGACGAGCGAGCCGGCCGCACCGGACGCGTCCTGGGAGGTGAGGGCGCGGGCGGGCCAGGCGACCGGCCGCCCCAGCAACTGGTCGACGAGCATGCCGATGAGGTCCAGGCCGAAGACCTCCTCGATCTGGGGGATGGTCATGGCGCCCCCGAACCGTGCGGCGGTCTCGATCACCCACATCCGGCCGTCCGCGCCGAGCTTGATCTCCGTGTGGGTACCGCAGTTCTCCAGGCCCAGCGCGTCGACGGCGTCCCGTGCGAGGGCCACGATGCGCGCCTGGGTGTCGTCCGGCAGCGGCACGGGGGTGATGCCGGCGCGCTCGGTGAAAGGGGCCACGGTCGGCATCCGGCCACTGAGGCACACCGGGCGGAACTCCCCGTCGGCGACGACGCCCTCGACGCTGACGTAGTCGCCCCAGCCGCCCTGCTCGAACCAGCCGTCGGCGGTGCCGGGGACGATCTCCTCGACGAGGAAGTCCCCGCCGGCACCGGCCACGTGGAGCTCGGCGTAGCCCAGCTCCGCGGATTCGGCCATCACGGCGCCCGCCCGGTCCCACGCCGCCGCTATCTCGTCGGCGGAGCGGATGATCTGGTGTGCGGTGGAACCCGCGCTCCAGGCGGACTTCAGCAAGAGGGGCAGGCGGAGCGTGGCGGCCGCGTCGCGGAGGTCCTGCTCGTCGGCCACCGGACGGAACCGCGGCTGGGAGATGCCCCGCTGCATCCAGGTGCGGCGCATCAGCCGCTTGTCGCGCGCGAGCGCGCTGAGGCCGCCGGCCCCGGCGAGGCCGAGTTTCACACAGGCCTCGGCGACCGCGACGACCGCGTACTCGGAGAAGGTGACGACCGCGTCGGCGCCGACGGCCTCGGCCCGGGAGACGATCAGGGACACCAGATCGTCGCCTTCGGTCCCGGCGGGGCTCAGCACCGAGGCGCACAGCCGCTCGGCGACCGGGGCCGCGCTGGGGGGAAGCGTGCTGAGCGCCAGCAGGTGCACTGCCGACCGCGCGGCGACCCGTGACAGGGCATACCCCAGGGGCGGACCGCCCTTGGCATACACGAACAGCACCGTGCTCACTGGAATTCGACTCCTCTACAGGTGGGGTGGGGCCGTACCTACCGGTGGACCGGGGCGGCCGACGGGCCCGGATCCGCTGTCCGTGCGCCGTACTTCAAGAGAAGCATCCGAACGCCGTCCGATGCGGCTCTGAGGGCTTCACGCACTCAGGCAAACGCCAGAGTTGTGGAGTTCGCCGACAGCCCGTGAAGATTCCGTGATGCTGTATGGCGGTGAGGAGAGCGGGCCGGCGGCCGGGACTCATGCCTCCAGAACGACCGAGAAGCGGGCATGTGGCCGGGGGCCTCCGGATACGCATGGCGATGGCGTACCTACGCGCCGTGTGGAACTCGTTGAACTCTTCGCCAAAGAGGGGCCGTTGTGGACGAGACCGGTCTGAAGTCGCTGCTCGAACGCCTTCCGGTGTCCTGGTGGGAGGCCGACGGTGAACTACGGGTGATCGACAGCGGGGGTGGTGCGTTCGGCGACACGGGGACCGCGCAGCGCTTCCTGGACGCCGTGCGCCGGGAGCCGTCCGGCCCCTCCGCCTCCGGAGTCGGCCACGGGCAGGCGCAGTTCGACGGCCGGCTCTTCGATGTGCACTGGTGCCCCGGCGCGCCACGGCAGGGCCGCTCCCGCGGGCTCGCCGTGGAGGTGGGCACGGGCCCGGCCACCGACCGCCGCTACGACGCCTTCGCCGACCTCGCCCCCGCCGCGGCCTTCATCCGGGACGCCGGCGGCCGTTACCTCTGGGCGAACCACGCCTACGCCCACCTGTACGGCACCACACCGGAGCACGTGATCGGCAAACACGTCGCGGAGGTCGACGCCCCCGTCGACGCGGCGCGGGTCCTCGCCCTCGACGAGGACGTGCTCGCCCGCGGGAAGCCGGTGCGGCACACGCTCACCTATCACCGCCCGGACGGCAGCAGCGGACAGGCGGCCGGCCATCGCTTCCCCGTACAGGAGGGCACCGAGACCTGTGTGGCCGGCATCTACGTCGACATCAGCGACTACACCCGCGCGCTCCACCAGCGCCGGGAGGCCGAGGAGAGCCTGTGCGCGCTGCGCGACCACAGCGGGCTGCCGTGTGCGCTGATCTCCGCGGGCGGCCGGATCCAGCAGGCGAGCGCGGCGGCCGCCGAAATGCTGCAGATCCGGCTGTCCGACCTGGTCGGCCGCCGGGCCGACAGTGTGCTGGCGCCCGCCTCGGAGTCGGCCGGGCTGTGGCGCGGCTGGCGCGATCTGATAGTCCGCCGCAGCCGGCGGATCCAGACCTCCGCCGTGCTCGTCGACGCCCACGGCCGGCAGCGCAGGGCCCGGCTGCACCTGACGACGGTGGGTCGGGGCTCGGCCCGCGCCACCAGTGTCTGGGCGGTCGTCACCCACCAGGGCATCGCCCACGAGTCCCACCCCGACCTGACGGCGAGCCAGGAGCGCATCCTGTCGCTGCTGGCGGTCGGCCGCAGCAACGCGGACATCGCCGTCTCGCTGCACCTCTCCCGTCAGACCGTCGACTACCACCTCAGCCGCCTCCGGGACCTCCTGGGCGCCCCCAACAGGTGCGCGCTGGTCGCTCGCGCCTACGCCCTCGGCATCCTCGTCCCGCAGTCCTGGCCCCCGCGCTCGGCGACCGTCGCCCCCTCGCCGAGGGCCGTGTAGACGGGCCCCGCCGGGCCCGGGCCCGGCACTTGCCCGCGCCCCTCACGGCCATGTCCATGGTCACGACTGGGTGCCCGAAGTCATGGTTCGCCCTAGCAGAGGGTGATGGAAAATAGTGATATGCACAGGTTTGGCCGGCGCTCGGTACCGGGTCGCCCACTCTGGCGCGCACCGCGCCGTCTGTGGGCCGACAGACGCCGAGGCCACCAGCGAGGTCACGACGGCCCCGGCCATGGGCGTGACGCCGGAGAGGTGGGCGCTGCGTCGCACCGCGCCGGAGGCCGGTCCTGGAGGACGTACCTGAGGTCGCTCTTCAGCTTGCGGAGCGTCGCGGGCCAGGCGTTCGTATGGCAGCTGACGGTGCTCTTCCTGCTCGCGGCCACCGCGATGGTGGTCCTGGTGCTCAAGACCACGAACGACGCCCAGACCGACGCCCGCCACCGCTCACTCGCTGTGGCGGAGGGCTTCGCGCACTCCCCCGGCGTCGTGCAGGCGCTGCAGTCGCCCGATCCCACCGCGGCGCTCCAGCCGCTCGCGGAGGCCGCCCGGAAGGGTTCCGGCGTGGGTTTCCTCTCCGTGCTCAGCAAGAGCGGGATCCGCTACACCGACCCCGAGCCGGGTCTGATCGGCCGACGTGCCGAGGGCGACATCGGGCGGGCCGCGGCCGGCCGGTCGTTCACCGAGCTCTTCAAGGGCGAGCCGCAGAGCGCGGTCCGGGCCCTGGTGCCCGTCACCGACGCACGGGGCACGGTGATCGGAATCGTCACCGCGGGCGTGCAGACCGTGGATGTCGGCGCCACGGTCAGCCGTCAGCTGCCGGTCCTCGTGGGCGTCGCGGCGGGCGCTCTGGTCCTCGCCGCGGGCGGGGCGGCGCTGGTGAGCAGCCGGCTGCAGCGTCAGACGCACGGCCTGGGGCCCGTCGAGATGACCCGGATGTTCGAGCACCACGACGCCGTCCTGCACTCGGTCCGCGAAGGTGTGCTGATCCTGGACGCGGAGCGTCGGCTGGTGCTGGCCAACGACGAGGCCCGGCAGCTGCTCGGCATGCGCGCGAGTGCGGAGGGACTGCCGCTGGACGCCTTGGGCCTGGACCCGGAAATGGCCGCCCTGCTGGGCACCAGGCGCTCCGTGACCGACGAGGTGCATCCGTCCGGGAGTCGCCTGCTGGCCGTCAATCTCCGGCCCACCGCTGTTCACGGTGGCTCCGCCGGATGGGTCGCGACGCTGCGCGACACCACCGAGCTGAGTGCGCTGGCCGGCCGTGCCGAGGAGGCCCGGGAGCGGCTGACGCTGCTGAACGAGGGCAGCACGCGCATCGGCAGCACCCTCGACCTGGAGCGCACGGCGCAGGAACTGGCCGAGGTGGCGGTACCCCGGCTCGCCGACTTCGTCAGCGTCAACCTGTTGGAGACCCTGCTGACCGGAAGCGAGCTGCCCCCGGGACCGGTCACCGGCGCCGAGCTGCGCCGGGTGGAGCACCTATCCGTTCTGGAGGGCACACCGGAGGCTCTGGTCGGGGTGGGCGACGTGGTCTTCTACCCCGAGGACTCGCCGCAGACCCGCTGCCTGGCAACCGGGCAGTCGGAGCTGCATCGCGTGGCGGACCCGGCCATCGACGCATGGCTGGCGACGGACCCCGCGCGGCTGGCCAAAGGCCGCGAGTACGGGTTCCACTCGTGGATCGAGGTGCCGTTGATCGCCCGGGGTACGACGCTGGGAATGGTGGACTTCGCCCGGTCCCGGCACCCCGAGCCGTTCGAGAACGACGATCTGGCCCTCGCCGAGGAGCTGGTCGCCCGGACCGCTGTCTGTCTGGACAACGCCTGGCGCTTCCACCGCGAGCGCACGGCGGCTCTCACCTTGCAGCACAGCCTGCTGCCACGGCGGCTTCCGGAGCAGTCCGCCGTGGAGGCGGCCTTCCGGTACCTGCCGGCCGATCCCCGGCTGGGGGTGGGCGGCGACTGGTTCGACGTGATTCCGCTGTCCGGCGCACGCGTGGCACTCGTCGTCGGTGACGTGGTCGGCCACGGCATCCACGCGTCCGCGACCATGGGCCGACTGCGCTCCGCCGTACGGACCCTGGCCGATGTCGACCTGGCGCCTGACGAGCTGCTCACCCACCTCGACGACCTCGTCATCAGGCTGGCCGCCGAGTCCGAGACGAACGGGGAGTCCGCCGCCCCGGGAGACGTCGGCGCCACCTGCGTGTATGCCATCTACGACCCGGTCTCGGGCCGCTGCTGCCTCGCCCGCGCCGGACACCCGGCGCCCGCGGTGGCCCGTCCGGACCGCACCGCTGCCGTCCTGGACCTGCCGGCCGGGCCCCCGCTCGGGCTGGGTGGGCTCCCCTTCGAAGCGGTGGAGACGGTACTGCCCGAGGGGAGCCTGCTCGCCCTCTACACCGATGGCCTGGTGGAGTCCCGACAGCGTGGGATGGACGCGGGGATCGACGCGCTGCGGCAGGCGCTGACGGCCCCGGACCTCCCGCTGGACGCCCTGTGCGACGAGGTGGTCACCACCCTGCTTCCCGACCGCCCCGCCGATGACGCCGCCCTGCTGCTGGCCCGGGTCCAACGCCTCGACGTCGAGCGGGTCGCGACCTGGGACGTGCCCGCCGACCCCTCGGCGGTGGCCGGCGTCCGTGCGGCCGCCGTCCGCCAACTGTCGGCATGGGGCTTGGAGGACAGCGCGTTCGTCACCGAACTGATCGTCAGCGAGCTCGTCACCAACGCCGTCCGGTACGGCGCCGCGCCGATCCGGCTGCGACTGATCCGCGACCGCGCGCTGATCTGCGAGGTGATCGACGGCAGCAACACGGCACCCCACCTGCGCCGGGCCCGCGTGTTCGACGAGGGCGGCCGGGGTCTGCTGCTCGTCGCACAGCTCACCCAGCGCTGGGGGACGCGGCAGACCCCCACCGGCAAGGTCATCTGGTGTGAGCAGACGCTGCCGGCGGACGTGAGCACCTGAGCGTCCCGGACGGCCCGACTGCCGGTGGCGCTCGTCACCTCCGTGGCCCGATCCCGAGGACGTCCCGGTCGGCCGAGGAGCGGCCGACCGGGACATCGGACTCAGGCCAGGTCGAACCGATCGAGGTTCATCACCTTGTCCCACGCTGCCACGAAGTCCCGCACGAACTTCTCTGCCGCGTCCTCGGACGCGTAGACCTCCGCGACGGCTCGGAGCTGGGAGTGCGAACCGAAGACGAGGTCGACGGCGGTGGCGGTCCACTTGGGCTCGCCCGTGGCGCTGTCCCGGCCTTCGAACACGTTCTCGGCCGAGGTCGACGCCTTCCACTCCGTGCCCATGTCGAGCAGGTTGACGAAGAAGTCATTGCTCAAGGTCTCCGGCCGGTGCGTGAAGACGCCGTGTGAGGATCCCGCGAAGCCGGTGTTCAGGACCCGCATGCCGCCGAGCAGAACCGTCATCTCGGGAGCGGTCAGCGTCAACAGGCTGGCGCGGTCCAGCAGGAGCGTCTCCGGCGACAGCTTCTCCCCCGCCCGGAGGTAGTTGCGGAACCCGTCCGCCCTGGGTTCGAGCACGGCGAACGACTCCACGTCGGTCTGTTCCTGCGAGGCGTCCGTGCGCCCCGGTGCGAACGGGACGGTGATGTCGTACCCGGCGTTCCTCGCGGCCTGCTCGACGGCCGCGCAGCCGCCCAGCACGATCAGGTCGGCGAGGGACACCTTCTTCCCGCCGGTCTGCGAGCCGTTGAAGTCCTGGCGGATCTGCTCCAGGGCCCGCACCGTCTCGGCCACCTGGGGCAGGTCGTTGACCTCCCAGTCCCGTTGCGGCGCGAGGCGGATCCGTGCTCCGTTGGCTCCGCCCCGCTTGTCGGTGCCGCGGAAGCTCGCCGCCGACGCCCAAGCGGTGGTGACCAGCTGGGAGACGGACAGCCCCGAGGCGAGGATCCCGCCCTTGAGGGCGGCGACGTCCTCGTCCGCGACCAGTGCGTGATCGACCTCGGGGACGGGGTCCTGCCACAGCTGCGGCTCGGGAATCCACGGGCCGAGGTAGCGCGAAATGGGCCCCATGTCGCGGTGCAGCAGCTTGTACCAGGCCTTGGCGAACGCCACCGCGAGCTTGTCCGGGTTCTCGTGGAAGCTCTTGGCGATCGGCCCGTAGACCGGATCCAGCTTCAGCGCGAGGTCCGTCGTCAGCATCATGGGCGCGTGCCGCTTCGACGGGTCATGGGCATCGGGCACGGTGCCCTGGGCCGAGGGGTCCTTGGGAGTCCACTGCTTCGCGCCGGCCGGGCTCGTCGTCAGCTCCCAGTCGTACCGGAACAGGTTGTCCAGGTACCCGTTGTCCCACTTCGTCGGCTCCGTGGTCCATGCGCCCTCGAGCCCGCTGGTGAGCGCGTCGGCGCCCTTGCCGCTGCCGTAGGTGTTCCGCCAGCCGAGGCCCTGCTGCTCAAGGGGCCCCGCCTCGGGTTCCGGGCCGATGTACGAGGGATCGACCGCGCCATGGCACTTGCCGAAGGTGTGGCCGCCGACGATGAGCGCGACGGTCTCCTCGTCGTTCATCGCCATCCGTCCGAACGTCTCGCGCACGTCCCTGGCGGCAGCCATCGGATCCGGGTTGCCGTTGGGTCCCTCCGGATTGACGTAGATCAGTCCCATCTGCACGGCGCCGAAAGGAGTGGCGAGTTCCCGGTCGCCGCTGTAGCGCTCGTCTCCGAGCCAGGTGTCCTCGGGCCCCCAGAAGATTTCCTCGGGTTCCCAGATGTCCTCGCGCCCGAATCCGAACCCGAACGTCTTGAACCCCATCGATTCCATGGCACAGTTGCCGGCGAAGATCAGCAGGTCGGCCCAGGAGATCTTCCGGCCGTACTTCTGCTTGACCGGCCAGAGCAGACGGCGTGCCTTGTCCAGGCTCGCGTTGTCCGGCCAACTGTTGAGGGGGGCGAAGCGCTGAGCACCGGCGCCGCCACCGCCCCGGCCGTCGGCGATGCGGTACGTTCCCGCGGCGTGCCAGCTCATCCGGATGAAGAGCGGCCCGTAGTGACCGTAGTCGGCGGGCCACCACTCCTGCGATGTCGTCATCACCTCGAAGACGTCCTGCTTCAGCGCGTCGACATCGAGGGTCGCGAACTCTTCTGCGTAGTCGAAGTCCTCGTCCATCGGATTCGACCGGGACGAGTGCTGGTGGAGAATCTGAAGGTCCAGCTGATTCGGCCACCAGTCCCGGTTCGTCCGGGGCCGGGTCGGCGTGGGGGCCGGGGAGGGGATTACCGGGTTCTCGCTTTCGCTGCCGGACACGTCCGTCCTTCTTCCTGTCGCGGTGTTTCCTTCTGCTGGCTGCTTGCTCTTGCCGGCGGTCGCTCTGCCGGCGTCGAGCACTGCGACCCGCGCTCGTAGTGCGCCATGGCGCCCGCCGGCTGGAAATGCCCGGCCAGACCCGCGGCAGTCAACGCGGGCTGGCGGCCAGCGAGAACCTTCCCTCGTGCACGACGTCGATGATCGAGCCTGGGTCGGCGTCCGTATGGTCGCGCACCGAGGTCCGCACCGCTACGAAACACGCAGAGCATCGCCGCATCACACGATTCGACGCACACGGCGAGGTCATCGGCGGCGCCCCTGGGACCCCGGAGCAGCGAACCGAGCCACGGCATGCGATCTCCGCGCCGCGAAGGTGTCATGAAAGGGAAGGAGGCGATCTCGCCATGGCCCGGCCTGTGTGGAACGGAGTTCTGGCCTTCGGGCTGGTCACCCTGCCGGAAGGTCGGCGGGGCGGCCCCTGGGAACGTCCGGTGGCGCGCCATGCTCCCGCACAGCGGAGAGTCGCGGAGGAATGATGCCCGAACTGCCGGATGTCGAAGGGTTCCGCCGGGTGCTGATCGGCTGTGGTCGGCGGTGTGTCACCGGCATCGAAGTGCGTGACGCGGGGGTGCTGCGGGGTGTCACCGAGAAGCGGCTGCGGAAGGAGTGCGAGGGAAAACGGCTGGGGAGGGCCTGGCGGCACGGCAAGTGGCTGTTCGCGCCTACGGACGGCGGCCCGACCCTCGTCTTCCATTTCGGCATGACGGGCGCACTGTGGTGCTGTTCGCCCGATGAACCGTTCGCCGTGCACGACCGCCTCGTGCTGGCCCTCGACGATGCCCGTAGCCTGCGCTATCGCGATCAACGCAAGTTGCAGGGCGTGCAGTTGGCCGACGATGCCGCCGTCGACCGGATCCTGGACCGGCTGGGGCCCGACGCCCTGGCCGTGGACCGGGCGGAGCTGACGGATCTGCTGTCCGGGCGGCGGGGTGCCGTCAAGAGCGCGCTGATGGACCAGTCCGTCATCGCGGGTCTGGGGAATCTGCTGTGCGACGAGATCCTCTGGCGGGCCCGCGTCGCCCCCCGGGCCGCGGCACGGGACCTGGGCGAGACGGCGTACCGGGACCTCCACGCGGCGATGGGCCGGGTGCTGCGCACCTCCGTGAGCGACGGGTGCGTACCGCCGCGGCGTTCCTGGCTCACGGGACGACGCGACGACAGCGAGCCGCTGTGCCCTCGCTGCGGCCGGCCGCTCAGCTCCGGTCGCACCGCCGGACGCCGCACCGTCTGGTGTCCGCACTGCCAGTCCTGAACGGCGCTCCGCGTTGACAGCGGCCGAGGGCGGGGAGGGTGACCGGTCGTACGGAGGGGGACTACGCCTCTCGGTCCAGGGCCCGGGCCGCGACCCGCAGGTCCGAGACGAATCCCGCGTAGGGTGCCGCACGGTCTTCGGCACGCAGGATCGCCGCCGGGTGGAGTGTCGCGACGATGAGTCCGCTGCTGCCGGTGGCCGCGAAGGCCCCCTCTCTCGGTGCCCTGATGAGGGTGCCCCGGTCGTGCGTCACCCGGAACGAGGTCCCCAGCAGTGCCTTGCCCGCGGTCGCACCGAGTGCCACCACCACCTCCGGGTCGACCAGCCGCAATTCGGCGGTCAGCCAAGGGCGGCAGGCCGTCATCTCCCGCAGGCTGGGGGCTTTGTGGATCCGGCGCTTGCCCTTTGCCGCGGTGGTGAATTTGAAGTGCTTCACCGCGTTGGTGAAATAACTCTGCCCCTCGTCGAGGCCGGCTTCCCGCATCGCCTTCCGCAAGAGGCCGCCGGCCGGCCCGACGAACGGTTCTCCTTGGCGGTCCTCCTGATCGCCCGGCTGCTCACCGACGAGCATGAGGCGTGCCGAGGAACTGCCCGCTCCGAACACGGTCCCCGACGCGTCCTGGAAGAGCGGACAGCCCTGGCAGTCCGCTGCCGCACGCCGATGGGCCGCGAGCCCTCCGCGCCGGGGCAGGTAGGGGGTGGCGTCGTACTGCTCCGCGGTGGCATCCTCGCCGTGGCTCATGCCGTGCCGCCTCCTCGCGGCGATGGGCGGCGGCCGACCCGGCGCCCGCACCACGGGTTCCCGGACACGGGGAGCCCGTAACCCGCCGGCGGGCGGATGGACACCACTGGTCGTACGGCAGGCGCACCGTACGGAGTCGCAGGAGCGGTCGTGGCTCTTCTCGCCCGGATCGCTCAAGGGTTCGCTTCCGGCGTTGAGCACCCGGTAAGCGTCTGCTGATTGCCTTCGCTCATTCTGCGGCAGTCGGTAAAACGGGGGCGAGACGAGGAACATAAGTGCTGGATACACGTGTCACGGTGTCGGTGCACGCCACCGACCCGCTCAGTCGGGCCGGAGTCGTCAGTCACTTACAGCACCAGCCCACCGTCGAGATCGTCCAGGACCAGGGCGGGGCGGCGGTAAGGCGGGCGGAACAGGCGGAACGCGGGACCGGGAAGGAAGACGGTGGGGAGGCGGTCGGGAGTGTGGCGATCATGCCCATCGACCAGTTCGACGAGATGGCGGCGACCGAACTGAGACGGCTCGTACGGGGTGGTGAGCAGCGGGTGGTACTGATTGCCCGGGATCTGCGCGAGCCGGAGCAAGCACGACGCGAAGCTCGCGTTCGACAGCTACTCCAACACCTGGTGGGGGTCGGGCTATTCGGGCAACTCCGACGGCCAGTACCTGGAGGCCGGATTCGGCCAGGCCACCGATCTGCTGAACATTCTGATCACCCCCGGGGCCTCCGCACGCACCCCGCAGGCCACCGACCCGGCCCGTCCGCACGAGTTCGACCTGATCGTGACCAACTCCGCGGGCAAGCAGCACGTCTCGCACCTCCGGATCAATGACGGCGGGGCACAGAAGATCGATGTGGCGGTACGGGATGCGATGACCGGACGGCTGGTGCTGCACACCGCGTACGGCGCGACGGACAAGAGGCAAGTAGCCATCGCCGAGCTGGAGTTCTTCGGCCGATCTGCCCGATAGCCGGCGGGAGACGGGCCGCAGCTGCGGTACGTGTCCGTCCAGAGGCGGGCGGCCCCCGGCCGCTGAGCGGAGCCGGGGGCCGCCTGTCGTCCGGGACGGTCAGCCGTCGTCAGCCGGGGCCGTGCGGGAGGGCGAAGGTCTTCACCGTTTTGCCGTCGTGCTTGTAGACGACCTTGGGCGTGGCATCGGCCTGCGCCGCAGGCTTCGGGTAGGTCAACGTGTACGTCCCGTTCGGGTCCATCCGGCTCTGCACCGGACCGGGCTTGTCCTCGTTCATGACACCCGTGACGCCGTGCTCGGGGTCCTTGACGGTCGCGGTACCGGTGTTGCCGTCCAGCGTGAGGGTTTCGCCGCTGTCGACCTTGACCTCCTTGACGTAGTCCGTGGGCATGGCGAACGCCGCACCGGTCGGTACGGCGAGGGCGGCACCGGTCACCGCGACGGCGAGGGCGGCACGCAGTCCGTTGCGCTTGGCGCGCGGGGCGTCTGACATGGCTTGCTTGGGCATGGCTGCTCCTTCACAGAGGGACATTCGGTGCAGAGGGCGCCGAAAAGCACCCGTGCCCGGCACGCTAGGCAGCGCCGGTTTCAGCCGTCCCAAGATCCTGTATCAGGCACATCGCGATCATTCATCGGGCCCGTCACACTCACCGGAGCCCGGCTCCGCCTGGCGTTCCGCCGAAGCAGGGCCGGCGCCAAATCAGAGGCCGACCTCAGGCCCGGGGCTCGCCCCAGGCCCCTCAGGCCCCTCTGACCACCGAGGCCCTCGGGCTGCGCGAGGTACCGCTCCCGGGCACCGGCTCGGAGGCGTCGGCGCCCAGGGCGACGATCCGGTTGTCCGCATCGACATGGACGACCTTCGGCCGCAGCGCACGGGCCTCCGCATCGTCCACCTGGGCATAGCTGATCAGGATGACCAGATCCCCCGGGTGCACCAGATGCGCCGCCGCCCCGTTGATTCCGATGACACCCGAGCCCCGCTCGCCCTCGATGACGTACGTCTCCAGCCGGGCCCCGTTGTCGATGTCGACGATATGGACCAGCTCGCCGGGCAGCAGGTCGGCGGCCTCCATCAGCGCGGCGTCGATGGTCACCGACCCCACATAGTGCAGATCGGCCTCCGTGACCGTGGCCCGATGGATCTTGGACTTGAACATCGTGCGCAGCATCGAGGAACTCCTGGATCTAGGCTCCCTGCCTGCGTTTTTGCAGGTCAAGTGCGCTCTTCACTCTACAACCGGCACGCGCCCGACTCGAAGACTGTGAGGAACATCGCTCCCCTCTGAGGAGAGGGCTCAGGCCCACAATTCCGTGCGGTCCACGCTGTGGTGACGTCGGGCGCAGGGGACCGACCGGACACCCCTGGAGCGTCGTCATGGCCTGGGCAGTGCTGCCGCTGCCCAGGCCAGGCCGGTGTCGGGTCAGTCGGGAAGGAGGCCGGCGGTGCTCTCCAGGACGGCCATGGCACTGGACAGTTTCATCGCGGCCTGGGTCCAGGCGAGGGAGCGCGGCCCGTCCAGTACCTCTCCCGCCACCTCGTCACCGCGATGGGCGGGCAGGTCGTGCAGGAAGGACGCTCCGGGCCACCGTCGCATCAGCGCCGGGTCCACGTGGAAGGGACGGAACACCTCCCGCCACGCCGGGTCCGCCTTGCTGGTTCCGGTGGTCTGCCACCGGGTGGTGTAGACGACGTCCACCTGGTCGGGCAGGTCGGCCGGGTCGTGTGACTCGGCCAGCGAAGCTCCTGTGCTGTCGGCCAGCCGCCGGGCGTGCGTCAGCGTGCCGGCCGGGAGGCCGTACCCCGGCGGCGTGACGAACGTGGCGTGGGCTCCGGGCACCGTGGCGAGGCCGTATGCAAGGGCGGTGGCCGTGTTGTTCCCTTCGCCGATGTACAGCACCCGGATTCCGTCGAGATCGCCGTGGGCGAGGGTGAGCGTGGCGAGGTCGCACACCCCTTGGGTCGGGTGCTCCTCGGCCGCCATCGCGTTGATCACCGGCAGGCCGCCCGCGCGGGAGAGCTCCCGCAACTCGGCGACGGGGCTCGCGGTGCGTACGACGAGCAGGTCCAGCATGGCCCCGAACACGCGCCCGGTGTCACCGACCGACTCCCCGGTGTTGAGCTGGAGGTCGTGCGGGCCGTAGGCGATCGGGGTGCCGCCGAGCCGTGCGGCGCCCACCTGGAACGCGGTCCGCGTGCGCGTGGAAGTACAGCTGAACAGGAGACCGACGACGCGCTCGCGCAGGGGCCGGTCGTGCGCCTGCGGATTGTGGAAGAGCTCGACCGACCTCGCGACGAGCTTGCGCAGGGCGGCGGGCTCCAGGTCCGTGAGCGAGAACAGCCCGCGCTCGTGTGCAGGGCCCGGTCGGCCGTAGAGGTCGTTCACAGGGTCTCTCCCTTTGTCTCAGGCACATCCGTCAGGCGCCAGAGCGCCTCCGTCAGGCGTGCGAGCACATCCGTCATCCGTCAGGTCTGAGGGAACATCCGTCAGTACAAACGCAGCCGCTGTCCGAGCCCGCGGCGCACGGCGACCTGGTGCACGGCGTCCAGCAGGGCAACATCCAGGATCGCCATGCCGAAGGGGTTGCTGATGACATGGCCGCCACGAGGCCGAACGGCCGGCACCTGGCCGGTCAGCACCTGGCCGAGTGTCCCGTTCACCACGCGCGCGGTGTTGTCCGCGCCGGTGGCGGCATGGCCGACTCCGGGCTCGATGCCGGGCGCGCCGACCAGCCCGTCCCGCAGCAGAGCCCCCAGGACGCGCCGGGGGTTGTCCGCCACCAGGGAGATGTCGTCCACGTAGAGGGCCTCGGCCGTCAGGAAGGCATCGGGCAGCAGGTCGGCGAGGGACACATGAGCGACGAAGGTGCCCGGTTCGAGCCACGCGGCGGGCAGATACCCGGCGTCCGCGGTCGTCGTGGTCACGATGACCGGTGCGGCTCCCACGGCCGCCCGCGCGCTCGGCGCGATGTGCGGCACCAACTGCGGGCAGTGCCGCGTGAGCCACTGCGCCAGGCGCTCGGCACGCGCGGGATCGGAGTCGTACAGGTGTACGGTCTTCGCCTGGGGGAAGGCGGTACCGAGCATCTCCAGGTGGAGGCGGGCCAGTGTGCCGCAGCCGATGACGCTGAGCGTGTCCCACTCCACCGGTCCGAGGTGGCGCAGGCTCACCATGGTGTACCCGGCGGTGCGCGCGGCGCTGAGCCAGCCGGCTTCGGCGAGCACGACAGGGCGGGCCGTCTCGTGGTCGAAGAGCAGACTGATGCCCGCCGCGCGCTCCCTGCCGAGTCCGGGATTGCTGGTGGCCGCGTTGATGAGCTTCACGCCGCGCACCGGAGGCTCGCCGTCCGCCTCCACCGCCCCCAGCATGGCCAGCGAACGGCAGTAGGCGCCCGCCTCGTTGGTCCAGGGCAGGTATCCTTCCGGCGGCATCCGGATGGCGCCCTCGGCGTGGTGCCGGAGGGCCCGGGCGATCGTGTCGCACACCTCCACGTCGCTCGCGCACGCCAGCATGGCCGCGCGGTCGAGAAAGAGCAGCTCTTCGGTCACGTGCCGCACTCCTTTGGCTCATGGGTCCGCACGGTGTCGCGTGCGCCGGTCGGCATGCGCGGGTCTTTCGACATGTGGTCGCTCACGGGCTCGGCTCGCCGAGGAGCGAACCGGCGGAGGCGGCCCTGGGCGGCCGTAGGAGTGGTGCGGAGACGACGTCCACCTCGTCGCCGGCGTCCCGGTCGCCGATTCCCTGGCTGCGCCGCCAGTCTCCGGAGTACACGGTCTCCTCGTAGCGGTCGGCGCCGTCCGGGCAGACGCACGCCGCCGCCGTTCGCCCGGGGTCGGTACGGAAGAGGCGCAGCGCCGCCGCGACGAGCGCCCCGGAACTCGCTCCGATACCAAGGCCCGTCTGCTCGCGCAGCCACAGGCAGGTCCGCACGGCCTCCTGTGGCGTGACATAGAGCGTCGGACGGTGCCCTTGAGGCAGGAAGGACGAGGTGCAGCTCGCTCCGATCCCGGAGAGCACTCGCCTGCCCGGGACACCGCCGAGGGCGGCCGACCCGTTGACATCGACGCCGATCAGTTCCCAGTCGGGCTCGGCCCCTGAGACGTAGCTGCGGAACCCGGCGAGCGTGCCGCCCGTGGAGACCGCGACGAGGACGCTCATGGGGGCACCCGCGGTCTGACGGTGCAGTTCGGGTGCCGTCCAGCGGGCATGGGCGGCTGGATTGGCGGGGTTCGTGTACTGGTCGGTCCAGACGAGCCGGGGGTCGTGGCGCAGTCGGTCCCGTATGTACTTCAGGCGGTTGAGCAGGTACCCGCCGGCGTGGTCGGGGGTATCCACGCTCACCACCCGGGCCCCCAGGGCCCGGATCTCACGGACCAGCGAGCCGCTGACGCGTGGGTCCACCACCGCCGTGAAGGGAACCCGGCGCGACGCCGCGATGGCGGCCAGGGCCAGACCGAGGTTGCCGGAGGTCGACTCGATGACCCCGGCATGCGCATCGATACGCAGGGCGACGTCCTGCCACAGCGCCAGAGCGGTACGGCCCTTGATCGACCCGTACGGGTTGTACGCCTCGAGCTTCAGCCACAGGGTCCGCGGCACGCCGTCGATCCGGAGCCGGACGGGAACAACGGGGGTGGGTGCCCAGTCGACGGCGGCACACTTTGGACGCCGCGGGTCCTTTAAAGCGCTCTCCTCGTGCCGGCCGGACGTGGACATGGCCGCTCCTTGCTGCCGTTCGCGGTCTGGGGCGAATCGAATGCCGGTGGCACCCGAACGCGCTCAGGCTCGAGCATCTCAGCGCGCCGCCACGCGGTCATCAGCGTGAATTCGCCTTGCTGGACCAGCTGGTGATGACCGGAAATCATGGTCCCGCGGCCCCTGGCCCCTCCCCTGCCCTTGACGAAAGCAGAATGAGCCGGACGCACACCGAAACGGCGAATTTCTCACCATGAACGCATTACTCGCCGAGGCCAAACTCCCTGCACCGCGAGGGAAACGGGTACCCACTGATGCCGGCCGGCCGAAGCCGGGCCGATCTTGCCCGCGATTTCACGCCAATGGGGCCTGGCTGACCACATGTTGCTTCTTCAGCCCCACTGACCCCGTCCGTCAGGCTGCCGACCGAACCGGCCGTGCCGCAGAACATGCCCTGCGGATCACCTCTGAGCAGTACGACCGCGCCGGACGCCGCCTTCTCCTCTACGACTGTTCGGCCCGACTCGGCCCTTCCGCCGTGTCGGTCGAGCGGTGCGAGAAATTTCCGGCACACGGCCGCCGTCTTCCGTTCCGCCAATTCCGTCTGATGTCATTCGACGGGGGTTTTCCTCTCGGGTCCGGCCTGTTCGCGGTTTAGCATGAGGAGCTCGGTCCTGACACTCTCCATAGCTAGGTCCTGACACGTCTCCATAGCTCGGTCCTGACACATCTCCATAGGAGGTCTGGTGGGCGTCCCGCTGTCGAACGACGCGACACACCTCACCGCAGAGTCGGCCACTGATGAACGCCAAGGGCGCGGCGCCGGAGCGCCCCACGCACCATCACCCGAACCGGACGCCCCCACGCTGCGGGTGTCCGCCTATCACCATCTCCGCCCGGCGGACCGGGTTCCGCCGGGACGGCCCCACGTGTTCTTCGATCCGGTGGACACCGAGATCGGTGTGTGGGCGACCACCGACCTCATCCGCCCCGGCTGCACCGTCCTCGACCTCGGCTCGGGCAGCGGCGCGGCGGCCGCGGCGATGGCCAGGGCAGGCGCCCGCCAGGTGCACGGCGTCGACATCTCCGACGACAGCCTGACGTGGGCGAACGAGCACCACGCCGGGGCGGACGGCGACAACCGTGTGTCCTTCGGCCGCGCCGACTACACCGCGCTCTCATCCGCCGAACTCCTCAAGACCTGCCCGTTCTCCGCACCGCCGAGCGTGATCACCAGCAATCCGCCCTACGTACCGCTGCCCTCCCATGAGGAAGCGAGCAGAACGACCATCGACGGGGGAAGCGACGGGCTTCAACTCGTCAGGTACGTGGTCGGGCACGCGGCGGCCCTGCGGTCCGACCTCGCGATCACCATCGGCAGCTACACATCGCCGCGCCGTGCGGCGGCCCTGCTGCACGACCACGGCTACCGGCTCTCCGCCCTCACGCTCGGCGCGCTGCGCCTGGGTGACCACACCCGCGACAACATCGCCAGAGTCCGCGAGTTGGAGGCCGATGGCGAGGGTCCCCTGTTGAGACTCGACGACGGCACCCCCTACTACCTCGTCCTCGGGCTGTCCTGCCGCCGTCAGGACCGCGCACCGGCCGCCGCGGCGCTCCCACCGGACGACCTGCTGCCGCTGCTTCAGACGGCCTGCCGCTCGCGGACACCGATGCTGGAAGCGCTGGACACCGACCCGCTCCGGGGGCGCGTTCCCGTGCGGATCGTGAACCTGCCCGACGACCCCCGGCGCCGCCATGTCTGATCCGGCGCCACAGGGCGCCACGGGCTCGTGGACCCCGAGCCGACCGCTGTCGGTGGGGGTCGAGGAAGAGTTCTTCGTGGCGGACGCGAGGACTCACGAGCTGTGCGACATCACGCCCCTGCTCGACTCGATGGCGGGGAACCGCAGCCGGCACGGCACCGAGCACTACGGTACGGAGCTGCGATCCTGCATAATCGAAAGTCGCACCGCGATCTGCTGGAGCCTGTCCGGGCTCCGGGCCGATCTGCAGACCAGGCGCGACGCCCTGGTGCGGGCCGCCACGGAGGCAGGGTGCGCGATCGTCGCCGCCGGCACCTACCCGTCCGGTGACTGGCGGCAGGTGGGTTTCACGCCCCAACCCCGGTTCGACCACATCGCCGGCACCTACGCACGGCTCGCTGCCGAGCATCTGGTCTGTGCCTGCCAGGTCCATGTCGGTGTGGAGGATCGCGACACCGCTGTGGCCGTGATCAACCGGGTGCGCCCATGGCTTCCCGCGCTGTTGGCGCTGGCAGCGAGTTCACCGTTCTGGACAGCCGAGGACACCGGCTACGCGAGCTACCGAACCATACTCTGGGCGCGCTGGCCGATGGCGGGCATCCCGCCGACCCTGTCCTCCTACGCCGACCACCGCGCCCGGGTGCGCCGGTTCATCGACATGGGCATCAGCGCCGACGCCGGTCAGCTCTTCTGGGACGTCCGACCGGGCACCCGTTACGACACCGTGGAGTTCCGCATAGCCGACGCCTGCACCACGGTCGACGAAGCCGTTCTCCAGGCCGGGCTGTCCCGGGCCCTGGTCCACCGCTGCCTGACCGAGATCGCACGCGGCGAACCGGCTCCGCCGGCGGACCCCGAACTGCTGGTGATCGCCAAGTGGCGCGCGGCCAGGTTCGGGCTCAGCGGAGAACTGGTCGACCCCTTGGCGGCCGAACTCGTCCCGGCCGCCGTGCTCGTGGACCGGTTCCTCGACCACGTGCGAGTCCCGCTCACGGACGCCGGCGACTGGGCCGAGACCACCGGCCTGGTGAGCCGAGCGCTCCGCCGGGGCAACTCCGC
Organism: Streptomyces sp. NPDC059008; assembly: GCF_042749045.1. NCBI lineage: Bacteria > Bacillati > Actinomycetota > Actinomycetes > Kitasatosporales > Streptomycetaceae > Streptomyces > Streptomyces sp. NPDC059008. The sequence continues at coordinate 379,547 of NZ_JBHYJC010000003.1, read as the reverse complement.
CGACCGCCAACGTCGCGCCCTCACCCGCAGCCGCCGCGTCGCCGACGTGGTCGAGCTGCTGATCACCGAGACCATGGCCACCGAGTCCCGCTGAGGGATCACGAGCAAGGAGGAAACGCCATGCCGAACCTGCCCGAATGTGTGATCACCGCCTACCCGGACGGGCCGCTCCTGGTACGCGGTGCACACCGCATCGTCGACGTCGACGGCAACGAGATCGAGGTCACCCAGCCGATAGTCGCACTGTGCCGCTGCGGACACTCCGGCCAGAAGCCGTGGTGCGACAGCACACACAAGCTGACCCGCTTCCGTGACCCGGCCCACCGCCGCCGACGCGACGCGGACTAGAAGGCGTCCGAACTCCCCTCGAGCACCCCTTGAGCGCCCCACCGTTGTGGCCGTACTGCGGCCACGGCACCACTCAGGAGCACCCGGTCGAGGAGTTTGAAGGGTCGGCGCTTGCTGCCCTTCTTGCCGCGATCGGCCGGGTTCGGCCCGGTCAGCGATCCCCCCGTTTGGCGCGAACGCAGGCCGCGTCGACAATCACCGAGGTCCAGTCCACCTCGCCCCGGGCCCCGAGTTCGTCCAGCACCGCCCGGTGCAGTCGACGCCACAGGCCGGCCCCGGTCCCTACCGTGAAGCGGCGATGCGCGGTGGCGGGCGACGTGCCGAACGTCGGCGGCAGATGCCGCCAGGCACAGCCGCTGGTCAGCGCGTACACCACTGCCGTGAACACGGTCCGCGCGTCACACGGAGCGGTCCCATGGTGGCCACCTTGCGGACGATCAGCGAACAACGGCAGCAACGGGGCGGCCGGCTCCCGGAGTTCATCAGGGACCAGACGCTTCGATAATCAGCACCCACACCCACGACCGGCATCATGCCGCCCGAACATCACGTCACGTGAGACAGCCTCTAAGCCTTGATTGGTGCGGCCGACCTAGCGGCCTGCTCGATCTTCGCGCAGTAGGCCGCACGGGCTTGCTCGTCGATCTGCTTCTCGTGTTCGGCACGCAACCCGGTCCGGCCGTCGAGGCCCTCGCGCAGGATATCGGCGTGCCCGGCATGCCGGATGGACTCGCCGAGGACATGGACCATGACGGCGAACAGGTTCGTGTTGGGAGAAGGCTCCGGCCACCACGGCACGTGGCCGGGGGCGTCGAGGGGAAGCTCGTTGATCGTCGCGTCCGAATGTTCCCACGTGCGCCGGTAGAACCCGATGATCTGATCACGGGTCTCGTCCTCGGTCGCCCACAGATCGCTGCCGTCGGAGTCCTGCCACCGGGGCAGCGGTTCCGGGGAAGGGCGGTCGAAGACCTCGCCGAAGTACCTGGCCTCGACGGTGGCCACGTGTTTGACCAGGCCGAGGAGGTTCGTCCCGGTCGCCGTCAAAGGTCTGCGGGCGTCGTATTCGGACAAGCCGTCGAGTTTCCAGAGCAGCGCCTTGCGGTCCCGCCGCAGTCTCCCGTGCAGGTTGTCTTTCGCGAAGTCATCGATCATGCGGCATGAGCCTGCCATGGGCTGCTCGTGGTCTCAAGATCACACACGTGGTCCGCAACGACTGGCAGAGCCGAGGGCCTAGCCATTGACCGCCGCCCTGACTGCCTTGAGCCCAGATCATTGTTCTGGGCACGGAGCGAGGAAATCTGAGTGACGCGGAGCGGGAACGGCTGCGGCCGCTCGACTGCCGGTGAGCAACAGGCGTTGCGGTCGGTGGACGTTCACCGGATCACCGGATCACCGGATCACCGGATCACCGGCAGGTGATCGACCGGACAAGTCCTAGAAGGTGCCCGGGGGTCTCCTAGCGACCACCGGACACCGCTGACCCGCTCGACCCGCTCAACCCGATCGACCCGATCGACCCGATCGACCTACTCAACCCGCTCAACCCACTGAGGACGTCCCGGCCGCACGGCCGGGCGTCCGCAGGGAGGGATCGCCCTCCGCCCAGCGGTTGAGCAGGTACTCGGCGGACATACCGTCGAGGCCGGTCCATGCCGACGCGCCGAAGAGCACCTCCGTCGCAAGGGAGGAGTCCTGCTCCAGCACGGCGCCGACCAGGTCGTGCAGAGCGATCATGTCGTGCACAGAGTCGGCGATCACGTGCTCGTCGAAGAAGCCGGTGGCCTGCCGGCCGAGGCCGAGCCTGCGCATTCCCTCCGCGACCTGCTTGTTCGCCAGCGCCGAGGTCATCTCCGCGACCGCGAGATGACCCGCCAGGGCTCCGCGCAGCCGCCGGTGCAGCCCGAACATCGACATAATGTTGACCGTCGCCAGGATCGGGCCGGGGACGAGGTCCAGATAGGCGCCGTAGCGGCCGTCCAGCCCCAACGCGTCCATGGTGTTCCGGTAGAGCACCGCATGTATGCGCTCGGCCCGTCCGCTGCCGAACTCGTCGAACTCGATCTCCAGCAGGGCCGTTTTGGCCTTGCCCGTCATACGGGGAATGCCCCAGGCGTGCGGATCGGCCTCCTTGAGCTGATATGCGGAGCGCAGAATGACGTAGTCGCGCATCTCCGCCAGGCCGGCGTCGTCGCGAAGGTAGCGCGACAGCGGCGGCCCGGACTGGTTGGCGATCGCCGTCAGGGCAGCCACGACGTCCGGCTTGTCCAGCGCTTCGGAACCGCCGAACCGCTCCCGGAGCGCGGCCTCGAACCTCTCCTCCAGCCGTCCGCGAAGCCGCATCAGCGCGGGGTGCCACTCCCAACGGTCGTCCACTCCGAAAAACCCGCGGTAGTGCAGCTCGTAACACGTATAGAGGGCGAGATGCAGATCGTCGTCGACCAGCGCGTCGCCCTCGACGGCCTCGGCGCAGGCGAAATCTCCTGGACGGCCCGTCAGCGCGTGAAACAAGTCCTCCGTGACCGGCCCCCGAGGCTCCGGCAGCACCGCGATCTCGTGCTCCGACGGTCCGACAGAAGCAGACGACACATCAACCTCCCCATACGGCACCCGGTGCGCCCACACGAGCTCAAAGCGCCCACCGACAGTAGAGCGGAGTTCCCACGTCGATCAACACCGCGCAGAGGCCCCGTCGGAGCGTTCCAGCGGTGCCTGTGTGTCTCCCGCGCTGTCACACAGGTCTCACCGACCGCGCGAACTCCCTCGGACTTACGAGGCCCTGACCAGGTATGACGTTCCGGCACCGGCCAGCCGGCGGACTTGTCCGCACCAGCTCGACCGACGTCGTCCGCCGGCCTGTGGAACGAGACCACACGACGCGCTCCTGGCGAGAGGTCTCAGCCACACGGGGCTGAAATACAAGTGTCGAGGCCACTTCGCCGGTTCCTACCGTGACCGTGGATCACGACCTCCGCCAGTCGAAGGAGAACAGGAGAGGAACGTGAAACGCTCGACAGCAGCGGCGGGCACGACGACAACCCTCGCCTTCTCTGTTGCCGGTTCTCTGTTGCCGACGTCGCGCAGTTCGCACCCAGCGCCTCGGCCGCCTCACCCACGTGGAGTCCACCGCGACCGCCCAGTTCAGATCCTCGTCAGCGTCGGCCTGGGGCATCAGCGCAGTGAATACCCGCTCCCAGGTGCCGTCAAAAGCCCACATCCGCAGCCCGTTGCACACGCCTCTCCAGTTGCCGTACTTCTCCGGCAGGTGGACCCATGGACCCACTGCGATCCGGTCTGGATCTTCCAGGCGGGCGCATCGATCACCTCACGATGGTCCCGCCACCGGCCGCCCCGCTTCGACGTCCGGTCCCGGAGCAACGGCTCGATCCGCATCCACTGGTGCGTCAGTCAACGGCACACCCGAACCGACGATCACGTGATCCAAACGAAACCGCCTAGGGGCTCTACCACGCCGACCCGTCCACTCCCCCACCGCGACGACATCGCCAGCCAACGTAACGCTCCTCGGAGGCTCGCCGTGATCGCCGTCATTGCGACATCCAGTGGCGCGACCCCGCTGTCCGATCAACACCGGTCGACGGCTCGACGGCCCGCCGTGCCACCTACGCTCGTGTGCGCTGCCGTCCACGCTGACGAGGAGGACCCGTATGACCGAGCCCGACCCGGTGATGGCCGAGATCGGCCGTGGTATCGACCTGAGCCACAGCGGCGAACGGGAAGCGGCCCACCGCGTGTTCGCCGGCCTCTGGGACGCGATCGGCGCCACCGGCGACGCCTTCCATCGCTGCGTGCTCGCCCACTCGATGGCCGATGTCCAGGACGATCCGCGCGAGGAACTGGTCTGGGACTTGCGGGCGTTGGAGGCGGCGGACCTGATATCGGACGAGCGGGCGCGGCAGGGGGGTGTCGGCGGCACAGTCGCGATCTTCTATCCGTCTCTGCACCTCAACCTCGGGGACGTCTACCGACGGGTCGGCGATCTCGACCGTGCCCGCGATCACCTCGCGCGCGGGCGTGCTGCGGTCGGTGAACTCGGTGACGACGAATACGGGCAGCTGATCAGAGAAGAGTTGGACCGGCTCGCGCACCTGCTGTCGACTGCCTGAGGAGCGGGACACTCCCAGAGGCACGCGCGCATCCATGATGACGCTGACGTAGGAGCGCATCGAGCTCCGGAAAACCGCTGCATCGCCGCGCCCGATGAGATCGCCCGCACCGGCAACAGGGCCTCGACCGAGCGCACGGCCTACGCTCCCGTGATCGACGACACCGCATATCCAGTAACGGGGGTCTTGGTGCGGGCGTGAACAGCGACAACGGCCTTGCATCGTGGGAACGGATGTCTGGCTACGTCTTCCGGCCATATCACGGCCACGAAGACCACGGCGCCATGGCCACTGTGCGGCTGGGCTGTGCACAGCGGGACCGGATCGACGCCCGCTCGGTTGTGGAAGGTGGGGTTGCGATGCCTTCGCGAGCACGGTGCCGAGACCGCCCGGTTGGACACCGGGACCGCAAATCCGCTCCGGCCCTACGACCTCTACGGCCCCTACGGCCCCTACGACCTCTACGACCTCTACGAGAGCGTGGGGTTCCGGCGCCAGAACGAGCACGTCCGCTACCGCAACCGATCGCCGCCCGATCCGACAGAGGTGCCTCCGCGCCTTGGCGGTGCGGCTTCGCGAACACCGAGCCCGGATTGATCGATCGGACGGCGTAGTAGCGGGAGAACTCCTTGAGGGGCCGTCATGCCCACGGACGAAGCTGTTACGAACATTTCTCTGAGGTGCGCCGAACTCGCCTCGGCGAGAACGAGTTCTGCGAACGGATGCGGCACTCGCGATCTCCGCACGAATCCGGCACTCGCGATCTCCGCACGGCTCTTCTTCATCTCGCTCGGGCAAGGGACCGTCTATGAGAGACGACTACGGTTTTCCTTCGGTGTCCGCGACGAATGCCAATCGGTCGGCAAGTCGGCGGCACGCATGGGCGAGTTCGGGCGGGTGGAGGTCGGTGAGTTCGGTATCGAAGGTGGCGAGGATTCCGGCGATGCCGGCCCAGGACCAGGCGCCGAGGGTGAGGCGGCAGTGCTCGCTGTCGAGGTGTTCCACGACCGAACCGCTTGGTGCCCAGCGGGCGACGATGCCGGCCGGCAAGTTGAGTCGGGCTTTGCCGGTGCACTGCCAGGCGGCGGGGGTGTCGCCGCGGTCGTGACTGCTCATGACGAAGTGGGCGAGGTCGTCGTAGGGAGGCTGGCGCGGACTGAAGCGGTGGGTCGTGGGACGAGGACGGAGCCGGTCGACACGGTGCACTCGCCACTGGTGGTCTCCGAGGTCGTAGGCGACCAGGTACCACCGCCCGGCCCAGACGACCAGATGGTGGGGCTCGATGCGGCGGGCGGGCAGGAAGTCGTCGTCGCCGGTTTCGGGGCGTGAGCCGTCGGCGCGGAGCATTTCGGTGACGAGTACGTGGCGGTGGCGTACCGCGGCCCCCACTGCGGTGAGCGCGGCCGAGTCGATGGGGGGTGCCGAGAACTCCCAGTAGTTCTGCAACCTGGTGAGGCGCAGGGATTTCATCGATTCCCGCAGCGCAGAGGGCATGGCCTGTTCCAGGGTGACCAGTGCCCGCGCCGCGTCGTCTCTCAGGCCGAACACCGTGCTGGGCGCGGTTTGTAGGGCCACCGCGACCGCAAGGGCCTGATCGTGGTCGAACATCAGCGGAGGGAGGGTGTGCCCTGCGCCGAGCTGGTAACCGCCATCGGGCCCGTGGACGGTGGTGATCGGGTATCCGAGCTGGCGCAGGGTCTCGATGTCGCGGCGGACGGTACGTTCACTGGCCCCGAGCGCGGTGGCGAGCTCGCGCAATGGCCACAGGCGACGCGATCCGAACAGGGACAGCAGCCGCAATGCCCGTCGTGAGGTGCTCGCCATCGTCCCATCATGCCCGGTAGTGGCCACTCGGTGTCCACTACCGGTGTCACTGTTCAGTGCCCGTGCAGGCGAACAGCGGTGGAAAGGGACGGACGGATATGCGTGTTGTCGTGGTCGGTGGCGGGATCGGTGGACTCGCACTGGGGGCGGGGTTGCGCCGCAGGGGGCTCGAGGTGGCGGTGTTCGACCGCGACACCGACGTGGCGGCGACAGGCGGTTACCACATCACCCTGGACGAGCGGGCCCAGTCGGCGCTGCGGCAGCTGGTGGCGCCGGAGATCATGCAGCGGCTGCTGGCGTCGGCCTCGGCGCTGCGGCTGCGCGACCGCGACGCGTTCTGGGACCGTCGCGGCCGACTGCTCGGCCACGGTCCGGACCTCAGCGGCGATTCCGGCATCGATATCGATCGCATCACTCTGCGCATGCTGCTGGCCGAGGAGGTCGGCGATGCCCTGCATCTGGGACGGACGGTGGCCGACGTCGGCCAGGGCGACGACGGCGCACCCCGAGTGCTGTTCACCGACGCCGCACCTGTCTCGGCGGATCTGGTGGTGGGCGCGGACGGCACCCACTCCCTGGTCGCCCGGCACCTGGCGGGAGGCCGGACCAACAGCCCGGCGGGCCTCATCGGGTTCTCCGGCCGTACCCTCCGCACCGACCTGAGTCCCGGTGAACAGCGACGGCTCGGACCACGATCAGGGCTGGCGATCGGCCCACGGGGTGCGGCGCTGTACGTCGGCTTCCTTGACCCGGTCGGCAACACCATGCTCGACGCCCCCGAGCTGCGGATGTCCGTCACCACCGGTCCCACCTACATCTGGGGCGCCATGTTCCCCGAATCCCCCGCGACCGGCTCCCTACGGGCATTGCGCGACGGCGAGTTGCAGGCCGCGCTGTTGAGGCGGTTCAGCGAGCAGGGCTGGGCCGAGCACACGCTTGAAGTCATCGCCCGCGCCGACCCGCACAGCGTGGCCGCGTACCGCTTCAACGCCGCCTCGACCCGCGCCACCGAGCTCGCGCCATGGCCTGCTGGCCGCATCACCGCGCTTGGCGACGCCGTCCACGCGACACCACCCACCGCAGGAATGGGGGCCGGCGCGGCGATCCGCGATGCCGCCGCCCTGCTTCAGCACCTGGGCGACGTCAATGACGGCGATACGACGACGACCGAGGCCGTGAACCGATTCGAGGCGGGCATGCGCCAGCGCGGCAGCGAGGTCCTCACCCTTGCCATGAGAACGGTCCGCTTGATCCTGGCCACCGACACCACACTCGGCGCCGCCGCCACCGCAGTGACCACCCCGATCCTGGCCGCTGCCGCCCGGCTGCGTCATTGACGATCAATGTCGGAGTAAGTCGCGCGGCTCAGTCCTCGCGGCCGCGGTCATCGTCCGTGCTCTCGCCGACGAGCCCCCCCTTGTCCGCCGCCCGCACCGCGTACCCGCCTGGCCACCACCCAGGGCACCACCGGCACCCGCCGCGTCCCCGCCGCGGGTTGTTGCCTTCGCGCTGGAGAAGCACGTCGCCGACCTAGCCAAGCGTCGCACCAAGCCGCCGGCCAGCGACACGGTCCAGTCGATGTCGTGGGCGGCGTCCGCGTGATGGCCTCGAGGGTGCGGCCGGCTTCGAGAGCCTGACATAGGTCGGGGCGAGTACCTTCGGCGCTGAGTCGCTTCTTCCCAACCCCCCAACTCGCTCCACGTACGGGTTACTTGGGGAATCGGCCCACTAAGTGGGGGTACGTCTGCCGGCAACAGCAAACACACTGAGGGGACATGGAATGCGCTTTCGCATCCTCGCTGTAGCTGCCCTGACCGGCGCCGCGGTGTTCGCGGCGCCCGGGATCGCCGCGGCCGACACTAATGGCAGCGCGGGCACTCATGGCGACATGAGCCCGCAGGGCTCACTGGTCACAGACTCGCTCAACAAACTCTGTCTTGGCATCCCGATCAAGGCGAACATTCAGCAACTCATCGGGCTCGTCAACATCGTCGCGATCCAGGACATCCCCATCCTGTCCGCGCCGCAGAATCAGCAGTGCACCGACAACTCGTCACAGGCCACGGGTGACGAGCCGATTTCTCACATCCTCGACGACATCCCGGTGTTGAGCAGCAACGGCGTCAGCAACGAATAGCTGTCCGGCTCGCGGGTGCCCCTGCGCTGCGATGTGTGTCGACGCCCCCGTCGGCCAGGAACAGGAAGCTGGCGGGGCGTTGCGCTGCGTTGTTACGCGCGCGGATGGGGCGACCAACCGCGCGCAATGCGCCGTCAACCTCGTCGTGCTGGTCGTCCACCCTGGTTGCAGGGCGATCACCTTCACCAGCTGACCAGTTGACTAGTTGGCCAGCTTTCAGATGACGTGTCCCGACTGTGGGGCGTTGGCCGCTCCCCACCCAGGGCGTTCTGCCCCCGGACCGACGCAGCATGTCGCGAACCCGTACGCATCGCAGTGCGAGCCGACTCCACATACGGCAGCCAGGGCCACAGCCGCTGCACGGCTGGCCCCGATCGTCGCTGGCCGTAGGCCCCGCCCGCGCTAGTGGGTCTTGAGGTCCCCGATCCGCGCCACCGTCGTTCCCCTCTTCGGGCATACCCACACCGCCGCGTCCGTGCGGACAGTCGCCGTCAGCGGATGCGTTTCCGGGTGTGTCGGGCACTGTGGCCAGACCGCCGATGCGCCTTCGGACCACAGTGCCTCCACCGCCCAGTCCTGGACCTGATCTGCCAGGTGCACGAGCAGCTCTGCGGCGGTGCCATCCGGATGTGGGGTCAGGCCCTGGCCTGAACCGTCCGGGGCCCAGAGTGTGATCCCGAACCGGTCGTCCGAACGTATGTCTGGCTGCACCGCGCACTGTGCCTGGAGGTCCCGCAGGACTGTCTCCAGAGCTTCGGCGAATTCCATCTCGTCCACAGGGGCTCCTGATCACATCGCAGAGAACTGCCTCACAGTCTCCACTGCCCCTGAGCTTGCGACCGATCTTTTCCGGCCCAGGCCCCCGTTTCAGCAGCCGCCTCCATCTCGGCGCCGTTGGCCGGCTGTCCGGCAATTGATGCCCAGCCACACGGCAGGGCAGGGAGGTCCTGTGCGCTGCAGGGGGCCTCCCTGCCCTGCCGACCCCAGCCATCGTGTACGTCGACCGGACCACCACCGCCGGCTCGCTCGCGACTACGAGACTCACCCCCGCCGCTCCGAAGCCATAATCCATATTGCGATGGTCGACCTCATAAGCCGCAGACTCACCCGTGAATCCACCCCCAACTGCCGCGACACCTGATCGTCGGCCGTCAGTCAGACCTCGCAGGGCCAGACAGTGACGTGGTCCCGTGCTACACAGACCTCAACCCACGCCCCATCGACACCTTCCGGCAGCGGTGGGTCGGCAAGGCCAAACAGGATCAGCGCGCCGCCCAGTTCCAGGACAGCCCCTCCGTCTTCGGCGAGGCTCAGCTGTCCACGAAAGACGATGCGGTCGCCATCTTCCCGCAGCTCAGAGGTGCCAGAGGCACTTGGCCAGGTGTTCGCCTCCCAGGCGATGCCCTCATCTACGGTCCACTCGACGTAGTGCTCTCGCCCCACTGCCTCAAGGGCCCTCTGCCAGAGCACCACGGCGGAGCCCACTGCCGATGGCGCGGGTGTGGGCGGGGTGGGCGAGTGGGCGAGTAGGCGTCTGCCGTCTCGATGGACTCGGTCTGGAAGCCGTCGGGCAACGCCTTGAGCCGGATCAGGCGGTGATCGAGTGTCGGGGCGGCGAGCCGCGTTCACCGTTCACCGTTCACCGATGAACGGCCAGGACTGCGGCGAGGCCCTCCTGCAGGTCCTTGACGAAATACTCGGGAACCTCCAGCGACGGGAAATGTCCCCCGCTTTCGGGCGAACTCCATCGGACGATCTGTCGGTACCGCTCCTGTGCCCAGGGGCGCGGACACTTCTCGACGTCGCGGGGGTACATGGTGATTGCTGACGGGACGTCGACGCGAAGTTCGGGATCGAGCGAGTTGTGGCTTTCGTAGTAAATGCGGGCCGATGATGCGCCGGTCCGCGTCAGCCAGTACAGGGTGACGTCGTCAAGAATCCTGTCTCTGGAAATCGTCTCGAACGGGCTGTCCTCGGTGTCTGACCACTCGGCGAACTTGTCAAGGATCCAGGCAAGGAGCCCGACTGGTGAGTCGACGAGCGAGTAGCCGATGGTCTGCGGTCGGGTCGCCTGCTGTTTGGCGTACGCCGCGCGGTGGCGCCAGAAATCGCGGGTCTCCTCGGTCCACTTGCGCTCGACCGCCGTCAGCCCGTCCGTTGTCACCCCGGGTGGTGCCTCCGCGAACGTCGTGTGGATGCCGAGAACGTGCGCCGGGAACCTGCCGCCGAGAACCGTGGTGATATTGCCTCCCCAGTCGCCGCCGTGGGCTGCGAACTTGCGGTAGCCGAGCATTCCCATCAGTTCCACCCATGCGGCCGCGATCTTTTCGGTTCCCCACCCGGTGGTGGCCGGTTTGTCGCTGTAACCAAAGCCTGGAAGCGACGGGAGCACGACATGGAACGCCGGCGCGTCTGCATCTTTCGGATCTGCAAGCTCGTCCACTACATCGATGAACCGAACAACGCTGTCCGGCCAGCCGTGCGTCAAGAGCAGCGGAGTGGCATCCGCGCGTGCCGATCGGCGGTGCAGGAAGTGGATTCCCAGGTCATCAATGGTCGTGCGGAACTGGCCGATCTGGTTGAGGCGCTCTTCGAACGACCGCCAGTTGTATCCGGTGCGCCAGTAGTTCACGACATCGACGAGGTCGGCGAGAGGAACGCCCTGTTCCCATCGGCGAGGGTCAGGCGCGGCGCGATGGACCGTCTCAGCCTCCGGCAGTCGCGCCGCGGCCAGTCGCGCGCGCAGATCGTCGAGTTCGGCGTCAGTTGCGTGGGCTTCAAATGCTTGCACGTCGCTGGTTGGACGGGGCATGAGGCCTCCAAGCCATCGTGGAACCGGCTACGACCGATCAAGAACCGGCTAAGACGGTTCTAGCAGCCCTCCGAGCCACGCCGCAACCGGCTAAGGTGGTTCCATGCGTACTGCGTTCCCCGACTTCCGCCTCGGTAAGGTGCTGGCGACCAGCTTCACGGGGACCCTGTCGGAGCGTCATGGCGACGCTGTGGAGCGCATTCCCACGCCGCACCGACTCGTCGACTGGCTGGCGGTGAACGGCCTCGCCGTGGACTCCTGCACCACTGCCCAGCTCGACCGCGCTCGGGAACTGAGGGAGTCGATTCACGCCGCCGCGACAGCGGCCGCGATCCAGGATGCTCTCCCCGCGTCTGCTGTCCAAGTCCTCAATGACTGCAGCATTCAGGGTCGGGCCGCGGCGATTCTGACGCCCGAGGGTAAGCGGCGATGGCGGCTCAGCTCGGCTTCCTGCATGGAAGATGCCCTGAGCGTGATCGCCGCCGACGCGATCAGCATCATCGCAGGCGAACGAGACGGAAAATTGGCCTTGTGTGCATCACCAACCTGCCAAGCCGCCTTCTTCGACACCAGCCAAAGTCGCACCCGCAGATGGTGCGACATGAACACGTGCGGGAATCGTCAGAAGAAGGCGCGCTTCCATGCCAATAAGCGCAAAGCCCCCAGATCAGTGGAGTGATCGGTACCTCGGTACAGGGCAAATGGGCCCCGCGCCTGCGACACATCTGTCGCGTGGGGTGCACCCCAACGGCACCGCTAAGGGCCATCCGTCGCCTTCGATCGACGTCCTCAATCGCGGACGACGGCACCGGCGACGGATGGCGCCGGTGCCCTCTTCTCTGCGTAGATCTGCGTAGATCTACATGTATCTACGTGGGTCTAGGTAGATCTACGTAAGGAGTTCGATCGAAAGCTCTCGCCGCCCGAGCTCACGTGTCGGGGTGTCGTCAAGGCTCCGCGTCAGGGGGCGAGGACGCAGAACTCGTGGCCTTCCGGGTCGGTCAGGCACGTCCAGGGGGCGTCGCCCTGCCCGAGGTCGAGGTCGGTGGCGCCGAGGGCCCGCAGCCGGGCCACCTCCGCTGCTTTGTCGTCACCGGGGTACGGCATCAGGTCGACGTGAACGCGGTCCGGCACCGTCTTCGCGCCGGGCGTGCGGAGGAACTCCAGGTACGGGCCGACACCCTTGGCGGAGCGCAGCACCGCCTGTTCGTCGGTCACTTCGTGCAGGGTCCAGTCCGTCGCCTCGCCCCAGAACCGGGCCATGGCGCGCGGATCCGCGCAGTCGACCACCACTGCGGCGATCGGCCCGGTGTCCCGGTAGATCTCCCGCGGCTCCAGCACGCAGAACTCGTTGCCCTCCGGGTCGGCAAGGACCGTCCACGGCACGTCGCCCTGGCCCACGTCGACGGGCTTGGCGCCGAGTGCCTGGAGCCGCGCGATCAGCTCCGCTTGATGGGCCGCGGAGGTGGTGGCGAGATCGATGTGTGCACGGTTCTTCGCCGCCGGCTTGGGTTCCGGGACGGTGACGATGTCGATGCAGACGGCCGCCGCGTCCGGCCAGACGAAACCGTCGCCGGGCTCGACGTTGGTCACGCCGGGTGCCTCGCTGGAGATGCCCCAGCCGAGCGCCTCCGCCCAGAACCGGCCGACCGCCGCGTCGTCGAGCGCCTTGATGTTCACGTTCACAGGTCGCAGTGCCATGTCGGCCACCCTATGCACTCTGCAACGACATCCTCAGGTACGGTCGCCGAACAGAGATCAACTCGCTCACCAGCCGCGATGCTCAGCGCGCCGATGAGAGCGTTCAGGCAAGCCCTCGCCGGCCGGCGATATTCTGCGGCTGCTGCTCGGTGGGGCCCAGCGGCCTGGGCGGCGAGGAGAGGCGTAGGCCCCTGTCGACCGAGCCGGGCCGGGTGCCGTCAGCCCGCGGCCTGCCTGCTGCAGAACACCTTCTTGAGGAGCTTGTCCAGCGCCTTCGGGAACACTTGCGCTTGGTCGATGGCGGCGTCCCCCATGGTGATCGAGGCGGTCATGGTCGTCCTGCCGTCGGGCGTGCTGTACATCAGCGCCCCGTAGCCGTTGTTGCTGCCGTCGTGGTTGAGGAGGGTGCCGACGCAGTTCGGGCCGGTTTCCTGCACGTACACCCCGAGGCCGTAGCGGCCGAAGAGGCCGTCGCTCTTGGGGTGCGGCTTGCGCATCTCGGCCAGCAACTTGGCCGGGATGAGCCGGCCGCTGTTCAGCGCGGAGAAGAACGTGTGGAGATCCTCGGTGGTCGAGATCATCTCGCCGGCGCTGGAGATCCAGGAGGGGTTCTGGCGGGTGACGTCGACGACCTTCCACTGGCCGGCGTCCTCGTATCGGTGGTAGCCGTGGGCGTGCGGCCCGGGGATGTTCGTCCGGGTGCCCGGCACCGTGGTGTCGCGCAGGCGGAGCGGCCTCAGGATGCGCCGCTTCATCTCCTCGTCGTAGGGGTGGCCGGTGACCTTCTCGATCAGCAGCCTGGCCAGCACGTAGTTGGTGTTGGAGTAGCTCCATCTCGTTCCCGGCTCAAACTTCGCCGGCTTGGACAACGCCAGCCGGACCAACTCCTCGGGCTGGTAGGTGTGGAACCGCTTGTCCACCCACTCCTTGCCCTGCCAGGGGATCCCCGGTACGTACGTCCCGTCGTCGTAGACCTCGCCGCCGGCGAAGTTGAACAACCCGCTGGTGTGCTGCAACAGCATGCGCACCGTGATCCGCCGGTCCAGCTCGAACTCGGGCAGGTAGTCGGCCACCGGCCCGTCCAGCCTGACCTTGCCGTCGGCCACCAGTTGCAGCATCAGGGTCGCGACGAAGTTCTTGGTGGTGCTGCCGATCCGGAAGCGGCCGTTCGTCGGCGGCTTGCCGCTGTGGCCCAGCTTGCGCACCCCGGCGCTGCCGACCCACTCGCCCCGCTGGTCATTCACGCGCATCTGCATCCCGGCGTAACCGGCGTCGACGAGCTCCTGGATGGCCTTCTGCAGCTCCGGGCGCTCCTGCCCGGCAGCGGCCTTCGGCACGGCCCCGCTGTCGGTGGTCGCCACCGCAGGTGTGGCCACCGCAGGTGTGGCCACCGCAGGTGTGGCCACCGCGGCCAGCAGCGTGACCGCCAGCGCCGTGGCCCCCACTCGCCGGAAGGCCCGCGGCATCCGGGCCGTGTTGATCTCGGTCCCTCTGGTTGTTTCTGGAACCTCCCGTTCGACGCCGTCGAGCACGGGCTTGTCATGGAACGCCTTGCGCAGCCTCGAGGCCGCGATCACTGGACTGATCATGCGGACCACGATCACCCACTGCCCTGACACCGAGCAGTCACGGCACTGACACCGGGCCTGACAGCGCCCTGACAGCGCCCTGACACGATGACACCTCAGGGCTTCGGCGGCTTGGCCGTCTCCCGCCGTGGCATGCGGCACCGTTCGACCGGGGTACGCTGCCGCTCGCCGAGAACCGCTCCGAGGAGGAGCGGCAAGGGGGAGCGATCGTGCGCAGAGCTGCGGGAATCAGGCACGGGGGCATGGTGGCCGTCGCCGTGGTGGCCATGGTGCTCACGGCTGCGGGGTGCGGCACGGACTCCGATCCGGCCGGCTCGCGGAGTACGGGCTCCGCCGACACGGCGGGCTCCGGTGGCAGGGACGCCGCGCCGAAGACCCCTGCGGTCTCTCTCACTTGGGAGTTCGAGCACATCGCGGACTTCAGCGGGGAGTTCGTCGATGTCGCCGCCCTGGCCGAGGACGACATCTGGGCGGTCGGGACCGAGAAGAACGGCGATACCCACGCCTACCTGCTGCACTACGACGGTACGCAGTGGAAGCGCGAGCCCCTTCCCGGGGCTCTGGGCACCAGCGTCTACCCGCCCTTGCTCGAAGAGGTCGGTCAGGAAGCGCTGTGGCTGCGGGCGCAGACCTCCGAAGACGGCACCGCCGGGAACCGCTGGGCGAGGTGGGACGGCGCCCGCTGGTCCGCGGTGCCGAGCCCTCCGCCAGGCAGTTCCGGGGACTTCGAGGCCTCGGGCCCGGACGACATCTGGGTCCTCGACGGCGAGCAGTCCGCCCAGCACTGGGACGGCACCCGCTGGACCAGGAGCCGCCTGCCGTACCACTCCTCCGACCTCGCCGTGGTCGGACCGGACGACGTCTGGGCGGTCGGCAGCCGCTCGACCGGGCCGGGGACCGAGCTGAGCTACGGCGAGCGGTACAGCCAGCCCGCCTCGATGCACTGGGACGGTACGTCCTGGAAGTCGGTGGATACTCCACAGGCCCGCTTCGAGGACCCGATCCCTCCGGAGCCCAGCGCCGGTCTTGGCCAGGTCTTCGCGCTCGACGGCGGTGACGTGCGCGCGTACGGCAACAACGGCTTCAATCACGGCGAGGTCGAGAACGAACCCGCTGACGAGTTCATCCGGCTGCGCTGGGACGGCTCGAAGTGGGTCGAGCAGGATCCTGCGCCCGGCGGGTGCGCACTGCGGACCCCGGTGGGTCAGGACGACGAGGGCCTGTTCCTCGACGGCAACTGGTACCTGACCGACGGCGGCCGGTGTGTGAAGATCAAGCGCCATCGCCTGCCCCTGTCGACCGGTGCCCGCAAGGGGTCGAACCAGTCGCTGTGGCTGAAGGAGATCCACCGGGTGCCCGGCACCGACGAGTGGCTGGGCGCCGGACACGTCCAGGTCAACCAGTCCGGCGATCCCTTCGGCGCCCCCGTCGTCGTGCGCCTGAAGCGCGGCGGGTGACTCGTGACTCCCGTCCCCCGGAACGACGGGCACCCCCTGGAGACATCGGCATCGGTTCACCCGTGCGACCGCACGGCGCAGCGGAAACGGCAGCGGTAGCGGCAGCGCCCGGCAGGGGCCGTTCCGCCGACAACATGCGGATGCACACCGGGAGATGAGCAGCAGACTCCCCCTGCTATGGTGCGCCGATGTCAACGATCAAGCAGTTCCAGGTCACCTTCGACTGCGCGGAACCTGCGCGCCTCGCCGGCTTTTGGTGCGAGGTGTTGGGGTACGTCGTACCGCCGGTCCCGGAGGGGTTTGCCAGCTGGGTGGACTACCACCGCTCGCTGCCGCCGGAGGATCAGGTCGTCTACTTCGCGTGCAGTGATCCCTCGGGTGTGGGTCCGCGCCTGCTCTTCCAGCGCGTTCCCGAAGGGAAGATCGTCAAGAACCGGGTGCATCTCGACGTACGGGCCGGCACCGGACTCGTGGGGGAAGAGCGCCTCGCCACGCTGGAGGCCGAATGCGCACGACTGGTCGCGCTCGGTGCGGTCCACGTGCGAACGCTGGTTGCCGATGAGGAGAACGAGTCGTGCATCCATATGCAGGACATCGAGGGCAACGAGTTCTGTCTCGACTGAAGCGTCCTCCGAAAGACGATGCCGGTAGGTGTACCGCGATGTGGACGCGCTGGTGGAGGCGCCAGGTGCGTGGTCCGGTGGGTCACGTCATGGGCGACGATCCGCGTGGTTCAGCGGGGCGTCGCCCATGACGTACTGACGCGTCACACCCCCGCGCTCGCGTAACCGTTGATCACCGTGGGTAGTTGACGGGGCATGCACGATGTACGCACAGTAAGGGCGCCCTCCATGCTGCGGCTCGCGACCGCCTCGCTCGCCGGGACGGCCATCGAGTTCTACGACTTCTTCGTCTACGGGACCGCTGCGGCGCTGGTCCTGGGGCCGTTGTTCTTTCCCACGTTCTCGTCGGTCGCCGGGACGCTCGCCGCCTTCGGAACCTTCGGCGTGGGCTTCGTCGCCCGGCCGCTCGGCTCGGTGCTGTTCGGACACATCGGGGACCGGCACGGCAGACGCCCGGTTCTCATCGCGTCCTTGCTCCTCACCGGCGCCTCCACGGTCGCGGTCGGCTTCGTGCCGACGTACGACACGATCGGGGTGACCGCTCCCGTGCTGCTGCTCGTCCTGCGGTTTCTGCAGGGGCTCGGGCTCGGCGGGGAGTGGGGCGGGGCCGTGCTGCTGACCGCGGAGCACGCGCCCGCCGAACGGCGCGCGCTGTGGACGAGCGTTCCGCAGGTCGGGCCGTCGCTGGGGTTCCTGCTCGCCAACGGAGTGATGCTGGCGCTGTCGGCGACGCTGTCCGACGCGCAGTTCGCGTCCTGGGGGTGGCGCGTGCCCTTCTGGGCGGCCGGGCTGCTGGCCGTGGCGGGGCTGTGGCTGCGGTCGTCGCTCGCCGAGAGTCCGCGTTTCCGCGAGATCGAGGACCATGTGCGCGTGCCGCTCGCCACAGTCGTGCGCGACCACTGGCGGCTCGTCCTGCTGACCGCCGGTGCGCTCGCGGTGGGTTACGCGATCTTCTACGCCGTGACGACCTGGTCTCTCGCCTACGGGACGGAACGACTGGGCGTGAGCCGTACCGCCATGCTGACCTGCATCATGGCCGCGGTGGTGGTGAAGGGCTCGTTGACACCGCTGGCGGCGCTGCTGGGCGACCGCTTCGGCCGGCGGCCCCTGTGCCTGGCCGGATGCGCGGCCTCCGCCCTGTGGATGTTCCCGATGGTCGCGCTGCTCGCCACGGGGGCACCGCTGTTGATGTTCCTCGGCTTCCTGGGGGCGATGCTGGCGTTCATCACGATGTTCGCGGTGATCGCCGCGTATCTGCCGGAGCTGTACGAGCCGCGGGTGCGCTGCACGGGGGCCGCGGTCGGCTACAACCTCGGTGGGGTCCTCGGCGGGGCGCTGACGCCGATCGTGGCGACGGCGCTCGCCGAGCGGGGCGGCCCGGTGCCCTGGGGCGTGGCCGCGTATCTGACGGGGATCGCTCTGCTCAGTCTGGGCTGCTTCGCGCTGCTGCCGGAGACCCACCCGGTGCGTGTGCTGGCGACGGAGCCCGCTGCGGGGTGACCGATCAGGCCTGTCCCCGTCACGCGGGACCCGTCGGACAGGCCCTGGAGGTCGTCTGCGCCGAGGTGCCTTGGGATTTCTCCGCTCGCGCATACGCCCGACGTTCGCGGGCACCCGCCCTTCCATCGACACCGAACGGCCAACGGCCGTTCGACAACACCAACTTCGGCAGACGACCTCTACGAGGCACGACGGGCGGGATCATGACGACCGAGGAAAGCACCGTGGAAAGGGTGGAAGCGGGCGCGGCGGGTGAGGAAGGGCTCGCGCCGACCGCGTCGGAAGCGGCGAGCGGCAGGCCGGACCGGATCGCCGCCCCCGCGGCCATGCGCCTCGCCGCGGCGCAGCTTGCCGAGATGCTCGACTGCGCACCCGGCTCGGTGTCCGCGCTGAAGGCCGCCGGTGAGGGCTGGCTGGCGGACGTGGAAGTGGTGGAGCTCGAAAGGGTGCCGGACACCACGAGCGTGATGGCGTCCTACCGCGTCCGCCTCGACGAGCAGGGCTATCTCATGGAGTACGAGCGCACGCGCCGCTACGGGCGGGGCCGGGTCGACCGTTAGGCCCCGCGCCCCGCAGCGCGCATTCCCCCAGGTCCATGGCCCGCTCCAGTCAACTGGAAGGGACACACAAGACCGTGACTGCCATTCAGCAACAGACCCAGGCACCACCGGTCGGCGGCAGCGGCTCGGGCACTCTCTACGACGTCCTGGAGCTCATTCTCGACCGCGGGCTGGTCATCGATGCCTTTGTACGGGTCTCCCTCGTCGGCATCGAAATACTCAAGATCGACATACGTGTCGTGGTCGCGAGCGTGGACACCTATCTGCGTTTCGCGGAGGCGTGCAACCGGCTGGATCTCGAATCCGGCCGCAAGGCACCGGAACAGCTCACCGATCTCGTCGGCGAGGCGACCGAGAGCGGCGCCAAGGGAAAGTCGAAGGGCGCGCTGGCGGGCGCCGTCGAGGCGGTCGGCGAATCCCTCCGCAAGGGCCACGGCGAATCCGAGGAGACCGCAAGGCGCCCGGCGCCCAAATCGTCGACCGCCGACCGCCGCACCGCACGCCGGGAGGGGTGAGCCATGACGACGTACGTCTACGCCATCACCGACGCCGGCCATCCGCTGCGACTGTCCGACGTCGCCGGGGTCGGCAACCCCGCGGCGCCGCTGCGCACCGTGCGGGCCAAGGACCTGTGCGCGGTGGTCAGCGACGCCCCGGCGGAGCTGCGCGCCAAGCGCCGGGACGTGGCGGCCCACCAGGACGTCCAGGAACGCCTGATGGCCGACGGCAGCTGTCTGCCGATGCGCTTCGGGCTGGTCGGGCCGGACGACGAGCAGGTCGCCGCCGTACTGGAAGAGCAGCACGACACCTACACCCGGCGGCTCGGGGAGCTGGCCGGGTGCCGGGAGTACCACCTCAAGGTGGCGCGGGACGAGGAGGACCTGCTGCGGGAGATCGTGCGGGACTCCCCCGAGGTGCGCCGGTTGAACGACCGCACCCGGCACGGCTCCGGCCCGTACGACGACAAACTGGTGCTCGGCGAGCTGATCTCGCAAGAGGTCCGGGCCCGCCAGGACCGCGCCCGCGCGGAGATCCTGGCCCGGCTCGCACCGGCCGCGGTACGCATCGAGGACGGGGAACCCACCAAGCACTACTTCCTCACCACCTCGTTCCTCGTGGCGCGGGAGCAGGCAGTCGCCTTCTCCCAGGCGGTCCGCACGGAGGCGCAACAGCGCGGCACCCCGTACACCTTCCGGCTCTACGGCCCGCTGCCGCCGTACAGCTTCGTCTGACCGCACCCGGGCCGCGCCCTCGGCACCGGGAGACCGATCGGACGGGAGGTCTCGATGGGGCTGCTCACCCACCTGCTGACCCTGCCGATCGCCCCGCTCAGGGGCACCGTCCGGGTCCTCGACCAGGTACTGCTCACCGCGGAGCACGAGTTCTACGACCCGGAGCCGGTCTATGAGCAACTCGCCGAACTGGAACGGCAGTTGCTGGAGCGGCGGATCGGGCCCGAGGAGTTCGACGCCCGCGAGGACGAACTGCTGGACCGGCTGGAGTGGATCCAGGCCCGCCGGCGTCCACCACGAGGAGGCTGAACCGCATGCCCGACCCGCTGACCGGACCGGGGGGAACCGCCGCGCCCATGAGGACCTCCCCCGCGCCGCCCCCGTACGGCCGGCCGGGGGCCGGGCCCGGCTCCTCCGCCAACCTCGCCGACATCCTGGAACGCGTCCTCGACAAGGGCGTGGTCATCGCCGGCGACATCCAGATCAATCTGCTCGACATCGAGCTGCTGACCATCAAAATCCGGTTGCTCGTCGCCTCCGTCGACAAGGCCAAGGAGATGGGCATCGACTGGTGGGAGCACGATCCCTCGCTCTCCTCCGGGGCCCGTGGGCCCGCGGCCCGGCCCCTCTCCGCCGGGGAGGAACAGCCGGCGGCCGGAGGGGAGGCAGGCCGGGAAGCCGGCCGGCAGCAGCGACCGCAAGGAGAGGAGAACCGGTGAACGGGCCGTGGCACAGCTATGTCTACGCGGTCGGGCGGGGCGGCGGCGACCTCGACGCGGTGGCCGCCGCGCTGACCGGGGTGCGCGGCGCCCCCCTGCGGACCGTCGCCGGGTCCGGGCTGACGGCTCTGGTGTCCTCCGTCCCGGCCGACGACTTCGGTACGGACGGGCTCACCGAGCGGATGGCGGACCTGGCGGAGCTGGAGGCACTGGCCCGCACCCACCACGAGGTCGTGGAGGCGGCGCACGCCCGGACGACGGTGTTGCCGATGCGGCTGGCGACGGTGTACCTGGACGACGCCCGGGTACCCGCGATGTTGTCCGAACGCACCCCGGATTTCGGTGAGTTGCTGTCCTGGCTCCACGGCCATGCCGAGCTGGGAGTGAAGGTCTACGCGGACCCGGTCGGCGCGCACGCCCGAGCCGTCCCCGCCGCGCCGTCGGCCGGCTCGGGCCGCGCCTATCTGCGCCGGCGCCGGGACCAACATCGCCGGCGGGACGACGCGTACCGCGCGGCGGGAGTCGTGGCCGGCGCGGTCCGGGACACGGTGGCACCACTGACGCGGGACGTGGTCGCCCACCGCCCCCAGCAGGGTGAACTGACCTCCGGTCCGGGCGAGAACGTCGCCAACGAGGCGTATCTCGTGCCCCGCACCCGCGTGCGGGAGTTCCATCAGGCACTGGCCGGCCTGGCCGGCAGCGACGCCGGCGTACGGGTCGAGATCACCGGGCCGTGGGCGCCGTACTCCTTCGCGGGCCGGCCGACGCACGGCGGGACGGCATGACGGCAAGTGAGGTCACCGCGCCCGCCGGAGGCTCGTCCGGGCCGGGCGGGCCCGCAGGAGCCGCCCGAGTCGCCGGTCCGCAGATCGCCCTGATCGATCTCCTCGACCGGCTGCTCAACGGCGGCGCGGTCCTCACCGGGGACCTGGTCCTGTCCATCGCCGACGTGGACCTCGTCCGGATCAGCCTCCGTGCCGTTGTCCACTCGATCACTCAACAGGAGGCACTCCCTTGGCAGGAGGCACCCCTTCAGGAGGCATTCCCCTATGAGGCAGGACTCCACCGGGCCGACGGCGCCCGCGACCCTCGCCCAGCGGCTGGAGAGCGACCCGGAGACGGTCGAACGTGATCTGGTCAAACTCGTGCTGACGGTCGTCGAGCTGCTGCGTCAGCTCATGGAACGCACCGCACTCCACCGGGCGGACCAGGGCGATCTGACGGAGGACCAGGAGGAGCGGGTCGGTATGACGCTGATGATCCTCCACGACCGGATGACGGAACTGTGTGAGCGCTACGGCTTCACGATGGACGATCTCAATCTCGACCTCGGGCCCCTCGGTTCCCTGCTCCCGCGGAACTCGCCCTGAGCCGCCGGGGCTTCGACGAACCTCTCTCACCCCACCCTCGAAGACAGACATTCCACCTCATCCATGACAGGAGGAACCCATGGCACCCCTGCTACTCGTCCTACTGCTCGCGCTGCTGCTGTTCGGGGCCGGCTTCGCACTCAAGGCGCTGTGGATCGCCGCGGTCGTCGTGCTGGTCTTCTGGTTGCTCGGCTTCCTGATGCGGTCGACCGGGGCCGGTGGCGGCCGCGCCCGCTGGTACCGCTGGTAGCCGTCGGGCGGGCGGCCGTCCGGGCCAGGTCGGCCGCCCGCCCCCGCCTCCCCCGAGGCCGACGGTCACCCCGCTCCGGCCCCGAAGGCCCGGCGCGCCGCGCGGCGCCAGCGGTTGGCGGGGAGGGACGGATGCAGGGCGGCGAGGGCACCGCAGTACTTGGTGAAGACGGCGGGGTGCAGACCGTGGGCGTGCAGGACCCGGTCCGCATCGGTCAGGTGCCCGGTCGATTTCGTCTCGACCAGCACGAGGTCCGTGGCACAGTGCACGGCCTGTTGCGTCCTCAGGTCGATGCAGACCAGTCCCGCGTCGCAGGTGATGCGCTCGCCGTCGCCCACGAAGGTCGCGCGGAGGTAGTCCGTGCTGAGGGAGGGGTGCAGGATGGCGGGCGCGGCGATCGCATAGGCCCGCTCCAGGGTTGCCGCGAGGAATGCCTGGTGGGCGGGGTCGAGCGGGGTGTCCGCTCCGGTGAGGGGCCGACGGTGCTTGACGGTGTCGCCGCGGCGGCCCTTGAGCTTGATCTCGTACTGCCGCTCACCGGAGTCCTCATAGACCCGCTCGCGGATCTTGAAGCGGAGGCGGCGGCCCTGGCGGTGGTCGTGGAAGGAGCGGAGGCCGGGGGTGTCGTAGTAGACCGAGTGATAGCGGAAGGCGCGACGGCCGTCGATGGCCAGAGCGCGCAGCGGCCGACCGCGCTGCTGTGGCGCGGTGAGTCGGCCGATCACGCGCGTGAAGGTTTCCGCCGGTACCAGATAGCTGCGGTCGAAGCGCGCGAGCAGGGCGGACCGCTCGTTGACCTCGTCGAGGGAGAGGGGATCGGCGTCGTGGGCCGCCTCGTTGATGGCCTGTACGGCCGCCGGGGCGGGCACCACCGTCCCGGCCGTCATGCCGCGTCCAGTACGGGCGCGGTCGGACGCACGAGTTCGGACCCGGCCGTCTGCCGGCCGACGGCCCTCGACGCGGCCTCACGGTAACGGACGTCGACGACCATCAGGTCGCGCACGAAGTCCACCTCCATGACCGTCCATTGCAGTGGTTCGCCCAGTCGTCGCGCGAGGTCGGCGCGGAGCGGGGCGGGGTCGCTGTGGACGGTGTCGAGGGTGACGACCGTGCGGCGGGCTCGGGCGAACAGCCGCGGGTGATCGGCCGAGTAGACGACTGCCAGGAGCACGGCGCTCAACGTGGCGGCGAGGCCGAACGACAGGTGCGGCAGGCCGCAGATGAGTCCGAGGACGAGCGTGGTGAAGTAGTAGGCGACTTCCTCGTGCTGGACGGAGTCGGAGCGGAGCCTGATGATCGACAGGACACCGAAGAGGCCGAAGCCGACCGCGGTGCCTCCGCTGCCGCCCACCGCGGCGAGTGCCACGACGACGGTGAACAGGGCGACGTTCAGGGCCAGATACGCCGGCACGAGGTCGCGGCGCCGGTGCCTGGGGTAGTAGATCGCGAACGTCAGCAGGCAGACGGCGGCGAGGTCGAGCCCCAGGTGGGCGACGAGGTGACGTAACGAATCCATGGGTCCACTCTCTGTGAGGAGCGAAGGAGATCCAGACCCTAGGGAAACGCACGGTGAACAGTCACCCCCCGCTCGGTGGATGTTGGCGGATCTTGGCAGTTACTGTCGGTAAGTGTCCGAATGTGCATCACAGTTGGCGGCTTGCGTGTCCAGGCCCCGAGTCATCACGGATCAACGGAATTTCACCGATATTCCAGCGACGTCGGTCAAGTTGGTGAGCCAGTACGGGACACGGGTCCGGCCCGGCCGGACGACACGGAGGTACCGGATGACGAGCATGAAGCGGCGAGACCTGTGGGGCATGGCCCGCGAGGCCCGCAGGGCGAGGGAAGCGGGCGACGTGACGCACACGGTGCAGCTCTACCTCAATCGGCCGGTGTACGGAAAGCGGGCCGTCAGGAGGGCGGACCGCGGAGTCGACGAGACGATCCGGGCCATCGAGCGCGAGGGCTGGAAGTGCTGTTCGGTCGAGCCGTGGCTCGGCACCGGCGTGCTGCTCGGCTTCGTACGGGCCGGCTGACGGCGCCACCCCGGGCCGGCTCCCGCTGTCCGGAGGAGCGGCTTCACCCGCCGGCCACGCCCGTGGGCGAGTCCCGGCACCGCCCACGAATGGCGGCTTTCCCGCCGGGGCTTCCGGGATAAATGATCATTTGATACCGCACATCGAACTGCCCGAGGCCGGCGTCTCTCCAGCAGCGCGAACCGCGCTGGGACGCGGGAGGAAGTGCCCAGGTGAGCAACAGGCATGGCCGCCCCGCCCAGCGGCCCAACCGGCGGGGACCGGGGCACGGCCGTCCACGGCATGTGGTGCTGGGCAGCCGGCCGACGGGAGCGGTGGGCCGGGCCCGGTCGATGTCCGCCGTACCGGGCGTCCGGGCGCGCGTCGACGGCGCTACGGTCCCCTCCGGTCTGCGGATGGCCGCCGCGTACGCGTGGCGGCTGCTGGCAGTCGGGGTGGTGGTGTACGCGGCGTTCACGGTGCTGGGCCGCTTCCAGCTCGTCGCGGTCGCGGTGTTCCTCGCCCTGGTGATCACCTCGGTGCTGCGACCACTGGTCGACCTGCTCTCCCGCCGACTGCCCCGAGCGGTGGCAGTGGTGGTGTCCCTCCTGGGCAGCATCGTGGCGCTGCTGGCGCTGTTGGCGCTGGTGGGCCACGCGGTGGCGGGGGAATGGGACCGGCTCGCGGGGGAACTCGGCGGGGGCATCGACCGGATCAAGCAATGGCTCGAAGGCCCCCCGTTCCACGTCAGCCACACCGCGCTGGCAGACCTCCAGGGAAAGACCGCCTCCTTCCTGGCCTCGCACCGCTCCGCCCTGATCAGCGGCGCGCTCAGCGGGGCCGGCCGGGCCATCGAGCTGGTCACCGGGGGTGCGCTGGCGCTGTTCTGCTCGGTCTTCTTCATCCACTCGGGCGAACGGCTGTGGCTGTGGACCTGTGGCCAGCTGCCGGAGGCCGCCCGTTCCCGGTGGCGCGGCGCCGGGCGGGCGGCGTGGCACACCTTCGCCGGCTACACCCGCGGCATCATCATCGTGGCCGGCACCAACGCCCTGCTCGTCGGGCTCGCGCTGTTCGTCCTGCGGGTGCCGCTGGCCCTGCCACTGGCCCTGCTGGAGTTCGTCGCCGCCTTCGTCCCGCTGGTCGGCTCGCCCATCGCCCTGGCGGTGGCCACCATGGTGGCCCTGGCGGGGCGCGGCCCGCTGGTCGCCCTGGTCGTGCTGTCACTCATCGTCGTCATCGGCCAGCTCGAAGGCCATGTGCTGCATCCGCTCGTGTTGAGCTGGGCGGTGCGGCTCCATCCGGTGGTCGTCGCCATCTGCGTCATCGCCGGCAGCATCGTCGCAGGAGTCATCGGCGCTGTCGTGGCCGTGCCCATGGTCTCGGTCGCCTGGTCCGTGATCCAGGCCCTGCGCGCCCCGGACGACCGGTCACCAGCCTGACGCCTCCGGTGTTCCCCTTCCCGCCGGTCGGCGCGCACCCCGCCCCTGCGGCTTCGGAAAAGCTGTGGTTCGAGATCGAACCTGTCGTATAGGCTGCGGCGATTTTTCAAGACTTCATACTCAAGGTCGGGGGATTGCGGAATGCGCAAGGCATCGCAGGCCGTGGTGGGGGCGTTGGTCGCGATGAGCGTGCTCAGCGGCTGCTCGTTCGGCTGGGGCGGGGACGAGAAGAAGAAGGTCGCCGAGAAGAAGCTGGGCGACAAGGGCACGGCGTGCGAACTGCCGGTGCACTTCACCCTTGCGACGTCCTGGAAGGCAGTGGCCATCACGCGGGCGACGGTGGACCGGATGGGCCCGCTCGGCCACCAGGGGCCGCTCACGCCCGCCTGCGAGCTCGACGCCAAGCCCACCGGGCATATCGGCTTCCTCACCGTGTGGTCCGGCACCAAGGGCACTGCCGCGCCCGGCGGCACACCCCGCGCCCTGCTGAAGCAGTTCGTCGCCGCCGAGCACTTCGAGAGCAACGTCAAGTTCCGTGAGTCCAAGGCCGGTGGCCTGTCCGCCACCGAGGCCGGCTACACCGTCACCGACCTGTCCGCCGGCGTGGTCAGGCCCGAACGCGCGCTGGCCGTGATGACCAGGCACGGTGGCGTGGTCATCCATCTCGGAGGGCTCGACGCGGACGAGCACAAGGCCCTGCTCCCGGCGTTCGAGCTGGCCAAGAAGTCCCTCGGCCTGACCTCCTGAGCGAGGCCGCCGCGCCCCTGGACGAGCCGGCACCACGTGAGCCGCTCGCGTCAGGGCCGGCAGCCGGACGGGTGATCGGGCGTCCGGCGCGAGTCTCCAGGGGGCATCACCTTCCTGGAGTCGACGACGGCGGCAGGAGGACGAGGATGCGAGTGTCGGCCAGTTCCCGCGGTGGTTCTTCAAAGGGCCTGAGTGAGCGTCAGGTCAAGGGTGTCGTCACGCGTACCGAGGAGTCGTTCCTGCGTGCGCTCGATGCGCTCGGCCGTCTGGAGAAGCTGGACGCCGTCATCGCCCCCGTGCAGCGTGTGGTGCGAGGTCTGCCTCTGGGGAGTGCTCGCGATGTGCTGCACGGGCGGCCCATCGGTCATCCGCTGCATCCGGTGTTGGTGCAGGTTCCCCTCGGGACGTGGCTGTCCTCCGCGGTCTTGGACGTCGTGCCCGGTACCGGCCGCGGCTCCCGGCTGCTGGTGGGAGTGGGCGTTCTCGCCGCTGCTCCGGCCGCGCTGGCGGGCTGGGTGGACTGGGCCGAGCAGCACGAGGACCAGAGGCGTACCGGCTTGGTGCACGCCGTGTCGACCGCGGTGGCCGTCGGCCTGTACGCGGGGTCGTGGGTGCAACGCGGGCGGGGCCGTACGGTGTGGGGCAAGGCGTTGGGCCTGGCGGGGCTGTGCGCGGCGGGTGCCGGAGGAATGCTCGGCGGCCACCTCGCCTTCCGGCAGGCCGCCGGCCCTAACAAGGCGGAGCCCGTGCCCCGTCTGCTGGAGGACGCGTGGCAGTCCGTGGGAAGCGTGCAGGATTTCCCGGTCGGCCAGGCGGTGCGCCGACAGCTGGGCGAGGTACCGGTGCTCGTCGTCCGCGAGTCGAGCGGGCGGATCCACGTACTGGCCGACCGCTGCAGCCATCTGTCGGGGCCCCTGTCCAGCGGCAAGGTGACCGACGGTTGTGTGGAGTGCCCCTGGCACGGCAGCGTGTTCAGGCTCGCCGACGGTGCGAACGTCCGCGGGCCCGCGACGGCTCCCCAGCCCTCGTTCCTGGTGCGTCTCGACGGGAGCGGAGACGTCCAGGTGCGGCTGCCGGGGGCCGGCTGATACGGGGAGGAGCCCGCGCACCCGTTGCCGTGGCGCTCAGCCAGGGAGCCGGGGCAGCACTTCGGAACGATAGAAATCGAAGAATCCGCGCTGGTCAGGGCCGATCTGGCTGAGGTAGACGGCATCGAAGCCCGCCTCGACGTATGCGGTGATCGCCTGCACGTACGCCTCGGCGTCAGGTCCACAGGGCACGTTCTGTGCCACCCTCTCGCGGGTGATCAACTCATTGGCCTGCTCGAAGTGGCGCGGCGTGGGCAGGACCTGGGGCAGCTCTCCGGGCAGTTGTTCGTTGGCCCAGAGGCGATGGGCGGTGGCCACCGCCGCTTCACGCTCCTGCGCCCAGCACACCTTCAATCCGCCCATGGCGGGTTTCGTCGCACCCCCGCCGCGCCGGAATCGCTCCACGGCATCGGCGTCCGGGGACATCGTGACGAATCCGTCCCCGATACGGCCGGCCAGTTCGGTGGCGGCCGGCCCGAACCCGGAGACGTCGATGGGCACCGGCTCCTCGGGAACCGTGTAGAGGCGCGCGTTCTCGACCGTGTAGTACTTCCCGTGGTGGCTCACCTCCTCGCCTGTGAAGAGGCTCCGCATCACCTGTACGGCCTCTTCCAGCATCTCCAGACGGACGGCGGCCTGTGGCCATCGATCGCCGAGGACGTGCTCGTTGAGGGCTTCGCCGGAACCCACTCCGAGCCGGAACCTCCCGTTCGTCTGCACCGCCGCCGTCGCAGCCGCCTGAGCGGTGACCGCGGGGTGCAGGCGCATCGTCGGGCACGTCACGGCGGTCTCCACCGGGAGCGACGTCACCTGGGACAACGCGCCGATCACCGACCAGACGAAGGGGCTCTGGCCCTGCGCGTCGTGCCAGGGATGGAAGTGGTCGGAAATCCACAGCGAGGTGAAGCCGGCCTGTTCGGCCATCCGTGCCTGTTCCACCAGCGCCGCCGGGCCGTGCTCTTCGCAGGCCAGGAAGTACCCGTACTCAGCCATTGCTCCTCCGCGGTGTGACGGGCCTGCCGGGCACCTCCGAGCCGGCTGTGGGCGATGCGGCTGATCGCGAGGGGGCCGATCAGGACTTTCCCCGGCCGGTGACGAAGTCCCGGACCCGGTCCACCAGGCCGACCCCCGGCGCGAGGATCTTGTTCGCCGGCGGCGTGACGGGGGCGGCGGGGTGCGGACGGGTGGGAGCCATCTTCTTCGCCGTACGGATCTTGTCGCCGAGTGTCTTCAGGGTCTCGTCCGAGCAGGCCATGCTCAGCCGGGGGAAGAGGTTGTCCTCCTCGTCCTGCACATGGCGGCCGACCGCACTCTTGAGGGTCATGAACAGCTGATCCAGCTGCGGGTCGTCGGCGGAGCACCCTTCGAGCCTCTTGAGGATCTTCTCCACCTCCCCGTGGTCCTTGAGCTCCTTGTCGGCCATCGCACCGCCGTCGGCCACGTGCTCGCGCACCGTCGGGTACAGGTACTGCTCCTCCGCGACGGAGTGCCGTACGAGCTCGATGGTCACCTCGTCGATGAGGCGCTTGCGGTCCTGGTGGCCGCTGGGCAGGGCCTCGATCCGCCCGAAGAGATTCTCGACCTCGCGATGGTCCGTGGTCAGTTCCTCGATGATGTTTCCGCCGTGCGCCATGGTTACCTCCTGAAGCGGTGGACCGGACAGCCCGCGCAGCGCGTGCCGGGCGTTCACCACGTGTTCCCGGGCACGGCGACCGCTAACGGGGGAACGGGAGCCTTGGCCCTGGTTGGCTCCGCACCGTCACCCGTGCTGTGGCACGTCGGGGCGCGCCGAATGGCATGGACGCGGCATCCGGCGCGCCTCGGGAGCGGAGGGGGGATGGGCGGCTTTCAGTGCTATGCGTGACCTGCGCCATTTCGCCCGATAGCCCTTGCCCCTACGCTGCCGAGTGCCCGGGACCACGGGCCGACTCCGAGGCGCCTGTGAGATCCGCGAACCGCGGGTCTTCCGTGGCGCGCCAGAGAAGGGACGCCGCTTGTCCACCGACATCTCGCCGGTCATAGCCTCCACCGCGCAGTGGTTGCTGCGCTCGTACCCCGTGACCGGCGGCGCCGTCGACGCCGCCCTCGCAGAGGCCCAGGCCCGCCAGGCGGCCACGGTCTCGGCATGGCTGCGCTACCCGACGGCGGCGGATGTCGCCGTGGTCGCGCTCGTGGGCCCCGGGGGCTCGGCCCGGCTGGACTGGATCACCGGAGCCGACACGTCCGGGCCCGATGCTCCAGAGGAGCCGTGGCGGAGCTGGGTCGACGAGGTCGTGGCGAGCTGGGCCGCCTGCCTGCTCACCACGCCCGAGCTCGCCGAGGAGGCGGTGGCGGCCCTGGCGAGAGGTGAGCATGCCTCCGGGGTGAGCGTCGACTTCCGCCGGCTGACTCGGCCCGACGAACGCGATCGCCGGGCGACGGCGCTGCTGCGCCATCCGGATCTCCTCGCTCCGGTCGCGGATCTGCACCGTGCCGCGCTCGTACGGCACCTGCAGGGCGACCAGCTCGACGCGGACCGCGTCTAGCCCCCCGAGACCGCGCCCCCTGTTACTGCCGTGAGCACCCGGGCGTGCGGGTGCTCACGGCAGCAGGGGGGCGCAGGAGACAGCGTTCACCGGCCGAGGGCATTGCGGAGCTGCTGCTTGCTCATGTTGGACCGGCCTTCGATGTTCTTCTTCTTGGCCTCCTCGTACAGCTGGTCCTTGGTGGGGCCCTGGGATCCGCTGTGGGACCGTTCGCCGCCGCGTTGCGAGGCGGACTTCCTGTCCTGGGTGGAGACCTTGCTCGCGGTCTTCGACTCGCCGGAGCGGGCCCGTTCCTTGTTCACGGTCCGGGCGGCGATCTCCTTCGCCCGCCTGGTCGATTCGCCTCGCTGTTCGGCGCTCTCCTTGATGTGCTCGTATTGACGCTCGCGCTTCTTGCTCGAACCTGCAGGCATGGGCACTCCTCGTCCGTGGGCGTGTGGCGGCGTCCCGGCAGCGGCCGCCGGTCACGCATCCATTTTCTCCCTTTTTCGGCGGTTACGCCCGAGTCGGGACAGCTGATCGCGCGACGTCCGCT
The DNA here is from genome assembly GCF_042749045.1 of Streptomyces sp. NPDC059008. NCBI lineage: Bacteria > Bacillati > Actinomycetota > Actinomycetes > Kitasatosporales > Streptomycetaceae > Streptomyces > Streptomyces sp. NPDC059008. Next base: position 348,952 of record NZ_JBHYJC010000003.1, on the reverse strand, counting down.
CGTTCAGGTCCGCGACCTGTGGGGGTACGAAGGACGCCCTCGCCCCTCGGCCGGCGCAACGATCACGCCCCGACCGCAACCGTCGCCGCTGACCGGCAGGAGCGGCGTGGAGCGTCGAGGATCTTTGACCTCAGCCGCCGTCAAGAGGCGGGATGGGTCGGGGACTTGAGGACCCAGGTGCCGCCCGAGCAGCCTTGCGGAACGGGTGGGAACCGGTGTCCTTTGACGTCGGTACTCCATCGGTCGACACCTCGTGGTGGCCGCGTTCGAAGCCGACTGCTTCTCGTCCGCGCTCTCAGGCGGCCCTTCCCGCCTGGGCGAATTCCGAGACGAAGGTCGCGCAGAAGGCCTTCAGGTCCCCCGGCTTCCGGCTGGTGATCAGCGTGTTGTGGCCCGCGGTGCACACCTTGACCTGCTCGTCCACCCAGGTGCCGCCGGCGTTGCGGATGTCGGTCCGCAGGCTGGGCCAAGAGGTCAGCGTGCGCCCCCGCACGACGTCGGCCTCGATCAGCGTCCATGGCGCGTGACAGATGGCCGCCACTGGCCGGCCCCGCTCGAAGAAGCCCCTGACGAAGGCGACCGCGTCCTTGTCCATGCGCAGGGCATCGGGGTTGGCGACGCCGCCGGGCAGGACCAGGCCGCCGTACTCCGTCACCTCCGTCGCGCCGACCGTACGGTCCACCTGGAAGGTGTCGGCCTTGTCCAAGTGGTGGTACGCCTGGATCCGTCCGCTTCGGGTGGACACCAGTTGCGGAACGTCACCCGAGTTCAGGACCGCTTGCCAGGGTTCGGTCAGTTCGACCTGTTCCACACCTTCGGGCGCTACCAGAAAGGCGATCTGCATCGGACGTCGTTCCTTTCTTCTGCGGTGTTGATGCCGGTCTTCTGTGGTGCTGTTGCCGGTCTTCTGTGGTGTCGGTGCCGGCCGGATGTAGGTGTCCGGCCGGCACGGGAGACGCGGCGGCAGGCCGCGGGCGCCCCCAGACCGATTCCCGCCGGGCGGAACCGCTCATGCCCGTTCGGCCCCGATTGGGCCGGATGCGCGCCGGGGTAACCGAACGGCTCACGGGCTCCGCGGTGCCGGGGAGGCCGCCCCCTTCGCCCGGGTGCCCGGAGGAGTGCCGACGAAACAGGCGGACGGACCGCGGAGCCGCCTACCTCTCGTCCGTGTCGCAACGGCGCGGACGAGGGTCGAGCGGGGTGAGGACGCCGAGGCGCTCCTCGATCCGCTGCGCCGCGTCCAGGCACAGGTCCTCGCGGTACATGCCCGCCATGACCTGGACGCCCTGCGGCAGCCCGGACGCGATTCCGGTGGGTACGGCCACGGCCGGCACCCCCACATACGTCGACGCGGTCAGCAGCCGCATCGGCAGGAACGTCGCGTCGCGCTCCTCCGGGGTCCGCGGCACCACTGGTCCGGGTATCGGCTGCGTGGACACCGGTCCGAGCAGCAGCGGGCAGTGCTCGAAGAAGCGGGCCCACGCGCGCTGGACCCCGAGGCGTAGGCCGGTCTGCCGGATGTACTCCTCCAGGCCGACAGCCGGGTGGCGTTCGATGTCCAGCTCGATGTGCCGGGCGCTGTCGTCGGTGAGCAGCCGCCTGAGCATCGGCCAGGCCAGGGAGAACTCGGTCCGCAGCAGTGCGCCGTAGCCGTCGAGAGCGTCCTGCAGCCGCGGTACCTCCACCTCCTCGACGGGGTGTCCGGCGTCCTCCAGGGCTGCCGCCGCCGCCTCGATCGCCGCGTGTACGTCCGGGTGGACGTCGCCCCGGCCGCCGGGGTCGGTCACCACGCCGACCCGCACCGGCGCGTTCGGCCCCGGCCCGTACAGCGGGGCCGGAACGGCCCGCGGGTCCTGCGGATCCGTCCCTGCGAGCGCCTCGTACGCCGCCCGCAGGTCCGCCACGGATCGCGCCAACGGCCCGTCCACCGGGAAGAGTTGGTGGCCCAGGACCGGCTCCTGGTCGTTCATCCGGTGGTCGGCCGGGAACCGCCCGTAGCTCGGTTTCAGCCCCGCGACACCGTTGAACGTCGCCGGGTTGCGCACCGACCCGCCGGAGTCGTTGCCCAGCCCCAGCGCCGCCATGCCGGTCGCCACCGCGACCGCGTCGCCGCCGCTGGTGCCGCCGGGAGTGCGCTGCGGGTCCCACGGATTGACGGTGTCCCCGAACAGCTGGCTGACCGTGTGCAGCCCGGCGATCGCCAGGTCGGGCATGTTGGTGCGCCCGATCGGAATCGCCCCGGCCGCGCGCAGCCGCCGCACCGGGGGCGCGTCCGCCCGCGCCACCCAGTCGCGGAAGTACGGCACGCCGTGCGTGGTCGCCGATCCGGCGACGTGGATGTTCTCCTTCACCGTGAACGGCACCCCGGCCAACGGGCCCAGCCGCTCGCCGGCGGCCCGGCGCCGGTCGGTCTCCCGCGCCGCCTGCCGGGCGCTGTCCTCCAGCAGCCGGGTCACCGCGTTCACCCGCGGGTTCACCGCGGCGATCCGCTCCAGGTGCGCCTCCACGGCCTCCGCCGCGGACACCTCCCCGGACGCCACCAGCTTCGCCAGCTCCGTCGCCCCCAGCGGCCACAGTTCGTTCGCCCCCATCGGGCCTCCCTTCACTCCGAGCAGCAAAGATACAGATCTGTATCTGGATACAGAAATGAATATCTGGGCTTTGGTGGACCGTAGGATGCCGCCGTGACATCTGAACGCAAGCGCCTGACCCGCGAAGAGAGCCGACAGCAGACCCGACACCGCCTGCTGGCCGCCGCCGCCGAGCTGTTCACCGAACGCGGCGTCAACGGCACCTCCGTCGAGCAGATCGCCGAGCGCGCCGGCTACACCCGCGGCGCCTTCTACGGGAACTTCGAGGACAAGAACGCCCTCGTCGCCGAGCTGCTCCACGACCGCACCCGCCGCGAACTCGAGGAGGTCCGCTCCCTCACCCAGGACGCCACCTCCGGCGCCGACGCCCTCGACAGACTCCGGGCCTGGAACCGCGACCGCGCCCAGCACCTGCCCCAATGGCTCGCGCTGCGCATGGAACTCGTCCTGTACGCCCTGCGGAACGACGAACTGCGTCCACTGCTCGGCGAACGCGAACTCCTCGCCCGCGGCGCCCACACCACCGGCTTGGAGCAGGCGTTCGCCGCCCGCGGCGTCACCTCGCCCGCCGATCCCGCGTTCCTCGCCCTGATCGTCCACGCCTTGGAGGACGGCCTGCTGATCCAGCGTCTGCTGACCCCCGACGGCATCCAGGACGACGTCGTCGTCGACGCCTTCGACCTGCTCCTGCGCTCCTGGACCGCACTCGCCCGGCAGCCGGCCCGGGAGAGCGACGGCCAGGACCCGCCGTCCCAGCGATAGGACGGCCGGGACCCGCCGTCGCAGCGGCGGCCGCGGGTCCCGGCACCCGCGGCCCCCGACGTGGCTATGTGAGGTCGGCGAGGAGCGCGTCGAGCGCCTTGGTCAGGGCCGCGGAATTGGCCGCGTCGAACCACGTGGTGCGGATGCGCTCGTTGATTCCGTTCGGTGTCTCGTGGTCGCCCGCGAGCTGGTGAAGAGAGCGGCCCTCGTCACCCAGCGAACGCTCGACGCCCTGGAAGAGACCGCGGACGTACCGGTCCGCGTCCTCGGAGGGAACGCCCTGCCGGGAGGCCCAATCGGTGAGCGTGGCCAGGTACCAGTAGTGGCTGGTCAGCGTGGCCGTCAGGGCGGAGAAGACGTTGAAGGACGCTTCGTCCGCGACGGGGAGCGCCCCGCCGAGGCGGTCGAAGAGTGCGTCCGCGGCCGGGTGGGAGGGGCACGTGACGGTGACGGACCGGCGTTCGCGCACGGCGGGCAGCGGGATGGCACGCACCAGCGGGGCGTCGGTGCCGAGCGTCTGGCGCAACTCGCCGATGCCGATGCCCGCCATGACGCTGACCACGACGCTGTCGCCGCCGACCTGGAGCCCGGCGAGGGCCTCGGAGCGGTCCTGGGGGCGGACGGCGATGAGCACTGTCTCGGAGCGGTTCACCACGTCCTGGTTGTCGGCACAGACCCGCACGTTCGGGTACTGCCGGGACAGTTCGGCGGCCGTACGGGACCCTCGTGGCGAGAGGTAGATCTCCGGCGGCTGCTCCACGCCGTCGCACAGACCGTCCACGATGGCCCGGCCGATCTCGCCCACGCCGATGATCCCGATGCGTTCCACTGTGTCTGCGTCTCCCTGATCGTCTCGGAAGCGGTGGTGCGTACGTCGACGCACGAGCCACCGCCGCTTGTACGTGCGCGATCCAACCACCTTGAAGATCATTTCGTGCGCAGATCTCAGGAGTTCCAGGCCCCCGCAGGTTGAGCCGTCTGCAGCGCGGCCGCCGCCCTCCTTGCTCGGCGCTTCGGGGCTGGGAACGCCCTAGGCTCGCCGTATGCGAGCAGCGTGGGTGACAGCGGCAGGAGGGGCGGTCGCCGCCCTGGCCTGGGCAGAGTGGTTGAACTGGCGATGGTCTCGAACGCTCGTCGGGAAAGACAGTGACAGCGGTTCAGAAGCCATCGTTGTGCTGGGCTATCGAAATGCGCACCCGTCGATCAACGTCGTCAACCGGTGGCGAGTCCGCGCCGGGCTACGATCCGCCGCCTCCGACAGTGCGCGTGACACCCAGGTGATCTTCAGCGGGGGTGCGGCGGGCGGCGGCCCAGCCGAAGCCCGGTTGATGGCCGACTACGCGAAGTCCGTGCTCGGGTTCGACGGCCGCGTACTCATCGAAGACCAGAGCAGGACGACGTGGGAGAACATCACGAACGTGATCCCCCTGCTCGAAGGCGCGGATCGCATCAAGATCGCCTCCCAGCCGGCTCACGGACTCAAGGCCCGCGCGTACCTGCGCCGTCAGCGCCCCGATCTCGCCGAGAGACTCGTGCCCGCGGACGACTACCGCCCCGGCGAGTGGGCGGTCCTCAAACCACTGCTGGCCCTGTACGGACTCTGGATGCTGCGCGGACTCGAAGCCGACGAGCTGCGCGGCCTCGAAGCCGACGAACGGAAGCCCTCGCGCGCGGACACCCGCTAGCCGGACGCTGTGACGCCGGCGGCCACGTCATCCTGGCGTGTGGCTGGTGCCGTACGGTGCGCACCCGGCCTCAGGTCCGGAAGGGCGTCATCATCGGATCGATTCCGAAAAATCGGTTTGCTGGAGTGGCACGATCGGCCACGCTGGGACGATGCCTCGCAGAATCATGTTCGTGCAGCTCAAAACGGGCTACGGCACCGACCGCGGGCCCTCATGGATCGGATGGGTGGACTTCTCCAAGACCTGGAAGACGGCCTACTTCCAAGGGCGGACCCTGCGACGCGGTACGGGTCTGGGACTGTCCGACGCGAACTTTTACGACGTCGAATCCCATGAGGATTTCTGGATATCCGGACCGAAACGCGACCGGAGCGACACGCGGTACGGACCGGACGGGCCGACCGTCGAGGAGGACGCCGCGGACGCCTACCGGGCGTTTCTCCAGGGGGCGTCACTTCCCGGACGGGAGAACGGGTAGGGCCCTGTCCGACCCTGATCCATCGGACAGGCCCCAGCAGCCTGACTGTGGTGGCGTGGCGACGCCCGGGCAGGTGACGCCCGCACCGGGGCGGCAGAAACCACTCTCCGCTGGGTTTCCGTTCCGTGCCCGTGCGGGGCGTCGCCCGTCCTCGGTCAGGTCCGCCCGGTACCCGATCCGTCGCTGCCGGCGATCCGTTGCTCCAGCTGCTGGACCCGCTCCACGACCCGCGGTTTGACCTGGCGGTCCTGCAGGGTCTGGGCGAGTCGGCCGAGCAGCTGGGTGGCAGGCTCACGCCTGTCCTGTTCGTCCAGCGCGACCGCGATGGCCTCGACGTTCCGGGTCAGCCGGATATGACCGAAGGTCTCGGCCGCGGTGTCGAGGTCCTCGTACGCGCGGCGGGCCAGCTCCATACCGGCGTCCGCGTCCGTTCCCCGCGCCTCGATGCGCCGCGCGCCACCGTCGGACATGACCTTGCCCGGGATGGTGGCGGCCGTGCTCAGGCATGCGGCGGCGTGTTTGGCCACCAGTTCGTCGGGAATCCGGTCGGTCACCTCGCGCAGTACGTCGTTGGCGTCGTCCATCACCCGGCTGCCGCCCAGTGCCAGCACGCGTCCGACGGTGTCGGTGCAGACGTCGTCCGCGAGCCGCTCCTGTTCGCGGCTGGCCGGGCGCTCCACCCGGATGGGGAGCGGGGCGGCCAGGACCTGTCCGGTCGGGGCCGCGGACACGGCGGACGAGGCGTTCTCGGGGGCGGTGCGCAGTGCCGCGTAGACCTGGTACGCGCCCGGCTCCGCGATCTTCCAGCCGCCGACTCCGAAGGACAGCACCACCTGCTCGTACAGCGACTCCCCGGGCTGCACCATCACGGGAGCGGGCTGCTTGCAGTAGCGCAGATACGGCTGGAGGACGCTGGCCTCGGTGCCGTCCTCACGCCGGACGAAGACGCTGAGGTTGTCGCCCACCAACGTATTGCGGTCCACCATCTTGGGGACGGTGGAGGTGTTGGTCAGCTTCAGCTCACCGATCACCGGCTCCAGCATGGCGAAGCGGTACGCCCCTTGGCGGTCGGCGTCGCGGTTGACCCGCAGGGTGAGTTGGAGCGCCCCGTCGGCCCCGCTGCGCCGTGCCTGTTCGAAACCGTGGTGGTCGAACCACGGGATGTTGCCCTGCTCCACGAACCGCTCCGGTGCGTGCCGCAGGAAGCGCAGTTCGTCCTCGGAGAAGAAGTAGCGGAAGTCCGAGAAGAACGCCTGCGGTCCGCCGTTCACCAGGAACGGGTAGTTCATGAAGCTGCGCCCCTCGGGCTCGTCGGCCAGCGGCATCCAGGGGGTGCGGAGTGACTTCTGCCATGCGTGGGCGAGGTTGAAGCAGTGGCCGATCTCGTGCACGGCGGTCCAGAAGCCCATCCTGCGGACGTAGGCCTCGGGCGCGGGGTCGTTCGGCGGGCGATCGGAGATGAAGGATTTGGAGAAGATCGCGCAGCCTTGCCGCTGGGCGGCGCCGATGTCGTCGAACATGATGCCGCCGAGGTCCTTGCCCTCGTCGTGCAGCCCGGCGAAGAGCGTCCACACCTGCCACTGGGCGATGCCCTCACCGCTGGGGCCGGGCCGCCATTGGGACCAGTGCTGCTGCATGGCGTCGTGCATCTCGATGTCGGACCAGCGGCCGTTGACGGCGGTCGACAGCGGAATCACGTTGCTGCCGCCGTTGCGGGTGACCTGAATGCCCTGGCGGGTGAACGCGTCCTCCACGGTGAGCGTGATGTCGGGGAGGTCCTGCGGCCGCACCGGATGGTCGTGCAGCGAATAGGCGTCGATCTGCACGGCGTCCTCGACCCGGTCGTACTCGATGCCGACCTCGCGGAAGTGCGGGGTCGCCTGGGCGTAGCCGACCACCTCGTCCGGTACCCCCGGCTTCATGAAGGTCACCACGGCGCCGAACGGCTGGAGCGGTGGCTGGCCGGTGAGCTGCACCCGGATGCTGGTGCCGGGGCGCAGCGAAGTGTTGCCGTCCCGGTAGCTGATGGGGCCGGCGAGAGAGCCGTCCGCCTGCCTGGCGACTTCGGCGAGCCAGGTGGCCCCGCCGGTGGGCAGCCGCCAGACGGTACCGGACACGGTCATGGTGGGCGCCGGCCCGTCCACGTCCACGCGCAGTTCCTCGAACGAGCCTGCGGCGGCACTGGACCGGACGGTCTCGGCCGGTGTCTGACCGGCCGTCGTCCACTGCTCGGCGGTCGGGCCGGACTCCGGCACGGCCGCGGGTGAGGCCATGGACGCGGCGGCCGACTGTGCCTCACCGGATGGGCCCGTACCCGGCATGGGCATGGCCTGGGCACCGCCCCGTTCCAACAGGTGGGATATCGGCTGCTCGGTGCGGCGATAGACGCCGCTGCGCTGGCCCTGGGCGCGGGCCTGTTCGACGTCCTGACCCACTTGGGGTCTGATGCCGACGTCACCTCCGGTACGGTGTGCGATTTCGTCCACAACGGCACGGACGAGTGTGTCGAACTCGCTCCGCGAGCCGGATTCTTGCGTGGTCATGCCGCCTCCTGGACCCGGCGTGGCCGGGACATGGTGGGGCAGGGCGGGGAAATTCCCGGCGACGGGAAACCCGGTGAGCCGGCCGGCCGGGCACATCGCGCCCTGGCGGATGAAGGTGGTGTGGCCGGGCGTCGCCGGCGGCACGGGGCCGAACCGTCGGCGTCCGGCGTCAGTCGGTCGTGGTCCAGTGGCCCGGGATCCGCACAGGGAGCCCAGGCCTTACGGGGAGGCCGTCGCGACGTTCCGACCGCCTCTACTGCCAGTGAAAACCCGACGGGTGCCCCGTGCAACCGGCCCGGCCCGGCACCGTCCTCGGCCCGTCGTCGTCCGTCATTCGTGATCGACCCTCATCCCGGGGCCCGGCCGCGGTCAGGGAGGGACCCTCACAGGTAGCGGGGGCGGTCTCGGCTGGCGACGGCGACGGGGCTGCCCTCGGCCGTGAGGCTGATCCGTACCGACTGGGTGACGGGCGCGTCGACCTCGGTCCTCAGCGGCGGTTCTCCCTCGACCCGGACCTCGACCGAGTGTCCTCCGTCCGGCACCTGGACCTCCACGGACCGGGCCAGGCCGATCTGCAGCCGGGTCCGTACATCGGTCTCGTCCAGCACGACCGTCCCGTCCACCGAGACCACGACGTGCTGCCCGCTGAAGCCTTCCTCCAACGCGATCTTCAGGACGTTCACTGCGTCAACCTCCCCGCGAGCGGCTCCGACAACGGTCAGCGTTGGTATGTGCCCATGACGACGCCGCTGGCCAACTCCCGCCCCTTCACGGCCCGGTGCACCGCGTCGACGGTCGGCTTTCCGTGCAGCGGAAGCGGCTCCGACACGGCCCACAGGCGGAAGAAGTAGCGGTGCGTCCCGTGCCCCGGCGGAGGCATCGGACCGCCCCAGCCCACCCGGCCGAATCCATTGGGCCACTCCTGACCGCCGGCAGGCGGCTCCCCCACCGCCACACCGGAACTCCGCGGGTCGATACCGGTGACCAGCCAGTGCAGGAACGACCCACCCGGTGCGTCGGGATCCTCGCAGAGCAGGACCAGCTCCGACGTACCGTCAGGCACCGCCGACCAGGTCAGCGAGGGCGAGACGTCGTCGCCCTCCCCGGTGTGGCGTCGAGGGATCTCTTCGTGGTCGGCGAACGCGCCGCTCGTCAGCTCAATTCCCGTCATGCGCGCGGCTATACCCGAAGCGGCCCGGTCGGGACCGGCCCAGGTCCGCAGAACCCCCGATTGGCGGAGTACGCCGCCCGGTGGGGCCGGGAACCGTAAGACGGACCGACAGGGAGCACCGGATGCCGACGAGAATCCTGCTGGAGGGACGTCCCGGAGCGGGCAAGACGACCGTTGTCCGACGGTTGGCCGCGCTCCTGCGTACCCGCAGGGTCGTCGGCTTCACGACGGAGGAGATCCGGCAGGGCTCCGCCCGGTCCGGTTTCGCGCTGGAAGCACTGGAGGGCGGTCCGCGAGCCGTGCTCGCCCATGTCGACTTCCCGGGGCCACCGAGGGTGGGCCGCTACGGCGTGGACCTGGGCGTCATGGAGCGGCTCGCGCTGCCTCTGCTCAGGTCGGCGGCGGCGAATCCGGTGCCCGGGGAGCTGGTGCTGATCGACGAGCTCGGGCGTATGGAGCTGGCGTGCACCGATTTCCGGGACACCGTCCGTCACCTGTTCGGGTCCGACATCGACATCGTCGCCACGGTCCATGCGAAGAACGACCCGTTCACCGACGCGCTCAAGCGACGTGCCGACATCGAACTCGTCCAGGTGACCCGGGCGAACCGGGACGCCCTCCCCGTGGAGCTGGCGGCCCGGCTGGAGCGCCCATGACGGCCGTCCGCCGTGCGCGGTCAGCCCATGCTCTTGGCTCCGTCGAGGCACTCGCGGATGATGTCGGCGTGGCCGGAGTGCTGGGCGGTCTCGGAGATGACGTGCATCAGCACCCGGCGGGCCGACCAGCGCTCGTCGGACTCGAACCACGGCGCCTTGGGCAGCGGCTGGGTGGCGTCCAGATCGGGCAGGGTGGCGACCAGCTCGTCGGTCCGGCGCGCCACTTCGGCGTAGCCGTCCAGCACACCCGCCAACGTCTCACCCGGCAGCATCCGGAACTCGTCGGCCCGACGAGCCCAGTCGGCCTCGGTCATGGCGGTGAAGTCGCCCATCGAGGACGGGCCGTCCAGGATGAAGTCGACCCAGTTCCGCTCCACCACGGTGACATGCTTGATCAGTCCGCCCAAGCACAGCTCACTGGCGGTGGTACGCAGCCCCACCTGCTCGTCCGTGAGGTCACGGGTGGTGAAGCGCAGCATGTGCCGCTGCTTGGCCAGCATCGCCGACAAGTCCGCGCGCTCGCCGGTGGATGCCGAGGTGTGGGCCGAAGTGTGGGTGGTGGGCTCGGTGCCAGTCATGATCTCCGCCTTGTCTCGGGTGGTCCCGTTCGGTGTCGCAGGACCAAGCTAGGGAGCATGTAGGTCGGATTCAGACCTATATCGGCGACCTCGCTCCCGCTGAGGAGAAGGGTGGCTGCTATCCGGGGTCGCGTTCCCGGTGGGTGGCTGCCACCAGCACGACGGTGACGCTGATCAGAAGTGACCAGGCGCCGAACTTGTCGACGGAGACCGGTTGCCAGCCTTGGAGCTGGTAGGGGTAGCGCCATGCGCCCAGGTAGGTGGCGAGGTTCTCGGCCAGCCAGAGGAAGAAGCCGATCAGCGCGAAGGAGAGCGCCAGCGGCATGCGGTAGCGGGCGTTCCCCACGCTGAACCGCACCGACGTACCGACGGTGACGGCGACGAGCAGCGCGGCGAGCGGCCAGCGCGCATCGGGCAGCCAGTGGTGACTGAAGAAGTTCACGTAGACGGCCGCGGCGACTGCCGCCGTCGCCCGGGGGCGGTAGCCGACGAGTTCCAGGTCCAGCAGCCGCCAGGCGCGGCAGACGTAACTGCCCACCGCGGCGTAGAGGAAGCCTCCGTACAGGGGCACGCCCGCGACCTTCAGTACCGCGGGTTCCGGATAACTCCATGAGCCCAGGGCGACCTTCACCAGTTCGAAGGCGAGCCCGATCGCGTGGCATACGGCGATGACGGCGACATCCCGCCCGGTCTCCCATCCGCTGAGGCGGAAGATCAGCGTGAGCAGCAGTCCGTACCCGAGCAACAGGTCGTACCTGGCCACCGGCAACTCGGCCGGCAGGGACAGCAGCGCCATCCCCGAGAGCAGCGCGACGGCGAACGCACAGCATCGGGTCTGAAGCCGGGCGAAGAGGAGCAGCTGCGTCAGGGGAGCGACGTTCGCGGACACAGCTGGGGAGACGCGTCTGTGGCTGGGGTGGTTCCAGAGGCGGTGACGGTACCCCGGCCCTGCGGCGGAGTCTGCGGGCACCCTTAGCAAGATTGGCAAATGGTGGAGGGAAGATTCGCAGAAGTTGGCAGGCGTCCATGATTGATGGCACTCAGTGCCAGTGCCAGAGTCATGAGTGCGGCCCGCCGGACACCGGCGACCACCGCTCGGATCCGGGGCGCGATTGATGCCCTGACGTCGGAGATCCCGGCGACGACGGGGTCGTGTACCGGCAGCGTTGCTCACCTCAGCCCCACGGCATGACGGCGGGCCGCATCCCAGTCATAGGACACACAGTGCCATCTCCCTTTGCGTAGGTCGGAGATTGGCAGACGAGACAGACCGAGGAGACGGTGACAGTCATGGCAGAGGCGAGGACGCAGGCGGCCGAGGAACTCGCGCGGCGCTGGGCCACCGACCCCCGGTGGCAGGGCATCGAGCGCACCTACAGCGCCGACGACGTGATCCGGCTGTCCGGCAGCGTGCGCGAGGAGCACACCCTGGCCCGGCGCGGCGCCGAGCGGCTGTGGCGGCAACTGCACGAGCAGGACTACATCCACGCGCTCGGCGCACTGACCGGTGGTCAGGCCGTCCAGCAGGTCAAGGCCGGCCTCCAGGCCATCTACCTGTCCGGCTGGCAGGTCGCCGCCGACGCCAACCAGGCCGGGCACACCTACCCGGACCAGAGCCTGTACCCGGCCAACTCCGTTCCCCAGGTGGTCCGTCGGATCAACAACGCGCTGCTGCGCGCCGACCAGATCGCCACCGCCGAGGGCGCGGGCGACACGACGGACTGGCTCGCGCCGATCGTCGCCGACGCGGAGGCCGGATTCGGCGGCCCGCTCAACGCCTTCGAGCTGACCAAGGCGATGATCGCGGCCGGTGCGGCCGGCATCCACTACGAGGACCAGCTCGCCTCCGAGAAGAAGTGCGGCCACCTCGGCGGGAAGGTGCTGGTGCCGACCTCTCAGCACATCCGGACCCTCAACGCCGCCCGGCTCGCGGCCGACATCGCCGACGTGCCGACCCTCGTCGTCGCCCGCACGGACGCCCTGGCGGCCAATCTGCTGACCAGCGACGTCGACGAGCGCGACGCGGAGTTCGTCACCGGCGAGCGCACGGCGGAGGGCTTCTACCGGGTCCGCAACGGCATGGCGCCGGTCATCGCCCGTGGCCTGGCCTACGCCCCGTACGCCGACCTCATCTGGGTGGAGACCGGCACCCCGGACCTGGCGCAGGCCCGCGAGTTCGCCGAGGCGATCCACGCCGAGCACCCGGACCAGATGCTGGCCTACAACTGCTCGCCGTCGTTCAACTGGAAGGCCGCTCTCGACGACGACCAGATCGCCAAGTTCCAGCGGGAGCTGGGCGCGATGGGCTACCGCTTCCAGTTCATCACCCTGGCCGGCTTCCACTCCCTCAACCACGGCATGTTCGACCTGGCGCGCGGCTACGCCGAGCACGGCATGACCGCGTACGTCGATCTGCAGGAGCGGGAGTTCGCCGCGCAGGCGCACGGCTTCACGGCGGTCAAGCACCAGCGCGAGGTCGGCACCGGCTACTTCGACCTGGTCTCCACCGCCGTCAACCCCGCCTCCTCCACCACGGCCCTGAGCGGCTCCACGGAGGAGGAGCAGTTCCACTAGGACCCGCCTCGGGCCGCCCCGCCCGGGTGGCCGTCCGGTCCGTCCCTGGCCGAGCGGGGGTCGTACGACCGTCCCCGTCCGACCCCCGCTCCGCTCCCTCCCGCAGGAGAACCCGATGACCACCAGCGCCCTCACCCACCGCGTCCATGTCCTCGCCGCCCCGGGCGACCGTCACGACGAGATCCTCACCCCCGCCGCCCTGGACTTCCTCGGGCACCTTGCCGCCGCCTTCGGCGAGCGCCGGCAGGACCTGATGAAGGAACGCCGTCGGCAGGCCCTGCGTCTGGCGAGCGGTTCCCCGCTGGACTTCCCGCTGGTCACCTCCGCCGTGCGCGCCGACCCGTCGTGGCGTGTCGCCGCGCCGGCGCCGGGCCTGACCGACCGCCGCGTCGAGATCACCGGCCCGCCGGACCGGCGCATGACGATCAACGCGCTCAACTCCGGCGCCCAGGTGTGGATGGCCGACTTCGAGGACGCCACCGCCCCCACCTGGGACAACATCATCGGCGGCCAGCTGAACCTGCGCGACGCCATCGACCGGCGCATCGACTTCACCAGCGCCGACGGCAAGGAGTACCGGCTCGCCGACCGCGACCGGCTCGCCACCATCGTCGTCCGGCCGCGCGGCTGGCATCTCGACGAGGGGCACCTGGAGTTCGCCGGCGGACCGGTGCCCGCCGCGCTCGTCGACTTCGGCCTGTACTTCTTCCACTGCGCGCGGCGTCAGCTCGACGCCGGCCACGGCCCGTACTTCTACCTGCCGAAGCTGGAGAACCGCTACGAGGCCCGGCTGTGGAACGACGTGTTCGTCCTCGCCCAGGAGCTGCTCGGCATCCCCCGCGGCACGATCCGCGCCACCGTGCTCATCGAGACGATCACCGCCGCCTTCGAGATGGAGGAGATCCTCCACGAGCTGCGCGAGCACAGCTCCGGTCTCAACGCCGGTCGCTGGGACTACCTGTTCAGCCTGATCAAGACCCTGGGGCACCGCACCGGCTTCCTGCTGCCGGACCGGGCGAAGGTGACCATGACCGCCCCCTTCCTGCGGGCGTACACCGAACTGCTGGTGCGCACCTGCCACAAGCGGGGCGCCCATGCGATCGGAGGCATGGCGGCGCAGGTGCCGAGCAAGGACCCGGCCGCCAACGAGGCGGCGCTGGCCAAGGTCCGGCTGGACAAGGAGCGCGAGGCCGAGGACGGCTTCGACGGCTCCTGGGTGGCCCACCCCGGCCTCGTCCCCCTGTGCCGCGAGGTGTTCGACGGCGTTCTCGGCGGCCGGCCGCACCAGATCGACCGTACCCGCGACGACGTGGCGGTGGGCGCCGCGGACCTGCTCTCGGTGCGCCGCATCAGCGGTCCGCCCACGGCGGAGGGGATACGTGCCAACGTCGCCGTCGCCCTGCGCTACTTCGCCGCCTGGCTGCGCGGTCAGGGCGCGGTCGCCCTGTACGGCCTGATGGAGGACGCCGCCACCGCCGAGATCGCCCGCGTGCAGATCTGGCAGTGGCTGCGCCACCGGGTCGTCGACCGCGAGACGGTCCTGCGGCTGCTCGACGAGGAGCTCGCCGCGCTCGGCGCCGAGTACCCGTGGGCGGACCTCGACGCGGTGCGGGACCTGTTCGAACGCAACGCGCTGGCCCGCGAGTTGCCGAGCTTCTTCACCCCGGACGCCTACTCCCGCCACCTCGTGCGGAACGCGGAGACCCGGTCATGAGCGCGGGTATCCAGCGCGTCGGGGTGGTCGGCGGCGGTCAGATGGGCGCGGGCATCGCCGAGGTGTGCGCACGGGCCGGTCTCGACACGGTGGTCTGTGAGGCCGACGCCACGGCCGCCCGCGCCGCACGGGAGCGGGTGGCCGCCTCGCTGGACCGCGCCGTCCAGCGGGGGAAGCTGGAGCCGGCCGCGGCCCGGCAGGCCCTCGACCGCCTGCTCTTCACCGGCAGCCTGGCGGACCTGGCCGACCGTCAGCTGGTCATCGAGGCCGTCGTCGAGAACGCCGACGCCAAGACGGAGGTGTTCGCCGCGCTCTACAAGATCGTCGAGGATCCCGGGGCGGTGCTGGCGACCAACACCTCCTCCCTCCCCGTCATGCGCCTGGGCATGGCCACCG
The DNA here is from genome assembly GCF_042749045.1 of Streptomyces sp. NPDC059008. NCBI lineage: Bacteria > Bacillati > Actinomycetota > Actinomycetes > Kitasatosporales > Streptomycetaceae > Streptomyces > Streptomyces sp. NPDC059008. The sequence continues at coordinate 333,804 of NZ_JBHYJC010000003.1, read as the reverse complement.
GCCGCGCCGACCGGGTCGTGGGACTGCACTTCTTCAACCCCGTCCCGGTGCTGCCGCTGGTGGAGATCGTGACCTCCCTGCACACGGCCCCGGAAACGGTCTCCCTCGTGGCGGACTTCGCCACCGGCGTCCTGGGCAAGACGGTCGTCCGCTCCCAGGACCGGGCCGGCTTCGTCGTCAACGCGCTGCTCGTCCCGTATCTGCTGGCGGCGATCCGTATGGCGGAGTCGGGCTTCGCCACCGCCGCGGACATCGACACCGGCATGGAGCTGGGCTGCGCCCACCCCATGGGGCCACTCAGGCTCGCGGACCTGATCGGGCTGGACACCGTCGCCTCGATCGCCGAGTCGCTCTACGACGAGTTCAAGGAACCCCTCTACGCCCCTCCCCCGCTGCTCCAACGGATGGTCGAGGCGGGGCTGCTGGGCCGCAAGACCGGCCGGGGGTTCCACCAGTACGACCAGAACTGAAGGGTCTGGTCGGTCCGGGCTGAGGGGCCCGGACCGCACCGCCGGTGGAGGGACCGGCGGCTGCTCACAGGAGGGCGGGAAACGCATGTGCGGCGTTTCCCGCCCTCGTCGTGCTTCACACCTGTCGACCGCGTGTCCCACCTCACCTTCCGAATGATCGACCTGGACGTACCGCATCGCCGGACGGCCCTTAGGCTGACCAGTGCAGCTGGTTCGCCCCGTCCGCCAGGCGGGATGCGTCGCAAGAGGGAACCCGGTGGGAATCCGGGACTGCCCCGCAGCGGTGAGCGGGAACGACCGCCGTCATACGCACTGGGTCCGACGAGAGGACCTGGGAAGCGACGGCCATTAGGTGTCCTCCCCCGTGAGGACGTGCCCGCGAGTCCGAAGACCTGCCATCTGCCCGGGTGCGAACCACTCGCATCCGGATATCCCGGTGACCTCGAGGGCGGGTCGGCGTACACACCAGGCGGAGGACCGCGCCATGCCGCGCGAGGTCGTACCGCACGGTGCGTCACCCCTTCGCGCCTTCGTCCCGTCGCCGGGATCTCAGGGATTCGTCTCGCGAAGGAGATCTCCGTGAACACCAAGTCCGCAGCCGCGGCAGCACGGGCCACCGTGTACGGCTACCCGCGTCAGGGCCCGGACCGGGAACTGAAGAAGTCGATCGAGGGCTACTGGAAGGGCCGCGTCACCGCCGACGCCCTCCGCGCCACCGCCGCCGAACTGCGCCGCACCACCTGGCAGCAGCTGGCCGGGGCCGGCCTCGACGAGGTCCCGACCGGCGACTTCTCGTACTACGACCACGTCCTGGACACCACCGTCATGGTCGGCGCGATCCCCGACCGCCACCGGGCCGCCGTCGCGGCCGATCCGCTCGACGGCTACTTCGCCATGGCGCGAGGCACGCAGGATGTCGCACCGCTGGAGATGACCAAGTGGTTCGACACCAACTACCACTACCTGGTGCCCGAGTTGGGTCCTGACACGACGTTCACCGCCGACTCCGCCAAGCAGGTCGCCGAGCTGACCGAGGCCCTGGCACTGGGTCTGACGGCCCGGCCCGTCCTGGTCGGTCCCGTCACCTATCTGCTGCTGGCCAAGCCCGCGCCCGGCGTGGCCGCCGGCTTCGACCCGCTGACCCTCCTGGACCGCCTGCTGCCCGTGTACGCCGAGGTCCTCGCCGACCTGCGCGCCGCCGGCGCCGAGTGGGTGCAGCTGGACGAGCCCGCCCTCGTCCAGGACCGCACCCCGGCCGAGCTCCACACCGCCGCCCGCGCCTACCGCGAACTCGGCGCCCTCACCGACCGGCCCAAGCTGCTCGTCGCCTCCTACTTCGACCGCCTGGGCGACGCCCTGCCCGTGCTGGCCAAGGCCCCGGTCGAGGGGCTCGCACTGGACTTCACCGAGGCCGCCGCCGCCAACCTGGACGCCCTCGCGGCCGTCGGCGGACTGCCGGGCAAGCGACTGGTCGCCGGCGTCGTCAACGGCCGCAACATCTGGGTCAACGACCTGGAGAAGTCCCTCGCCACGCTCGGCACCCTCCTCGGCCTGGCCGACCGGGTCGATGTGTCGGCCTCCTGCTCCCTGCTGCACGTCCCCCTCGACGCGGCGGCCGAGCGGGACATCGAACCGCAGGTCCTGCGCTGGCTCGCGTTCGCCCGGCAGAAGACGGCCGAGATCGTCACCCTCGCCACGGGCCTGACCCGCGGTACCGGCGCCATCACCGCCCAACTGGCCACGACCCGGGCGGCCCTGGCTTCCCGGGCCAACTCCCCCCTCACCCACGACCCGGCCGTCCGCGCCCGGTCCGGCGCGATCACCGAGAGCGACGCCCGCCGCTCGCAGCCCTACGCCGAACGGACCACGGCCCAACGCGCCCACCTCCGCCTGCCGCTGCTGCCGACCACGACCATCGGCTCCTTCCCGCAGACCGGCGAACTGCGCACCGCACGGGCCGACCTGCGCGCGGGCCGGATCGACACGGCCGGGTACGAGGAGCGGATCAAGGCCGAGATCCGGGAGGTGCTCGCCTTCCAGGAGAAGGCCGGTCTGGACGTCCTCGTCCATGGCGAGGCCGAACGCAACGACATGGTCCAGTACTTCGCCGAGCAGCTCATCGGCTACCTCGCCACGCAGCACGGCTGGGTCCAGTCCTACGGCACCCGCTACGTCCGCCCGCCGATCCTGGCCGGCGACATCTCCCGCCCCGAGCCGATGACGGTGCGCTGGACGGCCTACGCCCAGTCCCTCACCGACCGTCCGGTCAAGGGCATGCTGACCGGCCCGGTCACCATGCTCGCCTGGTCCTTCGTCCGCGACGACCAACCCCTGGGCGACACCGCCCGCCAGGTCGCCCTGGCCCTGCGCGACGAGGTCGGCGACCTGGAGGCGGCCGGCACGTCCGTCATCCAGGTGGACGAGCCGGCGCTGCGCGAGACCCTGCCGCTGCGCACCGCCGACCGGCCCGCCTACCTGGCCTGGGCCACGGAGGCGTTCCGGATCACCACCAGCGGCGTCCGCCCGGACACCCAGATCCACACCCACATGTGCTACGCCGAGTTCGGCGACATCGTCCAGGCCATCGACGACCTCGACGCCGACGTCATCAGCCTGGAGGCCGCCCGCTCCCACATGCAGGTCGCCCGTGAACTGGCCGCCCACGGCTACCCGCGCGAGGCCGGGCCCGGCGTGTACGACATCCACTCGCCGCGCGTGCCCAGTTCGCAGGAGGCGGCCGAACTGCTGCGCACCGGCCTGAAGGCCATCCCCGCCGAGCGGCTGTGGGTGAACCCGGACTGCGGTCTGAAGACCCGGGGCTGGCCCGAGACCCGGGCTTCCCTGGAGAACCTGGTGGCCGCGGCCCGCACCGTCCGCGGCGAGCTGCCCGCGTCCTGACCGGACGGCTCCCGAGGGGCCGGGGCCACCAGCGCCCCGGCCCCGACGCCGAGATGCGGGCGGCGTCTCCAGGTGCCTCGGCCGAGCACGGGAACGGCGATGCACCCGTCGCCCGCAACCGATCGGGCGCAGATCCCCTCTCTCAGGGAAAGGCCGTCAAGGGGGAAGCAGCGTGGGTTGGTCACGTATCGCGATCGGCACCGCCGTCGCGGTGTGCGGCGGGATGGTGGTGTGCGCTGTCGGCGCGTCCGGCAGCGCGGCGGCCGACGACGGCAGCCGCGCCAGGAAGAAGACGCAGCTGCTGTTCCAGTCGGACGGCGAGCGGCCGGGTGAGGTCGTCGACCTCCAGGTGGTCGGCGTCGCCACACGGCACGAGCAAGTGGTCGTGAAATCCCCGGCCTTCGCGCACACCGTCCGGCTCGCCTACCAACGGGACCGGATGACGGAGCCCACATGGGGCCTCGGCTACCAGGCACGGGGCCGGATCGCGATGAAGGCCCAGCGCGGCAGGTACCCGCTCACGGTCGAGATCGCCGGGCGTGTGGTGAACCGGGGAACGGTCCATGTGGTGGCCGCGCCGCGGCCGTCGTTCGAGGTGAGTGGTTCCCCGCAGGGTGCGCGCCCCGGCGAGTCGGTGGGGCTGTTCTTCGACGATCTGTATCCGGGGGAGACCGGCAGCTCCTTCACGGTGCACTCGAAGGCGTTCAAGGGGCCGGTCCCGCTCCGGCACGACGACCACGGCGGGTACTGGAACAATCCCCGGATGTTCGAGGCGGTGCCGAGCGTGCTGCCGGACGCCGAGGACGGTACGTACAAGGTGGTGCTGACCGGCCCGGACGGGCGGCGGATCGCCGAACGCCGGCTCAGGGTACGGGCCGCCCGGCCCGGCGACTCCGACTACAAGGGCAAGGTGCGCGGCCCGGAGTTCTTCGGGAAGCACGGCGACCCCGACGCATCCACCCGTCGCTTCCGGGTCGGGGCCGGCGGCCGGATGCATGTGCTGTGGCGGGACGCTTCGCCCGACGCCGGGGAGGAGAAGCGGCTGACCGCGACCTCGCCGGCGTTCGAGGAGCCGGTGCGGCTGGAGCGGGACGACAGCAAGGCCGGCGACGGCGACGACCCGCGTTACTACGGTCTGGCCAGGATCCGGTCCGGCCTGGACGGCGGCAGCTATTCCGTGACGGTCGTCAGCCACCACGGGCGGGTCAAGCGGAGCAGCCGACTGGTCGTCACGGCGGCGCCGGGGCGGCACGGCGACAAGCCGGGGCACGACGGCGACACGGCGGGGCGCCCACACGATCGCGGCAGCTCCCCCGCCGTGGTCGTCATCGGCGGCGGCGCCGCGGCGCTGGCGGTGGGCACGGGCGGTGTGTTGCTGGTCCGGGCCCGTCGGGCCCGGACCGGCGATTCCCGCTGATCCCGCTCGGTGCCCGCCTACGCGCCCGAACCGGCCTTGCGCCGACGCACGACGAGGACCGCCCCGGCCCCCGCGACGACCGCGGCGCCACCGAGGGCGGCGACGGTCGGCAGCGCGGAGGGTGAACCGGTCGTGGCGAGCTTGCCGGTGGCCGGGGCCGCGTCGTGAGTGCCGTACGCCGCGGGCTTGTTCCCGGCAGTACTCGTGCCGCCCGGCGTGCCCTGACTGCCCGTCACTCCCTGCTTACCCGGCTTCGCCGGCTTGCCCGGCTTGCCCTTGGCGTCCGCGACCTTGCCGGGCTTGCTGCCCGCGGGCAGCACCTTGAAGTCGAACTGGCTGATCTTGTCGAAGCCGCACTTGCCGTCCTCGCCGTACGAGTGACCGATCGTGAAGAAGTAGCCGGATCCCGCCTTGGCCTTCTTGCCGATCTTGATCCGCATCCTGGCGTCCGCGTGCTCCCCCGGCTGGAGGCGCTTGACGGTGGTGAAGTCGTCGTCGTCCTGGAACTTGGCGCCCTCGCCCTCGATGGGCTTCCACTTGCCCGTCGCCGGGTTGTACCACTGGACCGTGACCGCGAGTTCGGAGACGTCATCGATCTTCGGGTCGGCGGTGCCGAGGGAGAGGGAGATGTCGGTCTCCATCACCGTGATCTTGGATACGTTGGTCACTCGGTAGGCGAACTCGTGCCAGCCCGAGCCGGCGACGATCTTGCCCGGGAGGCCGCGCAGCCCCGTCTTGCCGCGATCCACGTCGAAGATCGGGGAGCAGAAGGCCGGGCGGGTCCAGGCAGGGGACGGTGTCCGGCTCGGCGCGGCCGACTCGGCCGATGCGGAAGCACCCGACGTGCCCGCCTCCGGAGCGCTCGGCTCGGCCGACTCGCTCCCCGGCGTGGCGGTGGCGGACGCGGCGGGGGTGCCGCCGGCCGCCGGTGCCTCCCCCGCCGCCCATGCGGTGGGGGCCGCGAGCAACGCCACGGGGCCGATGGCGGCCGTGACGACTGCGGTCGCCAGGGTGCGGTGAAGCTTCATTGAGACCTTCCTCGGGAGTCAAAGCGGCCACCGCGAGGGGTTCTGCGCGGTACGGCCGTACGCGTACACGTACGTGACCTGCGCATTCCCCCGAAGGTTGCACACCGGACCAACACCCCCCGAGTGATCGTCCTCACAGTCGCCCCTGTGCCGGGGGCACTGGCGATGGCGATGGCGATGGCGATGGCGGCCAGAGGAGTGCTCAAGGGGACTGCCCCCGCACGGCCCGGCGAAGGGCGCCTGGCTGCCCGGGTGTTCGGGGTTGCCGCCCATGGTGAGCGGCAGGATGACGGCACTGTCCGGGCCGCCGCCCACCGGCCCGAGCAACTACGGGAAGTGGCCCTTCACCAGCGCGGCGGACCTGCATGCGCAGGCCGTGTCGTAACAAGTTGACGCGCCAACAACCGCTGTACGGCCCGTGGATGTGCGGAGTATTGTCGCTTATGTCTGGATGCGCGACCCGCATCCCGCGGGCGCGTACATAGACCCGCACCAGAGTTAGATTGGGTCGACATCATGATATGCAGGTCAGGTACGGATTCCCCGAAGCGGATTCACCGTCGTCGCGTCACGACCGCCCTGGTTGCCGTGGCCACAGCCGCAGGCATCGCCTCAGTCGGCGCATGGAGTGGTGCCGCACACGACGCACAGGGTGAGCACGGGTACTTCAGAGCGCCTGCCGTGGTCGCGATGGCACCCGCTTCCCTCGCGGCCCCCGCGGCTCCGATCGCACAGGCGCCGGCGAACCACGTGATGATCGCCGACTTCGCGTTCTCACCGGCAACCTTGACCGTCGACAAGGGCACCACGGTGACCTGGACCAACGAGGATTCGGCTCCGCACACGGTGACCAGCGACGGCTCGGGCCCGCTGAACTCGCCGACACTCGACACCGGCGGTTCCTACACCTTCACGTTCAACTCCGCCGGCACGTACAACTACTACTGCGACATCCACCCGTCCATGCAGGGCACCGTCATAGTGAAGTGAGAGGAGACGCGGCGGGCAGGGGGTGCGGGCGCGCGGACGAAATCTGACGGCGACACCGCAGCCGCACCCGCACGGCGTGGCAGCCGCCACGCCCTGGGTCCAGCTGCGCGACACGGCCGAACTCCGGTCTGCGCCGCGCCTGCTGCCGCCTGAGCGCGCTACGCGGCCACCGTCGGCACCGCCCGCTGCTCCGGCCCCGCATACCAGGCCAAGGGCCGGATCAGCGCGTTGTGGGCGAGCTGTTCGGTGATGTGGGCGGTCCAGCCGGTGATGCGGCTCATCACGAAAATCGGGGTGAAGGCAGGGGTGTCGAAGCCCATCAGGTGGTAGGCGAGGGCAGCGGGGTAGTCCAGGTTGGGGTGGATTCCCTTGCGGCTCAGCATGGCGTGGCGCAGGGCCGCGTGCAGCGCGGCCAGGCGGGTCGTCTCGGGGTCGGCGGCGCGGGCCACGTACCGCGTGCGGCAGGAACTGACGAGGAGGTGTGCCATCGCCCGGCGACCGGCCGACCGGAAGGTCTACGCCCATGCGAAGCTGCGCCGCCTGCGCCGCGAGTACGGCATGAACCAGGTGGAGCCGGCCCGCGCCCTGGGCATCTCCACCAGCTACGCCAACCAGATCGAGCAGGGCCGGCGCCCGCTGACGGCTCCGGTGCTGCTGCGGATCGCCGAGGTCTTCGGCGTGGGCGCGGAGTTCTTCTCCGAGGCCGACGAGGGCCGGCTCGCGGCCGACCTGCGGGCCGCGCTCGCCGACGAGGCGTGCGGGGTGCCGCTGCCCGCCACCGAGGACATCGCCGCGGCCGACCGCGACCACCCGGAGGTGGCCCGCGCCCTGGTCGCCCTGCACCGCCGCTACCGCGACACCGCCGAGCAGGCCGCCGCCCTCGGCTCACCGGGCACCGGCGTCCCGTTACCGCCCTCCGAACCGCACGACGAGGTCAGGGACTTCTTCTACGCCCACCACAACCACGTCGAGCCGCTGGACGCCGAGGCCGAACAGCTCGCCGGTTCCCTGGAGTTGCGGCCGGGCCGGGCCGCCGACCCGCTCACCGCCCGGCTCGCCGAGCGGCACGGGGTCAGGGTGGTCCGGGCCGCGCAGGCCCGCGCCACCGATGCCCGGCGTTTCGATCCGTCCGCGGGGCTGCTGTTCCTCTCCCCCTGGCTGAGCGACGGCCAGCGCGCCTTCCAGCTCGCCACGCAACTCGCGTTGCTGGAGCACGGTCCGCTCCTCGGCCTGCTCGCCGACGGCGCCGCGGAACTCTCCTCACCGGAGTCGCGGGCGCCGGCCCGCATCGGGCTGGCGAACTACTTCGCGGGCGCCCTGCTCATGCCGTACTCCGCCTTCCACCCGGCCGCCGAGGACGTGCGCTACGACGTCGAGCTGCTGTCCGCCCGCTTCGGCGTCGGCTTCGAGACGGTCTGCCACGAGGCGTTCTCGGCTCCGGGCCGGATACTGACCCAGGTGGCGGAAATGCCGGACGGGAAGCGGTACTTCTGGATCGCACGGACCGTCACCAGGGGCGGTTTCGGCCATCACGCGCCGCGCGCCGAGTTCGCCGTGGCCCTCGGCTGCGAGCTGCGGCACGCGCATCGCCTCGTCTACGCCGAGGGGATCGCCCTCGACGACCCCCGTGCCGCCACCCCGATCGGCCTGGGCTGCCGGATCTGCGAACGCCGTGACTGCGCGCAGCGGGCCAGGCCCCCGGCCGGCGGGCGGCTGGCCATCGACCCCGACCGGCGCGCGTATGTGCCGTATCCGGTGGAGTCGAGCGCGCCGTGACGCCGTCCCGGGGCTCGGTCCGGGCCCCGGGACGGGCGGCCGGTCAGCGGTGCCGGAACTCGGGCGGCCGCTTGTCGACGAAGGCGCTCATGCCCTCCTTCTGGTCGGCGGTCGCGAACACGGCGTGGAAGAGGCGGCGCTCGAAGCGGACGCCCTCGGTGAGCGTCGTCTCGAAGGCCCGGTCGACCGCCTCCTTCGCCATCATCGCCACCGGGAGCGACATGCCCGCGACGGTCTCGGCGACCGCGAGGGCCTCGTCGAGGAGTTCACCGGCGGGCACCACGCGGGAGACCAGTCCGGCGCGCTCGGCCTCGGCCGCGTCCATGGTGCGCCCGGTCAGACACAGCTCCATCGCCTTGGCCTTGCCGACGGCCCGGGTCAGTCGCTGGGAGCCGCCGATGCCGGGGATCACCCCGAGTGTGATCTCCGGCTGGCCGAAGACGGCCGTGTCCGCGGCGAGGAGGACGTCGCAGAGCATCGCCAGCTCGCACCCGCCGCCGAGGGCGTAGCCGGCGACGGCGGCGACGGTCGGCGTACGCAGCCGCCCGAGCCGGTCCCAGGCGCCGAACCAGTCGCCGAGGTACATGTCCATGTAGCCCTGCGGCCGCATCTCCTTGATGTCGGCCCCCGCGGCGAACGCCTTCGCCGAGCCGGTGATCACGATGCAGCCGCAGTCGGGGTCCCGGTCGAGCTGCTCGGTGGCGGCCACGACCTCGTTCATCACCTGGAGGTCGAGGGCGTTGAGCGCCGCCGGGCGGTTCAGGGTGAGCAGGGCGGTGCGGCCCTTGCGTTCGACGCGGATCGTCTCGTACGCGCCCGTCGATGGTGTGGTCATGCCCGCTCTCCGCTCTGGTTCCTGATCGTGCGCACGACGCCGGAGAAGTCCTCGGCGGCATCCGCCCCTCGGGCGTGGGCGGCGTACAACTCGGCGGCGCGGAGCCCGAGTTCCGCCCGGATGCCGCCCGCGCGAGCGGCGTCGGCGGCGAGGCCCAGGTCCTTGGCCATCAGGGAGGCGGCGAATCCGGGCCGGTAGTCGCGGTTGGCGGGACTGCCCGGCACTGGTCCCGGTACGGGGCAGTTCACGGTCAGCGCCCAGCACTGTCCGGACGCCGTGGAAGCCACGTCGTACAGGGCCTGGTGGGACAGTCCGAGGCTCTCGCCGAGGACGAAGGCCTCACTGACCGCGATCATCGAGACGCCGAGGATCATGTTGTTGCAGATCTTGGCGGCCTGGCCCGCGCCCGCGCCGCCGCAGTGGACGGCCCTCTTTCCCATCGCCGCCAGCAGGGGTTCCGCCTCGGCGAACTCCGCCTCGCCCCCGCCCGCCATGAACGTGAGCGTGGCCGCCTCGGCACCGACGACCCCTCCGGAGACCGGGGCGTCCAGGGACCGCATTCCGGCGGCGGTGGCCCGCTCGTGGGCGGTGCGGGCGTCCGCGACGTCGATGGTCGAGCAGTCGACGAAGAGGGTGCCGGGGCGGGCGGCGCCCAGGACGCCGTCGTAGAGGTCCAGGACATGGCGGCCCGCGGGCAGCATGGTGATCACCACGTCGGCGTCCGCGACGGCCTCGGCCGCGGATCCGGCGGGCTCGACGCCCGCCCCGGCGGCGGTCTCCAGGACCGCGGCCACGAGGTCGTAGGCGCGCACGCGGTGGCCCGCCGTCACCAGGTTGGCGGCCATGGGGCCGCCCATGTGCCCGAGACCGATGAACGCGATGCTCCTGGTCACCAGGCCACCTCCTGTGCGGCGCCGGCGCCGAGCCCCAGTTCGCGGGGGCCGAGGGGGGCGAAGAAGCGCTCGACGTCGGCGTCGGAGACCTCGGTGAGTGTGACCGGGGACCAGCGCGGTTCGCGGTCCTTGTCGACGACCTGGGCGCGGATCCCCTCCACCAGATCGGGGGCGGCGAGGGCGGCACAGGAGACCCGGTACTCCTGGTCCAGGACCCGTTCCAGCGGGCCGAGCCGCCGGGCGCGGCGCAGGGCGGCCAGGGTGACCTTGAGGGCGGTGGGCGACTTCGCGAGCAGTGTCTTCGCGGCCTCCTTCGCGGCCGGGTCACCATGGGCGAGGAGCCGGTCGACGATCTCCTCGACGCTGTCGGCGGCGTAGCAGGCGTCGATCCAGTGCCGCCGACCGGCCAGCTCTCCTTCCGGCGGCGGTTGCACATGGCGGGTGAGCGCTTCTCGTACGGGTGTGCCGGCGAGGTCGTCGACGAACTGCCGCAGTGCGCCGGACGGTACGTAGTGGTCGGCGAGCCCGCACAGCAGGGCGTCGGCCGCGCCGATCTGACCGCCCGTGAGCGCCAGGTGCGTGCCGAGTTCGCCGGGCGCGAGGGTCAGCAGGTAGGTGCCGCCGACGTCCGGGACGAAGCCGATGCCGGTCTCGGGCATGGCGATGCGGGACCGCTCGGTGACGACCCGGACGCTTCCGTGCGCGGAGACGCCGACCCCGCCGCCCATCACGATGCCGTCCATGACGGCGACATACGGCTTGGGGTAGCGGGCGATGCGCGCGTTGAGGTGGTACTCGTCGCGCCAGAAGGCCGCCGAGGCGGCGCCGTCGCCGTCGCGGGCGTCGTCGTGGATGGCGCGGATGTCGCCGCCCGCGCACAGGCCCCGCTCCCCCGCGCCGGTGACGACCACGGTCTCGACGGCCGGATCGTGCTCCCAGGCGGTCAACGCCTCGTCGATCCGGCGCACCATCGGGTGCGTGAGGGCGTTCAGGGCCCGGGGGCGGTTGAGGGTGAGGTAGGCGGCTCGTCCGGCGGTGTGCAGCAGTACGGGTTCCTCGGCGGCGGTCATCAGAACGCCTCCGTCAGGCCACGGGCCACGATGACGCGCATGATCTCGTTGGTTCCTTCCAGGATCTGGTGGACCCGCAGGTCGCGGACGATCTTCTCGATGCCGTAGTCGCTCAGGTAGCCGTAGCCGCCGTGCAGTTGGAGGGCGCGGTCGGCGACGGAGTAGCCGGTGTCGGTGGCGAACCGTTTGGCCATGGCGCACAGCTGGGGTGCCTGCGGGTCGCCGCGGTCGAGGGCCTGGGCGGCCTGCTGGACCAGCGCGCGGGCGGCGGCGAGTTCGGTCGCCATGTCCGCGAGGCGGAACCGCAGCGCCTGCGCGTCGAGCAGCCGCCGCCCGAACGCCTCCCGGTCGGCGAGATGGGTCAGGCTGCTGTTGAGGGCGCTGCGGGCGCCGCCGAGGGAGCAGGCGGCGATGCCGAGCCGGCCGCCGTTCAGACCGTTCATCGCGATGCGGAAGCCGTGCCCCTCGCGGCCGAGGAGCCGGTCGGCGGGCAGTCGGACACCGTCCAGGACGACCTGCCGGGTGGGCTGTGCGTTCCACCCCATCTTCCGCTCGTCGGGGCCGAAGGACAGGCCGGGGTCGTCCTTGTCGACGACGAACGCGGAGACTCCGTCGGGACCGTCGTCACCGGTCCGGGCCATCACGACGTACAGCTGGGAGGCGCCCGCGCCGGAGATGAACTGCTTGACCCCGGTCAGGACGTAGGTGTCGCCCTCGCGGACGGCCCGGGTGCGCAGGGCCGCGGCGTCCGAGCCCGCGCCCGGTTCGGTGAGGCAGTAGCTGGCGAGGTCGTCCATGGCGCACAGCCGGGGCAGCCAGCGGTCGCGCTGGGCGTCGTCGCCGTAGTGGTCGATCATCCAGGCGACCATGTTGTGGATGGAGAGGTATCCGGCGATGGACGGACAGCCGGAGGCCAGGGTCTCGAAGACGAGGACGCCGTCGGTGCGGGCGAGGCCGGAGCCGCCCGACTCCTCACGGACGTAGACGCCGCCCAGTCCCAGGCCGGCGGCCTTGCGCAGGACGTCCACGGGAAAGTGCTTCTCACGGTCCCAGTCGAGGGCGTGCGGGGCGAGGTGGTCCTGGGCGAAGTCCAGGGTGGTCTCGACGAGGGCCTGTTGGTCCTCGGTGAGCAGGGTGCTGGTCATCGTCGGTCACCCCATCGTGGGAATCGTGAAGCTCGCGCCCTCGCGCCGGCCTCCGGGCCAGCGCGAGGTGACGGTCTTCGTACGGGTGTAGAAGCGGATCGCGTCCGGGCCGTGCTGGTTCAGATCGCCGAAGCCGGAGCGCTTCCAGCCGCCGAAGGTGTGGTAGGCGACCGGCACCGGGATGGGCACGTTCACCCCGACCATTCCGGTGTCCACCCGGCGGGTGAAGTCCCGGGCGGTGTCGCCGTCCCTGGTGAAGATCGCGACTCCGTTGCCGTACACGTGCTCGCTGGGCAGGCGCAGGGCCTCCTCGTAGTCGCCGGCGCGGACGACGGACAGCACCGGCCCGAAGATCTCCTCCTGGTAGATGCGCATGTCCGGGGTGACCCGGTCGAACAGGGAGGCACCGGCGAAGAAGCCGCTCTCGTGTCCCGGCAGGACGAAGTCCCTTCCGTCGACGACGAGTTCGGCCCCCTCCTGAACGCCGAGGTCGACGTATCCGCGCACCCGGTCGACGGCGTCCCGGCCGACCAGCGGGCCGAGGTCCGCCTCCGGGTCGTCGCTGCGGCCGATGCGCAGCCGCCCGATGCGCTCCGTCAGGCGTGCCACCAGGGCGTCGGCGGTGTCCTCGCCGACCGGGACGGCGACCGAGATCGCCATGCAGCGCTCGCCCGCCGAGCCGTAACCGGCGCCGATCAGGGCGTCTACGGCCTGGTCGAGGTCGGCGTCCGGCATCACGATCAGGTGGTTCTTGGCGCCGCCGAAGCACTGGGCGCGCTTGCCGTGTGCCGCCGCGGCGGCGTAGACGTGCGCGGCGACGGGCGTTGAGCCGACGAAGCCGAGGGCGCCGACGCGGGGATCCTCCAGGAGGGTGTCGACGGCTTCCCGGCCCCCGTTCACGACGTTGAGGACACCGGGCGGCAGGCCCGCCTCCAGGAACAGTTCGGCCAGCCGGAGCGGCACGGACGGGTCGCGTTCGGAGGGCTTGAGAAGGAAGGCGTTACCGCAGGCCAGGGCGGGCGCCGCCTTCCAAAGAGGGATCATCGCGGGGAAGTTGAACGGGGTGATGCCGGCGGTCACGCCGATGGGGGCGCGCAGGGAGTGGACGTCGATGCCGGTGCCGGCGTTGTCGGTGAACTCGCCTTTGAGCAGGTGCGGAATGCCCGCGGCGAACTCGACGACCTCCAGGCCGCGTTGGAGGTCGCCGTGCGCATCGGCGATCGTCTTGCCGTGCTCGGAGGAGAGCAGGCGGGCCAGCGCGTCCCTTTCCTGCTCGACGAGCTGGAGGAATCGCAGGAGCACACGGGCTCGGCGCTGCGGGTTCCATCCGCCCCACTCCCGCTGCGCCCGGGCGGCGTCGGCGATGGCGGCCTCGGTCTCGGCGCGGCTCGCGAGGGGGACACGGGCCTGTACCCGACCGGTGTTGGGGTCGTACACGTCGTCGTAGCGCCCCGATGTCCCCGGGGTGCGCTTGCCGCCGACGAAGTGGGTCAACTCGCGCACGGAGGCGCGGTCGTGTTCACGGACCATGAATACCTGCTCTCGTCAGGGGGATCCGGACGGTTCCGGAGGGGATCCGGGATGGCGCGCCCGCCGGGGCACGGGCGAGGTGGCGTCCGTGGGGGGGCTGCGCGAGATCGCGTATGGCGGAGGCCTCAGACGACGGGAGGGTCGTGACGGAGGAATCCTGGGGAGTCCGATGCCCGTCCGACGGGTCCGCCGGGGTCCTGGACGCATACCGGTGCCATGCGTGTCTGCTCCATCCTCGTGGAAAACACGGAACATCCCGCGGCCGGTATCCTGACTCCCGGATCAGCGCACGCCGCCCGCCTTCCCGACCTCGTGCTCGTCAGTGGCGTTCTGCTCGACGACGTACTCCCCGGTCACAGTGGCGGGACCGTGCCGGAATCACACCGGCTTCCCTGCACCGCGGGCCTTGGCCCCGAATATATAGTTGGACGCCCTAGTAAATCCAGTCCCTTCAGCCCGGGAGTGGGGCCTGCTGCCCGAGCGCATGCGCGAAGGGCGACCGTCCGGCCTGGAGTCGGCCGGTCGGTCGCCCGTCCGCACAGTCGGCGCCGTTGCGCCGTCACACCGTCACAGCGCCAACCAGACCGCCTCGTCCGCCCCCAGTCGGCCGTCCTCGAGGTGCCCGCTCGCCAGCACCACCGCGTCGTGCTCCGGGAGGCGGTACGGCTCGGAGGAGAGGTTGACGACACAGGCGAAGCCCGGCTCGCGGGTGAAGGCGAGGACTCCGGGTGGGGTGTCCAGCCAGGTCAGGCCGGAGTCGCCGAGTGCGGCGTGGTCCCGGCGCAGGTGGAGGGCGCGGCGGTAGAGCTCCAGCATGGATGTCTCGTCGCCGGTCTGCGCCTCGACGCTGAGGGCGTGCCAGTTGGCCGGCTGGGGCAGCCAGGGCGCGCCGGTGGCGTCGTCGGGGCTGAAGCCGAACGGTGCCTGCTGCCCGGACCACGGGATCGGGACGCGGCAGCCGTCGCGGCCGGGGTCGGTGTTTCCGGAGCGCTCCCAGATGGGGTCCTGGAGCACGTCCTGGGGCAGGTCCTCGACCTCCGGCAGGCCCAACTCCTCGCCCTGGTAGACGTATGCGCCACCCGGCAGGGCGAGCATCAGCAGGGCGGCGGCGCGGGCGCGGCGGATGCCGAGTCCGAGGTCGAGGGGGCCCTCCGGCCGGTAGGGCACATTGGCGGTCCACTTCCTGACCACCGCGCGCCCGAAGCGGCTGGGGTGGCGTACGACGTCGTGGTTGGAGAGCACCCAGGTGGCGGGGGCGCCGACGGCGCCGAGGCTGGCGAGCGAGCTGTCGATGACCTCGCGCAGCGCCCCGGGGTCCCAACTGGTCATCAGGAAGTCGAAGTTGAAGGCGGTGTGCAGGCCGTCGCGCCGGACGTAGCGGGCGAGCCGCTCGGGGTTGGGCGCCCATGCCTCGGCGACGAACTTGCGGTCGCCGGGGAACTCGTCGGCCACCCGGCGCCACGAGCGGTAGATCTCATGCACCTCGTCGCGGTCCCAGTGCGGGTGGTCGACCGGAGCCTGGTCCTCCGGGGAGCCCGGGTCCGCAGGGACCGGCAGGTCGGGCAGTTCGGGGTGCTTGATCAGGCCGTGCGCCACATCGATACGGAAACCGTCGACGCCGCGGCGGAACCAGAACCGCAGGATGTCCTCGAACTCGGCGCGTACCTCCGGGTTCTTCCAGTTGAGGTCCGGCTGCTCGGGGGCGAACAGATGCAGGTACCACTGTCCGTCGGGCAGCCGTGTCCAGGCCGGACCGCCGAAGCAGGACTTCCAGTCGTTGGGCGGCTCGGCACCGTCCGGGCCGCGTCCGTCCCGGAAGACATAGCGCTCGCGCTCCGGGCTGCCGGGCCCGGCGGCCAGCGCGGCCTGGAACCATACGTGCTGGTCGGAGGTGTGGTTGGGCACGATGTCGGGGATGACGCGGATGCCGCAGCGGTGCGCCTCCTCGATGAGCGCCTCGGCCTCCGCGACGCTGCCGAACAGCGGGTCGATCTCCCGGAAGTCCGCCACGTCGTATCCGTGGTCGGCCATCGGCGACTTGTACCACGGGTTGATCCAAATGGCGTCGACGCCAAGGGACTTGAGGTAGGGAAGACGTGAGCGGATGCCTGCGATGTCACCGATCCCGTCGCCGTTCCCGTCGGCGAAGCTGCGGATGTAGACCTGGTAGATGACGGCGCTGCGCCACCAGGGTGCGGTGCTGGGCATGGTCGGGCGTACTCCTTGGGGAAGAGTGTGCGGAAAGCGGTACGGAGGGCGGGAGGGCCGGGGCCTGTCCGACCCTGGCCCATCGGACCGGCCCTACTTCGCCGCACCTGCGGTGAGGCCGGCGACGATCCGGCGCTGGAAGATCAGCACCATGATCACGAGCGGGACGGTGACGAGGACTCCGGCCGCCATCTGGCTGCCGAACGGCGTCTCGAACTGGGTGGCCCCGGAGAACTTCGAGATCGCCACGGGTGCGGTCTGCATCTCCGCCTTGTTCGTCATCGACAGGGCGATCAGGAACTCGTTCCAGGACGCGATGAAGGTGATGATCGCGGTGGTGAAGATGCCGGGCGCCGCCAGCGGGATGATGACCTTGCGGAAGGCCTGGCCGCGGGTGCAGCCGTCGACCATGGCCGCGTGCTCCAGCTCGTCGGGCATCTGCCGGAAGAACGCGGTGAGGTTCCACACCGCGAGCGGCAGGGTGAAGGACATGCTGGGCACGATCATCGCCTGGTAGGTGTTGATCCAGCCGAAGTCGACGAACATCTTCAGCAGCGGGACCGTGATCGACACCACCGGGAACATCGAGGTGGCGATGATCAGGGTGAGCACCAGACGCTTGAGCCAGAACTCCAGCCGCGCCATCGCATAGGCGGTGAAGGTGGCGAGGACCAGCGCCAGGACAGTGGTGATACCGGCCACGACGACGCTGTTGAGCAGGGCGCGGGTGAAGGACTGGGAGGGGTCGAGGACCGCGAGGTAGTTCTCGAACGAGAAGCGGGTGGGGATCAGCGAGTTGTCGAAGATGTCCGACGTGCGCCGGAGACTGGAGACCAGCATCCAGTAGAACGGTGCGAGGCAGTAGGCGACGACCAGGGCGACCCCCGCGTACAGCAGCCACTTGCGCCAGTTCAGCGAGTTCGTCATGCCGCCACCCCCGTGCGCAGACGCAGGCGTCGCCGGCCGCGCCTGGGGGCCGCGTCGTCGTCCGCGACGACATTGGCGCCGAGCAGCCGGACGAAGGCCAGCGCGATCAGGAAGACATAGACGAAGAGGATCACCGCATAGGCCGCGGCGGGTCCGAACCGTACGTTCGCCGCCTGGTCCTGGGCGAGCATCGACAGCGTCTCCACGGAGCTCTTCTGCGCGCCGATGAGGATGTACGGCAGGTCGAACATGCGCAGCGCGTCGAGCGTCCGGAAGAGCACGGCCACCAGCAGGGCGGGCTTCACCAGGGGCAGGGTGATGTGCCAGAACTGGCGGAGCGCACTCGCCCCGTCGAGCTTGGCCGCCTCGTAGACCGCCTTGTCGATGACCTGGAGGCCGGCCAGTACCAGCAGCCCGATGAACGGCGCGGTCTTCCATACGTCGGCGATGATGACCGCGACCTTGGCGTGGAAGCCCTCGGTCGTCCACAGCACGTGCTGGCCGGTGACGGCGTTGGCGATGCCGTCGCTGTTGAAGATCCATCGCCACAGCAGGCCGCTGACGGCGGTGGGTACCGCCCACGGCACCAGGATGCCGGCCCGTACCAGGGCCCGGCCCTGGAACGCGCGGTGCATGACCAGTGCCATCGCCACTCCGATCACGGCCTCCAGCGCGACCGTGGTGACGGTGAGGAAGGTGGTGTTCCAAAACGCGTTCCAGAACCGGGCGCCCGCCTCACCGAAGATCGCGGTGTAGTTCTCGGCTCCCACGAACGGATCGGTGTCCCGGACGAATCCGGTCGTCGGGTCGAGTCCGGGGGTGCCGAACAGCGAGTCCTTGAGGGCCACGATCGTCGGGTAGAGGACCACGATCGTCAGCACCAGCAGTGTCGGGGAAATCAGCAGGGCTGCGAGCCGTCCGGACCCGGTGGTCGCCTTGCGCCGTCGTCCCGGGGGTCTGGTCGGTACGGACAGCGGGGCCCGGGGCGCTGCCGTGGTGTGGGTGGTCGCCATGGCGTACTCCTCGTTTCCTCAGTCCGTCGCGGGCTGCTGCCGAAGGGTCTTCTGGAGGTCCTTCAGCGCCTGCGCGCTGCTCTTGCCGCCGGTCAGAGCGGCATAGCCCTCCCGCTGGACCGCCGCGGTGACATCGCCGTACTGGAACACCCGGGGCCGCGGCACGGCGCGCAGGACCGACTTCTTGAGGGTGGGGAGGTACGGGTACTGCTCGATCAGCTTCGGGTCGTCGTAGAGCGCGCGGTAGGTCGGCGCTCCCGGGGCCCGCGACAGCGTGAAGCGCTGGATCTCCTGGCCGGCGAAGAACTTCATGAAGTCGATCGCGGTGGCCTTGTTCTCCGCCGAGGCCGACAGGGCCAGGTTGTGGCCGCCGAGGCTGGAGGTGCCGGGGCCGTCGAGGCCGGGCAGCGGCGCGGCGCCGAACTTGCCGGCGACCTTGCTGGAGCCGTCCTTCTTGGAGGTCAGGGAGTACATGTACGGCCAGTTCCGCAGGAAGACGAGCTTGCCGTCCTGGAAGGCGCGGCGGCCGTCCTCCTCCTGGTAGGTCAGGGCGTCCTTGGGGATCGTGCCGTCCCGGAAGGAGTCGACCAGGAAGTCCAGGCCCTTCTTCGCCTGCGGGCTGTCCACGTGCGGTCGGCCCTTGGAGTCGGTGACGACGCCGCCGGCGGAGTTCACCGCCTCGGCGAAGTTGACCGTCAGGCCCTCGTACTTCTGGAACTGCCCGGCGTAACACGACGTGTCCGCCGCCCCGGGCAGCTTCTTGACCTTGGCGCAGTCCGCCTTCAGCTGTGCCCAGGTGACCGGCGGCCGGGCGATCCCGGCCTTCTTGAGCAGGTCGGTGCGGTAGTAGAGCATCCCGCCGTCCGAACTCATCGGGACGGCGTACAGGCCACCGCGGTACTCGCCGGTCTCCACGATCGGCTTGAGCATCTGCCGCAGCGGGAAACGGTCCTCCGGCAGCCGGTCGATCCACCGGTGCGCGGCGAACTCCGAGGTCCACACGGCGTCGAGGGACAGCACCGTGTAGGCATCGGACTTCGTCTGCGCGTTCTGGATCATCTGCTGACGCTGGGCGTCGGGGTCCGTCGGCAGCTGGATGAAGGTGACCTTCTCCTCGGGATGCTGCTTGTTCCAGCGGTCGAGCACGGACTGGATGACGCCGCTGGCGTCCTTGCCGGCGGCGTAGGTGATGGGGCCGCGCCCTTCGAAGGAGGGCCTGCCGCCCGCCGCGGTGACGGCGCCGCTGCCGCCGCCGCAGGCCGCGACGGACGCCAGCCCGGCGAGAGCCGCACCCGCGCTCAGCGCTCTGGTGGTCCTGGTCTTCACTCTGTCTCTCCTGGTCGAGCAGTACGGAACGTCGCTCCTTGTCGAGCGGTGGGAGGCGACGAGCCGGTCACCACGGCAGCGGAAGGCCGGCGGGGCGACATCGAGGGAAATGTGAGGGGAAGGCGAGAGAGGGCCATGAAAACACGGCAGATGCGCCGTGACTGCGCTGCCGCCCTCATTGAGCATGATGAAACCGCAGGTCAAAGCGTCAGAGGTTCGCTCCGAACGAGTTGCTTCAACCACTGCGTGACAGCGCTTTCAAGCTAGGAGTCCACACAGGGGAAGTCAATGCGTTACGTCGCGGTAATCCGCAGGTCATTCGCGTGCACGCTGCAGCTTTCACTAGGGGCGACTCGGACGAATACCGCCGGGCGCCGCGATGACAGCGCTGTCATGGCATCGGCTCGCGCTTGTGCTCGCTGTGCTACCGTCCGCTCATGCCTCCAGCTCAACGGCACCCCACGATGGCCGACGTCGCCGAGCGGGCCGGGGTCTCCGCTTCCACCGTTTCGCGCACGCTGCGCGGTCTGTCGACGGTCTCGCCCGAGGTCCGCGCGCGCGTCGAGCGGGCCGCCCGCGAGCTGAACTTCGCGGTCTCCCGGCAGGCCGCCAGTCTCGTCACCGGCAAGACCGGGGTGGTGGCGGTGCTCACGCCCACGCTCAACTCCTGGTTCATCGGCTCGGCGGTCTCCACGCTCGGGCCGCAACTGCGAGCGGCGGGCATGGACCTGCTCGTCTACGTCACCCCGGACATGACCGAGCGCGCCGACTTCTTCGAGCGGCTGCCGGCCCGCCGGAACGCCGATGCGCTGCTGGTCTTCTCCTTCGACCTCACCGAGGAGGAGACCGCGCGGCTGGACGACCTCCAGATGCCGGTGATCTACGTCAGCCAGCACGCCGAGGGGTGCCCGAGCGTGTATGTCGACGATGTGGAGGGCGCGCGCCGCGGCACCCGGCACCTGCTCAATCTCGGGCACCGCCGTATCGCCTTCTTCCAGACGATCGGCGCCAGCGGATTCGCCTTCAGCTCCAACGAACGGCTCGTCGGCTACCAGCAGGCGCTCACCGAGGCGGGTGTCCCGTTGGACGACGATCTCGTGGTCGCGGCCCCCGTCGCCGACAAGCGCAGCATCGCGGAAGCCGTGGGCGAGCTGCTCAGCCTGCGGGACGCGCCCACGGCGATCTTCGCCGAGCAGGACGAGCTCGCCGCCTCCGTCGTCTGGACGCTGCGCAAGTCACGTATCGACGTGCCGGAACGGCTCTCCGTCCTCGGCTTCGACGACCACCCGATCGCCGAATGGTCCGACCTCACCACGATCGCCCAGTCCCCCGAGGCCATCGGCCGCGCCGCCGGCGAACTGGCCTGCTCCCTCGTCAACGACCCGGACACCGACCCGGCGCAGCACATCGTCCTGCCCACCCGGCTGATCCCCCGGGGCAGCACGATCCCGCTGGCGGCCGGCGGGGAGAAGGCCGGCGGCGCGGGAGAGCCCGGGGCCTGACGACCGGCACGGCGGCGTTCCCGCCTCTCCTCGTGGCCGGAGGTCAGCCTCGCTGGATGCCGGTGAGCAGGATGTCCGCGAGTTTGTCGGCGTAGTCGTCGGGGTCGACGCGGGGATTGCTGCCGAGGTATCCGAGCATCATGTCGATCGCGCCTTGGTAGGTGACGGCCATCACGCGGGTGTCGAAGTCCCGGAGGGTTCCCTCGGCTTGGCCGCGCCGGAACAGCGACTCCTGCGCCTGGTAGGTCTCTTCGTAGACGTCGAGGGTCAGCCGCGGCGTGCCATCGGGGTGGCGCAGGTTGTGAACGATGCCGTTGAGTGCGGTCAGTTCCACCCGGTGGGTGAGGTTCAAGGCCGCGGCCCGGCGCAGGGCCGCGCGGAGGATGTCCGGGACCGGCTCGGTCAGGTCGAGCGAGTCCGCGATGCGGTCCCTGATGGTCGTCATCGTCGCTCTGGCGGTGGACTCCATCAGGTCGTCCTTGCCGGCGAAGTAGTGCCAGACCAGGCCCTTGGACACGCCGGCCCGCTTGGCGACGCGGGTCAACGACAGACCGTCGTAACCCTGCTCGGCGAGCTCCGCCACGGCCGCGGCGATGATCTGCGCCCGGCGCCGGTCCTCGTCGAGTCGCTGCCGGCGCGCACCCGGCTCCGAGGCGGAGGAGGACAGGCCGGTCCCGCCGTCACCGTCGATCACCGGCCCGGTCATCGGCGACCGGCCGGCGGATTTCGGCGAGCCCGGACCGACAGGGTCGCCAGGGTCAGCATCATCATGGCGACGACCAGCATCTCCACGCGCATCCACGGAGGGAAGACGCCGGGGAGCGCGGCCTCGACGAGATTCACCACCAGCAGCACACACCCGATGATGGTGACCGCACGGAGACGGGTGCGACTCCCGTTGAGCGCCGCGCGCGTCCGCAGCGGCAGCACGATCGCGAACGCGGCGACGACCACGGCATGCCCCCAGGCCTCCGAGGTCGCCGAAGAGGGCGCCACCACGGCCATGACGGCCAGTGCCACCAAGGTGCCGAGAGCCAGCGCCACGTAGGCGCCCACCAGTCGCCGCACCCCCGTGAGCGGCGCCAACCCCACTGCCGGCCTGTCGAGTTCGTCCACTTCCACACTATTGACCATGCGGTCAACGCTAGACGCAGTTGACCGTATGGTCAATAGAGGAGGTGTCCGCGGTGAAGCCGCTACCAGTAATGTCGTCGCCCGCCGACCGCGTGCCCTATCGAGCCGAGAATCCACAACACCGCGCCAATGACGAGCAGCACGATCCCGATCGTCCACAGGATGGCGATGCCGGTCAGGAAGCCGATGATCAACAAGATGACTCCGAGAACGATCACAGTGCTCTCCGATCTCGTATGCGTCTTCTTTCAGGTTCGTCCCGGCCTTTGGTAAGGGCAACCGCTGGCGAATCGACGCCTGGTTCGGAGATGTGCGGCTCGGCGTGTGGCCCCCTCCCGTCGCGCACGGCGATGACCAGATTGGCGCCGAGCGCCACGAAGACCGTGACCGCGGGGCGGGTCCGTCAGACGACGAGCAACCCCAGCAGGGTGATGCCCGCGAGGAACCACGCCACGTAGTCGCCCACATGCCCCGAGTGCAGCCGCCGCAGCGCGGTCGACCAGCGAGCCGGTTCACCCGTCGGTCGCCGTACGGCCAGCCACGCGAGGCTCACGGCCAGCGCGGTGGCCAGGAGGTCCCACAGCACACCGGGCGTCGTCCAGTGCGGTGCGGGAGTGGGCGCGGGCTCCTCCGGCCGGTCGTACAGCACGGCCGCGAGGTAGCCGCCGTGGTCGGTGAAGGCGTCGGCAGCCTGGCCCACGCCGGTCCACAGGCCGGGCACCAGGCCGACCGCGAGCGCGCCGGCGAGCAGTAATGCGGGTACCACGAGCATGCTGTCCGGGACCCGCGACAGCCGCCCGCCCCGGGTCTCCGGCTCCTCCGCCTTCCCGGTCGTCTCCTCCGGGGCATCGGGCGGACGGGTGCCCAGGCCGAGGAACACCCGGGCTCCGGCCCGTAGCACGGCGCCGCCGGTCACCGCCGACACCAGGACGAACAGCGCGGTCGCCCAGCTACCGGCCGCTTCCTCCACGACCGCTTTGCCGAGGCCGGTGCCGAACGGCGGCAGCCCGGCCAGCGCCAGGCCGCCCGTCGCGAACATCCCCGCCACCCACGGCAGTTCGCGGCCCGCGCCGTGCAGCTGGTGCTCGTCGACGCTGCCGAACCGGTCCAGCAGGATCCCCACGCAGGCGAAGAGCGCGGCCTTCACGCCGGCATGGGCGAGGACGTAGAGGGCTACGCCGCCGACTCCCTCCGGGGACAGCATCGCCAGGCCGACGAGGAACAGCCCCGTGTGCGCCACCGTGGAGTAGGCGAGCAGGCGCTTGAGATGACGCTGCTGCCAGCACAGCACCGCTCCCGTCGCGGCCGTCAGCACCCCGAGGGTCAGCAGTGCCCGGTGCGCGTCGGGCGCCGGAAGGCCTCCGGGACCGGCGAACACCGTCCAGTAGACCCGGGCCGTACCGTAGAGACCCAGCTCGACCATCACCCCCGACAGCAGCATGCACACCGGTGTGGGCGCGACCGCATGGGCGTCGGCCAGCCAGAAGTGGAACGGCACCGCGGCGGCCTTGACCAGCAGCCCGGTGACGACGAGCACGAACGCGGCGGCCGTCGGCGCGTCCGGGCCGCCACCGGGGTGGGCGTCCAGCGCACCACCGATCTGGGCCAGGCCGAGTTCGCCGGTGTGGGCGTAGAGCAGTCCGATGCCCAGCAACGTGGCGTATCCGCCGAGGGAGTTGACCACGCCGAACACCAGGGCGCCCTGGACGGCGCGGGCCTCCTCGACGCGGTAACCGGTCAGCGCGTAGGCGACGACGCCCATCAGCTCGAAGAAGACGAAGGCGTTGAAGAGGTCACCGGTGAGCACGAAACCGCACATGCCCGCCTGGAAGAGCAGCACCAGCCCGGGGAAGGAACCGGCATGGCGGCGCGGCGGTTCGTCGAAGTACCGCCAGGCGTAGGCCAGGGCGGCCAGCACCAGCAGCGAGACCAGTGTGGCGAGCCCGAGTCCGATCCGGTCGCCGACCAGCACGATGCCCACGCTCACCCCGCCGTGCGGCCGCCAGCCGCCCACCCATTCCACGGGCCGCGCGGTGGACGAGGGGGTGGCGGCCGAGGCGTACAGGGCCAGCGCCGCGGTGCCCGCCGCGAAGAGGCACCCCAGGGCCTCGGCGAGGTACCGCGGCAGTCGCCGCCCGGCCCCGACCAGCACCGCCGCGCCGAACAGCGGGGTGGCGACGATCAGCGGCAGGGCCTCGGCGACGGTCACCCCCGCAGCTCCGAGAGCTCGTCGGGGTCGACCGTCCGGTGCCGCTTGGCGACCTGGATGACCAGGGCGAGCAGCAGTGCGGTGACGGTCGCCCCGATGACGATGTCGGTGAGGGTGAGGGCCTGGACGACGGGGTCGACGACCGGGCGGGAGCCCGGGGTGAGGTCGGAGAAGACCGGGGCGGTGCCACCGCGCCGGTAGCCGACGGCGAGCAGCAGCACATACGTCGAGGACTGGCAGACGGCGAGACAACCCACCGCGTGCAGGAGATTGCGGCTGGTCACCAGCCCGTAACAACCGATCAGGAACAGCCACCCCGCGATCAGGTACGGCAGCACGCTCATCTCCCGGCCTCCGCCCGGTCGTCGCCCTGCTCGTTCTCGATCTCCACCGCCTGGTCCAGGAAGCGGGCCAGCAGGACGACGACCCCGGCCGCGACCTCCACGCCGATGGCGGCGTTGAGCAGCGGGACGGTGCCGCCCGAG
This sequence comes from Streptomyces sp. NPDC059008, assembly GCF_042749045.1. Lineage (NCBI taxonomy): Bacteria > Bacillati > Actinomycetota > Actinomycetes > Kitasatosporales > Streptomycetaceae > Streptomyces > Streptomyces sp. NPDC059008. Next base: position 308,948 of record NZ_JBHYJC010000003.1, on the reverse strand, counting down.
GCGAGCGTGTTGAAGGTGCCGAGCGGCAGGAAGTTGGCGAGGAAGGCCGCCCCCACCAGCAGCCCGGCGGCGCCCACGAGGACATAGGCGGCCTCGCCCGCCGCGTCCGCCACCTCGTACCGGCCCACCGGCCTGATCTGCTCCAACGCCCGGTAGTCCACCGCGATGTAGAGCAGATGCAGCGCGGTCGCCGCCACCACCCCGCCCTGGAAGCCGCCGCCCGGGCTGAGCTGGCCGTGTGCGATGACGTACAGGCCGATGAGGAGGGTGACCGGCAGCGCGAGCAGGGCGTAGCGGCGCACCGATGGGGCGACCCCGGCCGGCTCGGGCGGCAGGCGGTGTTCGTCGCGGGTCTGGCGGAGCAGGACCACGGTGCCCAGGACCGCGCCGAAGAGGATGGACTCCTCACCGAGGGTGTCGAGGGCCCGCTGGTCGAAGTTGACCGAGGAGACGGTGTTGGCGGTGTGCCGGGCGAGCGCCGCCCGCACCGCCCGGTCGCCGTACGGATGCCACCGCCCGCCGAACGGGGGCAGACCCCAGCAGGCGACGGCGAACAGCACGGCCGTGCCCAGCCCGCCGAGGGCCATGACCCACAGCCGCGACCGCATGCTCATGCCCGCTCCTCCCGGCGCTCGCTGCGCGCCCTGCGCCGTACCTTCCGTACGGTCAGCAGCACCATCAGCGGCGTCAGCACCGAGCCGACCGCCAGCTGGGAGAGCGCGACATCGGGGGCCTGCAGCAGCAGGAAGAGGGTGGCCAGCGCCAGCCCGAGCAGCGACAGCAGGAAGGACTGGCGTACCGGGTCGCGGACCAGCACGGTGCCGGTCCCGGCCGCGGCCACCAGCAGCAGCCCGAGCAGCACGGGCAGGTCGTCAGCCATCAGCCGCCCGCCCCCTCGGCGGGCGCGGGCCGCCCGTCGTCCGCGGCGACGGCGGTCAGCGCGCGCCTCGCCACCGCGCTGCCCAGCACCAACAGCGCGCCGATCACCAGCAGTTTCAGCAGCGCTCGGCCGGGGCCGGCGGCGATGCCCAACGGCACCACCACCGCCGCCACCGCGCAGTAGTTCAGCCTGGTCGTCGCGAGCAGCGAGCGCGGCCGCGGCGGACCGGCGGCCAACCGGTCGGCGAGCAGCCGCACGAAGAGCAGGGTGCCGGCCGGCCCCAGCACGCAGAGCACCAGCGCGGTGTCGACGTAGGCGGTGCGGCCGAAGCCCTGGGCCAGCAGCAGGAAGACCAGTGCGAGGAGCGTGGTCGCCAGGTTCTGCGCGGGCACCCGCCGCCCGAGCGGCCCGGAGGCCGCGCCGTACGCGGCCGGGGTGACGCCGAAGAGCAGCAGCGCCGTCCCCGCGGCGGTCCAGCCGTTCACCGGCCGCCGGCCGCGCGCCGCGCCCCGCGTGCCGCACCGGCGGCGATCAGCCCGGCCGCGGCGCCCACGATCCACTCCAGCGCGTCGACCGGGCCGATCAGCACGATCCACAGCAGCGTCAACGCCGCCCACCAGCCGATGAGTTCGGCGCTCGCCGCCAGCTGCCGGGTCACCGCGTACGCACCTCCCGCCGACCGGATCCCGGCCACAGGCTCACATGCGGGGCCGGGAGCGCCCCGTCACCGCGCCGCGGGTTACTCCGTCGGGGTGTGCGGCTCACGTGGCGGCCGGGGCCTGCTGCGGGCGTACGCGCGGCTACCGGCCGTCGCCCGGCGTGATCCCGTGGGGTCGTGAGGGAGCCATCACGCGGCGACGCGGGGCGTCACGGAGCATCACGGACCGCAATGCTCCCGTGGGGCGCACGCAAGGCCCCTCGGGAGATTGTCAAGCATTCAAGCAAATGCACCATATACCATGTAATGGCGTCTTTTGATCTGGCGCGGGCAGCATGCCGCCTCCGACATCGGAGCAGGAACATGGCCGCAGGTGAAGAGGGCGGGACGGCGCCGGCTCGGCGCCCGTCCGGCCGGAGGACCGGCGACAAGACCGCTCGGAAGACCGCCGGGAAGAGCAGCGGAACACAGGGCGACAGCCGGACGGGCGAGGACGGAACGAAGCGCGCGGCCCGCCGCGTTTCGGCATCGCAGGCCCTTCGGCGTGCGGCCCAGCAACTGCAGGAGCTGCTGGGCAAGGCACCCGAATCCGTCTCCGCGGTGAAACCGACGGCGGACGGGTGGCAGGCGGACGTGGAAGTCCTGGAACTGGAACGCGTCCCCGGGACCACCAGCGTGATGGCGAGCTACCGGGTGACCTTGGACGAGGAGGGCGAACTGATGGCGTACGAGCGCACCCGCCGCTACACCCGAGGGCAGATCGACCCCCGCAGATGAGGTGGCTCCGGGTGCCGCTCCGCCGCCCCGTTCGCCGGACGAGGAACACGGCCGCTCCACGAGCGGGGTGAGCCGGTGAAGGGAGGCACCGTGACTCTGGTGCCGCAGGGAGAAGGAACCATCGCCAGGGGCGGCCAAGGCGGCTCCGGCAACCTCTACGACGTGCTCGACCTGATTCTGGACCGCGGGCTGGTCATCGACGTCTTCGCACGGGTGTCACTGGTGGGCATCGAGCTTGTGAAGATCGACGCCCGCATCGTCGTGGCGAGCGTGGACACCTATCTGCGCTTCGCCGAAGCCTGCAACCGCCTCGACCTGGAGGCCGGGAACAAGAAGCCCAGCGAGCTGACGGACATCGTCGGCGAAGTGACCGAGGGCGGCTCCCACGGCAAGGCCAAGGGGGCTCTCAGCGGAGCCGCGGAAGCGGTGACCGACGCCCTCAAGGGCAGGAGCGGGGGCGACGAGGACGACGAGGACGACGAAGAGCACGAGGAAGCCGAGGAGCGGCAGAAGGAGCCCGCCGGGAAGCGGGAGCGGCCGGCCCGTCGATCCGTGCGGCACCGGAAGGAATGAGCGATGCCCGTCTATGTCTACTCCATCGTCGCGACCACGCATCCACAACGCCTCGACGGCGTGGACGGCGTGGGCGATCCACCCACCGCGCTGCGCACCGTGGCGGCCGGCAAGCTGTCCGCCGTCGTCAGCGACGCCCCCGAAGAGCTCCGGGCCAAACGACGCGACCTCGCCGCCCACCAGGCCGTCCAGGAACGGCTGATGTCCGACGGTACGGTCCTGCCCCTGCAGTTCGGCTTCACCACCACGGACGACGACGCGGTACGCGCGGTGCTGGAGGAGCGGGCCGAGCGGTTCACCGAACGGCTCCAGGCCCTTGAGCGCTGTGCCGAATACCACCTGAAGGCCGCCCAGGACGAGGATGCCCTGTTGCGCCAGATCCTCCGGGAATCCGAGCAGGCACGCGACCTCAACGAGCAGATCATCAGCGGCCTCGCCGGGCCCGACGCCTCGCTCGCCCTCGGTGAGTTGGTCGCCCAGGAAGTACAGGCCCGCCAGGACCGGCTCGCCACCTCTATCGTCGAGGCGCTGCGCGGCCTCGCCCGCGAGGAGCGCCTGTCCGAGCCCACCGGCGACGACTTCCTGAACGTGTCGTTCCTGGTGGACGAGGACCACGCGGACCGCTTCCGCACTGCCGAGAAGGAGCTCGCCGACGACCTGGGCGCCGACTTCGAACTGCGGCTGCGCGGCCCGCTGCCCGCCTACAGCTTCGTCTAGGGAGTCCCCATGGGCCTGTTGACACACCTCGCCACCCTTCCGCTGGCACCGGTGCGGGGGGTGGCCTGGGTCATGGAACGGGTGGTCGAGGCCGCGGAGCGCGAGGCGTACGACCCCGGGCCCGTCGAGCGGGAACTGGCCGAGCTGGAGCGCCGGCTCCTGGCCGGCGAGATCGACGAGGAGACCTTCGACCGGCGCGAGGACGAACTGCTGGACCGGTTGGACGAGATCCGGGCCCACCTCCAGGGAACCGCGTCCGACCCGGGCATCGAGGGGAGCGGCCGTGAGTGAACCCGTCGCCAGGCGGCTGGGCGACTACCCGTCCAGGGCGACCCCGTACGGCCAGGGCTCCTCGGCCAACCTCGCCGACATCCTGGAGCGGGTCCTGGACAAGGGCATCGTCATCGCCGGCGACATCCAGATCAACCTGCTGGACATCGAGCTGCTCACCATCAAACTGCGGCTGCTGGTCGCCTCCGTCGACAAGGCCAAGGAGATGGGCATCGACTGGTGGGAGCACGATCCTGCCCTCTCGTCCCGGGCCTCCGACGGCTACCGCTCACTCGCCGAGGAGAACAAGCGGCTGCGCGCCGAGATCGCGGAGCTGCGCGAGGACGCCGAACTGCCGCCGGCCGAGGAGCGGCGGACCTCGCGTACCTCGAAACCGTCGCGGAGCACCGGTGGCAAGCGGGCCGGCTCCGGCACCCGCGAGAAGAAGCGGGACGAGTCGTGACCGGCACCGTCAGTTATGCGTACGCCGTGGCGCGGGACGCCGAAGGCTCGTTGGAGGACGCGCTCGCCGGACTCCCGGGAGTGGCCGACGCGCCGGTGCGACTGGTGCGCACGGGGCAGGACGCCGACGTGGTCGTCGCGGTGAGCCCGGTGCCCGCGCAGGACTTCGAGGAGGACGCGCTGCGGGCCCACCTGGAGGACCTGGAGTGGCTGGAGTCGGTCGCCCGCGCCCACCACAGGGTCATCGAGGCGCTGGCCGCCCGCACCACCGTCCTGCCGCTCCGGCTGGCCACCGTCTACCTCGACGACGAACGGGTGCGGCTGATGCTCGAGGACCGCCGGCAGGCGTTCACCGACCGGCTCTCCGCGCTGGACGCGCATGTGGAGTGGGGGGTCAAGATCTACGTCGAGGCGGCGGCCGGACAGCCGGACGAGACTCCGCCGGACACCGGACTGAGCCCCGGCCGGGCCTACCTCAGCCACCGCAGAGCACAGCGGCACGCCCGCGACGACGCCTACCGTGAAGCCGAGCAGGTCGCCCGGCGGGTGGAGGACGCCGCGCGTGCCTACGCGGTCGACCGGGTCCAGCACCGGCCGCAGCAGGGCGAACTGGCCCGCGGCCCCGGCGAGAACGTCGTCAACGACGCCTACCTCGTCCCACAGCGGCACGCGGAGGGATTCCGCGCCGACGTGCTGCGGGTCGCCGAGGGGCTGCCCGGCGTACGCGTCGAGGTCACCGGCCCCTGGGCCCCGTACTCCTTCGCCGCCCCCGCCGAAGCCGGACCGTTGAAGAGAGCCGCGCCGTGAGGGCCGCGGGCGGTCCGCCGGCCACGCCCGGGACGACCGCGGACGAGCCGCTGCCGGACCGGCAGATCGCGCTGATCGACCTGCTGGACCGGCTGCTCAGCGGCGGTGTGGTGCTCACCGGGGACATCGTCCTGTCGATAGCCGACATCGACCTCGTACGCATCTCGCTGCGCGCGCTCATCGTCGCCATCAGTGAGGAGAACCCCGGCCCCTGGTCCGCCGCCCTCGCACCCGCCGGCGCGGCCCTGCGAGGCGGCCATGACGAGTGACGGGGGCGACCGCCCGCACGGCACCCGCTTCGACGACGTCGCCGAGGCGGCGACCCGCGCCTTCCGACTGCTGCCCGCGGCGCCCCAGGACACCCTGCCCCCGCCCGGCGCGGCGCGGCACCGGCCCGCACACCGGGTCAGCACCGACCCCGACACCGTGGAACGGGACCTGGTCAAGCTCGTCCTCACCCTCGTCGAACTGCTGCGGCAGCTCATGGAGCGCCAGGCCCTCCAACGCGTCGACGCCGGCGACCTCACCGAAGAGCAGGAGGAACGGCTGGGGGCGACGCTGATGATCCTGCACAGCCGGATGGTGGAGCTCTGCGCGCGGTACGACCTGACCATGCAGGACCTCAACCTGGACCTCGGTCCGCTCGGCACCTTGCTGCCACCGTCCGAATGACCACCTATGACCACGACACGTCAATGACCACCGAACGAAGAAGGACTCAACGGGAGCACGACATGGGTATCGGAAAGAAATCCAAGCACCTCGGCGAAATGGCCGGAGGGAAGGTCAAGGAAGTCATCGGAAAGGTGCGCGGAGACACCCAAGTGGAACAGAAGGGAAAGGCCGAGCAGATCAAGGGGAAGATGAAGCAGGCCGTGGAGAGGGGTAAGCACCCGTTCAAACACTGACCGTCGGGCAGGCGGGAGCGGGCCCCCGGGCGGGAAGCGGACCCTCAAGCGGGGAGCGGCGCTTCACTCCTCTTCCTCGTCCTCTTCCTCTTCGTCGGCCTCCTCCTGCTCGCCGTTCCCGCCGTCTTCCTCCTCCTCGTCCTCCTCGTCCTCCTCGCCGTCCTCGTAGCCCTCCTCGTCCTCGTAGCCCTCCTCGTCCTCGTCCGCCTCCCCCTCTTCCTCCTCCATGGCCTCTTCGTGGGTCCGTACGACCTCGCCGTCGCGCACCTCACCGCGCCAGCCCTCCGGCGCCTCGTCCGCGAACGTCACAAAACGCTGGAAGTGCTTGAAGTCCAGCCGCAGCCGCCGGCCCTGGGCGCGCCACAGATTTCCGGTCTTCTCGAAGAACCCCGACGGGTAGTACTCGACGACCAGCACGATGCGGGTCAGATTGGGCGCCAGTTCGTGGAAGCTGACCGCACCACGGGTCGACCCCTTGCTGCCCTCGGACGTCCAGACGATGCGGTCATCCGGTATCTGCTCCTGGACGGTCGCCTTCCAGCTCCGCGTCGACGGGCCGACCTTCACCTTCCAGTCACTGGCCGTCTCGTCGTTCACCGACACGCTGCGGACGCCCTTGGTGAAGCTGCTGAACTTCTCGTACTGGGTCCAGTAGTCGTAGGCGGTGCGCAACGACACACCGACATCGAGCACTTCGACGATATTGGTGACCTTCTGACTCCCCGAGCCGCTGCCCTTCCCACCGCCCAGGACATCCTTCGCCTTCTCCAGCACCTTGTCCTTGACGTCCTTCGCCTTTCCGGTCAGCACGGCCTTGAGGGGGGAATCCCCCTTGAGCAGGCCGGCTCCGACGGAGGACAGTGACCCGCCGTTCTTGGCGACGTCGGTGAGCTGCTCCGTCACATCACCCAGCTTGTCGCCGGCCCGTTCGGCCAGATTCCCGGCCCACGCCGTGAGGAAGTCACCGAGCTCCTCGCGGAGTCGCTCGACCCCCGAGTCCACGTTGCCCTGTTCGGTCTTGGCCATGCCCGGTCACCTCCGGCCCGTAGCGCGCGACGTCGTCTTCTTGGTGGTCTTCTTGGCGGATTTCCTGGCGGACTTCTGGGTGGTCTTCTTGGCCGGCCGCTGAGTCGTCTTCTTCGCGGCTCGTCCGGTGGATTTCTTCGCGGTCGACTTGGTGGTCTTCTTCGCGGTCCGCTTCGTGCTCTTCTTCGCGGGAGCCTTCTTCGCCGCGGATTTCTTGGCCGGAGCCTTCTTCGCGGCGGCCTTCTTCGCGGGAGCCTTCTTGGCCGGCGCCTTCTTCGCGGCGGTCTTCTTCGCGGCGGTCTTCTTGGCCGGGCGTTTCTTCGCCGCGGCCTTCTCGGGTGCGGCCTTCTTGGCCGGTTTCTTCTTTGCGGGAGCCTTCTTCCGCGCGGCGGTTTCGGCCGACGGCCGCCGTCGGGCCGCCTTCGCCGGCTCCGCCCGCTCCGTGCGCCGGCGGCCGCGGCGCCGCGGCCGTTCCTCGGGCTCCTCTTCCTCGGGCTCCTCTGCCTCCGGCTCTTCTTCCTCGGGCTCTTCCTCCTCCGGCTCCTCTTCCTCCCCCTCGGGCTCCTCTTCCTCCTCTTCCTCCTCCTCGCCCTCCTCGTACTCCTCCTCAGGCCCGCCTTCCTCCTCGTACTCCCCCTCCTCCTCTTCCGCCTCTTCCCCCTCTTCTTCCTCCTCGGGGGCCCCAGCGCCTTCGAGGAGGCGGGTGCGGTCGTGCAGCGAATCGGCGAGTTCGGTCAGACGGCGATTGGCGGCGGTCGCCAGGGCCTGCCGGCCGGCGTCCATGACCTCGCCGCGCAGCTGCTCCCCCAGCTCCGCGACCTGGGGGACCTCGCCCAGCCGCCGTACGCCCTCGGCCAGCAGCTGGCGCGGTTGCAGCCCGAACTGCCGCCCGGCGAGATAGGAGGCAGCTGTGAGAGCGAACCGGCCCTTCTTCGTTCGGCCCAGCACGTACCCACCGGCCAGTGCTGCGGCGAGCATGATCTTGGTTCCATCGTTCATGGATGCGTACCTTCTCCCGGCGGTGCTGCCGATCGGCGCCTCCCTTCCAGAGTGATGCGTGTCGCGACCTGCGCATCTCGAACGGTCCGAAGGTGGGGATCCGGGGCGTTAGGCCATATGAGTGAACGGCTCCGGGAAGGGCCCGACCAGGGCCTTTCCCGGAGCCGTTTGAGTTTCCGAGGGTTGTGGTATCGCGCTTCCGGACCGTGCCGTCACCCTTCCCGTCCTCGGCGGGCAACTGGGCAGCCGGGCTGCCCGGGACGCGGTCACCGGTCCGACGACGGTCATCGGCCGGCGTTCGCGCGGCTACTTGTAGTAGCGGTTGTCCTCGACGTCGACCACTGGTGCGCCAGGGGAGGGCGGCTGGGTACGCCGCCGCTTGAGGATGCTCACGTACGCCGCCAGGCCGATGACGCCGACGGCCATCAGAATGACGCCCACAAGGTCGAGGTTGACTCCGGCCATGTGCCAGTCCACCGCGAAGGTGAGGATGGCCCCCACCGCGAGCAGACCGATGCACCCGCCGATACCCATCGTGTCAGCCTCCGTAACTGGTGTGCCCGTTGCTTCCGTTGCAACCCGCCTACCCTGAAGCGGGCGGCTTACCCGGCTCCCACGGCCGCCCGCACCTCCTCGGCGACCTCCCGGTCCAGCGCCGCGCGCACCAGCGCCGAGGCGAACGCGGCCGCCTCGTCCGTCGTGACCAGCCGCGCGAGCTTCGTACGGTCGCCCGGTAGCCCCAGCCGCTCCGCGCCCTGTACGGCCTTCGGATCGAGAAACGGAGCGAACTCCGTCCAGACCCCTTGCACCTCGCGCAGGAAGATGGCGGATCCCGTGGGCCCGATGCCCGGCAGTTTCTGAAGCGCCCGGCGCAGCTCACCGGCATCGCCGCCGGCCGCCTCCCGCAGCCTTCTCAGATCGCCGCGGCATTCGCCCAGCAGCAGCTCGGCGCCCTCCCCCAGCCGGGTGGCGGTGCTCTCGTCGTAGCGCCGGTAGCCGCCCTCGCCGAGCGCGTCCACGCGCTGCTGCCAGGTGGCGTCGTGCATACGGCGCGGGGTGCTCATCCCGCCGTCGAACAGGGCCCTCGCCGACGCGACGGCCACCGAGGCGCGAATCCGCGTACTGAGCAGATCGGCCAGCACCAGGAGCTGGTAGAGCGGCTGCGGGGTGTTCCGCAGCTTGATGCCGCACTCTTCGGCATAGGTCTCGCCATATCGGCCCAACAGGGCCCGGACCAGGGCCCGTTGCGCACTGCCCGCTCTCATGGCCGCCCTCCTCGAAATGCGACGGTGCGGACCGTGCCGCCACCCCGGCGCCGTCCGTCGTACGGTGGAGGGAACGCTCTTCACGTCGGTCGGAGGACGACATGACAGTGCCGCAACCCCCGGGGCCGGCCGGCCCCGCCCGTCCGGATCCGGTCCCGCCCACACCGGGTCCGGAACCCGGCCCGCTGGGTCCGCAGCCGGGCCCCGCACCCGGACCGGTCCCCGCACCCGGCCCCGACCCGGTACCGCCGCCCCCTCCACGCCCCGAACCGGATCCCGTGCCGCCCAACCCGGCGCCCCCGACACCAGGTCCCACGCCCGGCCCGGCCCCCGATCCGCGCCCCGCCCCGCACACCGGCCCGCCGAGCACCGCTCTGCCCGGCAGCCTGGCGCGCCCGCACGGCGCCCGGGCCCCCGACGTCATGCATGGCGACGGGCCGCCTTGAGGCACCGGAACATCTCCTCGGCGTACGGCAGTGCCACACACAGGCCCACACCGATCCCGAACCCGGCCAAGTACCGGGCGGGCAGCGGCGACGATTTGGGCAGCAGCTTCCAGTCGTCGGCGTCCCGGGCACCGCGCAGGAGGCGGCGGACCTGGTCGGCGTGGAGCGTTCCCAGGAACGCCAGGGCAGTGAGCGGCAGCACGCCGTACATCAGGAAGCGGCGGTTGGCGCTCTCCACGTCCACGGCCCCCATCGGAACGGAGAGGTCGGGCGGCCGACGCCAGGTCCGCCAAACACGGGCGATCCGGTGCCGTGTCATGTCTCGTCCTCCAGACGGATGACCTTCTTGAGGTCCTCGGCGGCTTGCCCGTCCTTCTTCTCGTGCTCCTCCAGCAGGGCTGTGGCCAGGGCGTCCAGCTTGCGCTGGATGACGTGTTCGGCGCGCAGCTCGGAGTTCTTCAGCAGCGCGAGGAGAAGGAGGGTGACCGCCGTCATGGCATCGCCCGCCAGCAGCTGCCACTCCACGGAGAGATGCGCGAGGTGGACGGCCACATAGAGGGCGACCAGCGCCAGGCAGACGACGAAGAAGGCGGGGGAGCTGGTGAACAGCGAAGCCTTCTCGGCCAGCTCGGCGAAGCGGCCCCGCCGCTCGCCGCCTCGGCTAGCGGGGTGACGAAGAGTCATGGGCACCGCCGTTGTCCTTCAGCTCGTGCGGGGTGAGCCGTTGCTCCGTTCGGGGGAACGCGTCGGGCTCCCGGCTCTCGACGACGTCGCCGACCGGGCCGCCCTCCGGCAGCCTCGGCTGCTCCTCGGGACGGGGCGGACCGGGCTCGTCGGCCTTGCGGCGCCGTCCCCAGACGAAGGCGGCAAGCAGCACGGCGACCAGGGCGACACCCCCGCCGACGAGGAGTAGTTCACCCGCCCCCGGTGGAGCGGCCAGCTGTTCGGACAGGTGCGGATTCGATGCAGCCACAGTCGCAGTCACGGTCACAGTCTCCTTCCAGGTCGGCTGCCCGACGAGGCGAGAGCCACGCGCGCCGGGCAGATCGGCCCTTGCCGTGCGTCATGCCGTACGCCTTGCCGTACGTCCTTGCTGTGCGGTCCTTGGTTGTGTGGTCCTGGCTGTGCGGTCCTTGGCTACGCGCTCCCCGTCGTGCCGCGTGGCAGCCGGGCCACCTCGGGCGACTCGGTGTCCAGCGGCACCGACCAGGGGGCGACCAGGCCGAGGCCGACGCCCTGGCGGGGCAGCACGGCGTCCAGGAGCCAGTCGGCGGCCACCCGGACGCGGTTGCCGGGCATCGCCAGGAGGTGGTAACCGCGCGTCACGACACTGGCCACCGGGCCGGAGATCGGCAGGTGCAGGGGGTTGGCGGCGGCCTGGATCCCGCCGAGATCGACCATGAAGCCCAGGTCGTGGTGTTCGTAGGCGCGCGGGGCGCCCCTGCCGCAGGAGGCCGCGACGTTGCGGGCCGCGACCCTGCCCTGCCGCTGGGCGTGCTGGGCGGTCATCGGCGTCACCTCGCCCGGACGGGTCAGATCCGGTACGGCCGCGGCGTCGCCGCAGGCGAACACCTCGGGTCGCCCCGGGACGTTCAGGTACTCGTCCACGCACAGCCGCCCCTTGTCCGTGGGCAGTCCCAGGGAGGCGACCAGCGGGTCGGGGCGTACGCCCACGCACCAGATCAGCGAGCGGCTGGCGATGAACCCGCCGTCGTCGAGCAGCACCCCGTCCGCCGTCGCCTCCTTGACGGAGGTGCCGGTACGGACGTCCACCCCGCGGGCGCGCAGGACCCGGTCGGCGGTGCGGGACAGCCGCTCGTCGAGTCCCGGCAGCAGCCGGTCGGCGACGTCCAGCAGCAGCCAACGGGGCCGGGGCCCCTCCCGCAACCGGGCGTTCTGACGGGCCAGCGCCTCGGTGTACAGCACGCCGTGGGCGGCGACTTCGGTGCCGGTGTACCCGGCGCCGACCACCACGAAGGTGGACCTGGCCGCCCGCTCTTCCTCGTCGTCGGACGCCCCGGCCAGCTCGATCTGGCGGGTCATGTGGTCGCGCAGGTACAGCGCCTCGGGCATCCCCCGGAAGCCGTGGGCGTGCTCGGCGACACCGGGGACGGGCAGCAGCTTGTTGACGCTGCCGACGGTCAGCACCAGCCGGTCGTACGACAGGGTCCCTTCCCGGTCCTCGGCGTCGGTGTAGGCCACCCGGCGGGCGTCGAGGTCGACGTCATGGGCCTGCCCGAGGAGCAGGCGGACGTCCGGCAAGGTGCCGGTCAGCGACACCGAGACCCGGCGCGGTTCGAGGATTCCGGCCGCCACTTCGGGCAGCAACGGGACGTACAGAAAGTAGTCGAGGGGGTTGAGCAGCACGATCTCGGCGGCTCCCTTGGCCAGCCGGGAGAGTGTGCGGGCACAGTGGTAGCCGGCGAAACCGGCTCCGACGATCACGATCCGAGGGCGACGTCGCGTCACGTGGACTCCTGCGGTCGAGGGGTGTGTCGAGTCAGGAGCAGGAGCTCCTGCCACCTTGCTCCTGAAGGCGTCGCGTGCCCGTTGGCGGGCTTGTTACTCAACCAACCGGGCAAAGGGACACCCCGCCACCCGGACGCCGGAGCGTACGGCGCCGCCCAGCGGGTACGCCCGCCCGCATGGACACCACGGACAGCGACAGGGACACGGTGCGCGCGGGCCGCCGGACCGTGCGCATCCACCGGCCGGACAAGGTGCTGTTCCCCGCCGACGACCTGACCAAGGCCGACGTCGTCGGCTACTACCGCCAGGTGGCCGCGGCGATGCTCCCGCAGCTCCGCGGCCGGCCGCTGATGCTGGAACGGCTTCCCGAGGGGCTGGACGGCCCGCACTTCATGCAGAAGGACACCCCCGACCACTACCCCGACTGGATCCGCCGGACGGAGGTCGCCAAGGAAGGCGGCACCGTCACCCACCCGGTCTGCGACGACAAGGCCACCCTGCTCTTCCTCGCCGACCAGGCCTGCCTCACCCTGCACCGCTGGCTGTCCCGCGCCGGGCGGCCCCACCACCCCGACCGGCTGGTGTTCGACCTCGACCCGCCGGGCGCCGACTTCGAGCCGGTACGCGAGGCAGCGCGGGCGGTCGTCGGGCTGCTCGACGAACTCGGACTGCCGACCGCGCTGATGACCACGGGGTCGAGAGGACTGCACGTCATCGTTCCACTGGACGGCAGGGGCGACTTCGACACGGTGCGCGGCTTCGCCCGGGACGCGGCGGAGGTGCTGGCGCAGCGGCACCCGGACCGGCTCACCACGGCCGTGCGCAAGAAGGCGCGCGGCGAGCGGCTCTACCTCGACGTGCAGCGCAACGGCTATGCGCAGACGGCCGTCGCCCCCTGGTCACTTCGGGCGAAGCCGGGTGCCCCGGTCGCCGCGCCGATCAGCCATCGGCAGCTCGACGATCCCCGACTCACCGCGCGGCGCTGGTCGTTGAGGGATGCGGCGGGCGTCCTGGAGCAGGCGCGGTCGAAGCCGTGGTCCGAGGTGCCGCGTCGCGGGCGGTCCCTGGGCACGGCCCGGAAGCGGCTCGACAAGCTGCGCTGACCAGCGCCGCGTGCGAGCGGAAACCGCCTCCTGCCGCCCGTGCCCTCCGTCGCGGGCTCAGCCGGTCCAGGTCCAGTCCGCGACCTCCGGCAGATCGGTGCCGTGCTCGCGGATCCAGGCGTGGTGACGGTTGCGCACGTCCGCCATCTCCTGGCGCAGTGCGACGGCGCGGACACCGAGGCCCGGCACCCGGTCGACCACGTCCATCACCAGCCGGTACCGGTCGAGATCGTTGCGGACGACCATGTCGAAGGGCGTGGTGGTGGTGCCCTCCTCCTTGTAGCCGCGGACGTGCATGTCGCGGTGGCCCGTGCGGCGGTAGCAGAGCCGATGGATCAGCCAGGGGTAGCCGTGGTAGGCGAAGATGACGGGCTTGTCGGGGGTGAACAGGGCGTCGTACTCGAAGTCCGGCATGCCGTGCGGGTGTTCCCCGGCCGGCAGCAGCCGGGCCATGTCGACGACGTTGACCACACGTACCGCCAGCTCCGGCAGGTGCCGGCGCAGCAGACCGGCGGCGGCCAGCGTCTCCTGGGTGGGGACGTCCCCGGCGCAGGCGAGCACCACGTCCGGGTCGTGGCTGCCGCCCTCGGTACCGGCCCACTCCCACACACCGGCGCCGCGTGCGCAGTGCGCCCGGGCCTCGTCGAGGGTGAGCCAGTCGAAGGTCGGCTGCTTGCCGGCCACGACCACATTGACGTAGTCGCGGCTGCGCAGCACGTGATCGGCCACCGACAGCAGGGTGTTGGCGTCCGGTGGCAGGTAGACCCGGACCACCTCGGGGCTCTTGTTGAGGACGTGGTCGACGAAGCCCGGGTCCTGGTGGGAGAAGCCGTTGTGGTCCTGCCGCCAGACGTGCGAGGTGAGCAGGTAGTTCAACGAGGCGATGGGGCGCCGCCAGGGCAGTCGGCGCGCGGTCCGCAGCCATTTGATGTGCTGGTTGACCATCGAGTCGACGATATGGGCGAACGCCTCGTAACTGGAGAAGAGCCCGTGCCGGCCGGTCAGCAGGTAGCCCTCCAGCCATCCCTGGCACAGGTGCTCGGAGAGCACCTCCATGACCCGGCCGTCCCGTGCGAGGTGCTCGTCGGTGGGAAGCGTCTCGGCCTGCCAGGCCTTGCCGGTGGCGTCGTAGAGCGCCTCCAGCCGGTTCGACGCGGTCTCGTCGGGGCCCATGACCCGGAAGTCGCGGCGCTCGGCGGTGGCCGTCATGACGGCCTCCAGCAGCCCGCCCAGCACCCGGGTCGGCTCGTGCAGCACACTGCCGCGCTTGTCGACCTCCACCGCATGCCGCTCCAGCGGCGGCAGCGGCAGGTCACACACCAGCAGGCCCCCGTTGGCGTGCGGAGAGGCACCCAGTCTCCGCGTCCCTTCGGGTACGCAGGCGAGCACGTCGGGCCGTGGCCGGCCCTCCGCGTCGAACAGCTCCTCCGGCCGGTACGAGCGCAGCCAGTCCTCCAGCTGCCGCAGGTGTTCGGGGTCGTCGCGGACGCCGGCCAGTGGGACCTGGTGCGAGCGCCAGGTGCCCTCGACCGGCTGCCCGTCGACCTCGCGCGGCCCGGTCCAGCCCTTGGGCGTCCGCAGCACGATCATGGGCCAGCGGGGGCGCTCCGTCGCGCCGTCCGTACGCGCCCGGCGCTGGATGTCCACGATCCGGTCCACCGCGTGGTCCATGGCGGCGGCGAGCTCTTGGTGCACCGCGGCGGGGTCGTCTCCGGCGACGTGCAGCGGTTCATGGCCGTAGCCGCGCAGCAGGGCGGTCAGCTCGTCCTGCGGCAGCCGGGCGAGCACCGTCGGGTTGGCGATCTTGTAGCCGTTCAGGTGCAGGACGGGCAGCACCGCACCGTCGTGCACCGGGTCGAGGAACTTCGTGGCGTGCCAGGACGCGGCCAGCGGCCCGGTCTCCGCCTCTCCGTCCCCGACCACGCAGGCGACCAGCAGCCGTGGGTTGTCGAAGGCCGCACCGTAGGCGTGCGCGAGCGAGTAGCCCAGCTCACCGCCCTCGTGGATCGATCCGGGCGTCTCCGGTGCAACATGGCTGGGGATCCCGCCGGGGAACGAGAACTGCCGGAACAGCCGCGCCATACCCGCTCCGTCCCGGCCGATGTCGGGGTACGTCTCGGAGTACGTGCCGTCCAGCCAGGAATTGGCCACCACAGCGGGCCCGCCGTGCCCCGGGCCCCATACGCACAGCGCGTCCAGCTCGCGGGCCTTGATGACACGGTTGAGGTGGGTGTGCACCAGGTTCAGGCCCGGCGAGGTGCCCCAGTGGCCCAGCAGCCGCGGCTTGATGTGCTTGGGGCGCAGTGGCTCCGTCAGCAGCGGATTGGCCATCAGATAGATCTGCCCGACGGACAGGTAGTTGGCCGCTCGCCAGTGCGCGTCCAGCCTTCGCAGCTCGTCCGCGTCGAGCGGCCCCGCCGCCGACGGGGCGGGGCCGGTCCCCGCCGTTGTCCCAGGGTGGACGTCGGGCATGCTCGTCTCCTCACCGAGAGGGGTGTGCGGGTGCGATCACGGCTCGCGCGGCGCGGGCAGCGGTTCGGCTTCCGCCCGGTGCGGGAACGGCGCTCCGCGGTCGCCACCGATCGGGATGGGCGCGATCTCCGAGAAGCCGGCGTCCGCCTGGCGAACATGCGCCATTCCTCCCACCTTGCGATGACGGCGGAGCGCCGGCAACCGGTGTCGGCCGGTTCGCTCGCCTCAGTCCGGCGGCTCGGGGGACGGGTTCTCGTCGGGTCGGGCACCGGGCGGCTCCTCCCGGCCGGGACCCGGCTTCCCCGGATCGGGCCCGGCGGGAACCGGGTCACGCGGCAGCGGATCGGGCGCCCTGGGCACGGGGCCCGGGCCGTCCGGTACCGGCTCCGTAGCCAGGGCGACCAGGGAGCTCGTGGCAGTCAGCGCAGTCAGTGCAGTCATGGCAGTCATGGCGCTCTCCTTCCTCACCGTCGTGCCGGTATTCCCCCCGGGTCGGCTCGATCCCCACGCCCGCGCAGGGGCGGCGCGCACCGCGCAAGCGGCATTCACTCTTCCGGGGCACCCGTCGCGGCGCTTGCGTGGCTCCGCATGCGGGGTCCGCCGGCGCGTGCGCACCGTGGGACCTGTGGGCCTGGCAGGCCTTGCGACGGCGGTGAGGAGCGATGATCGTATCCGTGGTGTCGATGCCGGGAGGGACGGTCACTCGCACCGACATGTCCGAGGCGCGGCAACGTCTCGCCGAGTCCGACTTCCTGCTCGTCGACATCCAGCTCCCCGACGAGCCGACGCCCGAGGAACAACCGATCGTCCACCAGCTCGGCCTGGAGCCCGAGCGGCTGACCTGGTTCGGTCGGGCGGGGGAACCCGCGCGGGCGGAGTTCCTCGGGGACCGGGCCGGTTTCGTCGTACCCGTGATCGAGGGCGACCAGGTCGCCCATGTCCATGCCGTGGTGACCGAACGGCAGCTGATCACCGTTCACCGAGGACCGGTCCGGGCATTGGCGGGCCTCACCGCACGGCTGGGGCAGGAACGGCCGCCCGACACCGCGGCCGTACTCTTCCTGCTGCTGCAGGACGCTCTGGAGACCTTCCGCCGGGACGCCGTGCAGGCCCTCCTGGCCGTGGAGGACCTTGAGGACGAGATGTTCGAGCAACGACGCCCCGAGCAGATCTACCGCCTGGCGAGACTGCGACGACGCGCCGCCCTGCTGCACCACTCCCTCCTGCCCTACCTCCAGGTGACGGACGAGCTGTTCACCCGGAGGATGTTGAGTCGCAGCTTCCCCGAGGAGCGCCAACGGCTCGCCCGGGAGTTCCAGCACGCCGCCAGGCTGGTGCTCACCGAGATCGAGTCCCTGCAGGACGCCGCCCGGCGGGCGTTCGCCACCCATGCCTCCCTCGTCTCCGGCGAGCAGAACGGCGTGATCAACCGGCTGGCCATCGTGTCGACGATCTTCCTGCCGCTGACGTTCCTGACCGGGTTCTTCGGAATGAACTTCAGCTATCTGACGAACGAGTTGGAGAGCCGGGCCGTCTTCTGGCTGCTGGCCGTCGGACTGCAGGCGTCCGTCCTGTTCGTCGCCCTCTACGTGCTGCACCGCACCCAGATCTGGCGGAGGCTGCGGGACGAGGAGGGTCCGGAGGAACGACGAAGGTCCGAAGGGACGGTGAGTCCGCACGCGCGGCGGACGGCACGCCGGTGAGGTCGGTCAGCCGAGTCGGGCCATGAGGTGGTCGCCCACCCGAAGCGCGTTCGCCATGGCCGTCAGGGACGGATTGACCGCGCCGATGCTCGGGAAGAAGCTCGTGTCGACGACGTACAGGTTGTCCAGGTCGTGCGCCTTGCAGTTGACGTCCAGCGCCGAGGACGCGGGGTCGTCGCCGAACCTCACCGTGCCGGCCTGGTGTGCGGTGGCACCGATCGGCATGCCCTTGTGCAGGTAGATGCTGTGGGACAGCAGGCGGTGTTCGTGCATGCCCAGGTGGCCGAGCAGGTGCTCGAACTTGTGCCGCAGGCGCTTGAGGGCGGTGATGTTGTTGTTCTCGTCGAGCGTGAGGTGGATACGGCCGTCGCCGTCCAGCGTGACCCGGTTGTCGGGCTGTGGCAGGTCCTCTCCGCAAAGCCAGAAGTCGACGGCGTGATGGGCCAGGACCTCGAAGGGCATGTCCGGTGCCGCCTCGCCGGCCCAGCGCGGCGCCTCGCCGTGGATCTGCTCGGCGTCCGACTTGCCGAGCATCTGGATCCCTCCGAGGGGGTAGTCCCAGTCGTCCGCGCCCAGGTACCAGTCGTGCAGGGCGAGGGTCTTTTGGAACTGGGTGTCGTTGGGCTGGTGCGAAACGGCCATGAGGGCGAGGTTGTTGTGCCGCATGTAGTGCCGGCCGACCACGTCCGAGCTGTTGGCCAGTCCGCGCGGGTGCCGGTCGTTCGCCGAAGCCAGCAGCAGGGCCGCGGAGTTGACCGCCCCGCAGGCCACGACCACGATGTCCGCCGAGAACCGGACCTGTTCCCCGTCCGGGAGTTGGGTGACGACCGCCGTGACACTGCGCCCAGTGGGGTCGGTTTCCAGTCTCGTCACCCGGGCCCTGGTGATCATCTCGACGTCGGGGGTACCGCAGCGCCGGTTCCACGCAGATCACCTGGGCGTCGGACTTGCCGCGGACGAGGCACGGGAAGCCGTCGACCCGGTTGCAGCGGATGCAGACGCTGGAGTGGGTGGCCCGCCCGTTCTCGTCCTGAGTGAGGTCGACTCCGATGGGAAGGTGGAAGGGGTGCAGTCCCCGCTTCTCCAGGTCGTCGCTCAACTGCTGGATACGCGGCTCGTGTTCGACCGGCGGGTAGGCGTACTGTCCGCTGCACGGCCCTTCCCAAGGGTCCTCGCCGTGCCTGCCGTGCACCAGGTAGAGGTGTTCCGCCTGGGTGTAGTACGGCTCCAGGTCGTCGTAACGGATCGGCCAGGCCGGAGAGACGCCGTCATGGTGGCGCAGTGCGCCGAAGTCCTCGGGGCGCAGCCGGAACAGCGCCGCACCGTAGAACTTGGTGTTGCCGCCGACGTAGTAGTTGACCTCGGGTGGGAATGCGTTGCCGTGCTTGTCGAGCCAGAACTCCTCGGCCCGGTACTTGCCCCTGACGAACACGGCGGTGGAGTCCCAGTTGTCGCGTTCGCGTCGCAGGTAGTCGCCGCGTTCGAGGATCAGCACCCGCTTGCCGGAAGGGGCGAGCCGGTGGGCGAGCGTCCCGCCGCCGGCGCCGGTGCCGATGATGAGGACGAAGCGCATCGCCGTCGGATGGAGACCCGCCCGGGCCTGCGCCGCGTCCCACGCACCGCGGCTCCGGCGCCGACGGCGGTGCCCGACGCGCACGAAGAGCAGATCGCCCGGCCCGACCGTGACCTTCTGCGCGGTCTCGGCCGCCGCCAGGTCGTGGGTGGTGACATGGTCGCCTGGTTCGAGCCAGGGCAGGCCCCGCAGGCGCGGGACGTCCAGCAGGACGCCGCGGCCGACGATGCCGTCGCGCACCAGGTCCAGCGTGAGCGCGCGGGCACCGTCCGGTGTCACGCTGCTCGCCGGGACACCGCCGTGGAGTTCGCCGTCGAAGACGACGTGGCACAGCGCGTCGAGGTGGCTGTCGGCGTCCCCGTGCACGTTCATGGCGAACCGGTCGAGGGCGAACCACAGCCCGCGGGGCTCGCCCTCCCCGTCGTACGCCGGCACGGTCATCCGGTGGGACGCGGGCTGCGGGTTGTCGGGCCCCGGTCTGGTCTCGATGGGGGCGGCCAGCGACACGGTGCGGCCGCACCGGACCTCCGCGGCAGCGGCCACCACATGCTCGGGCGTGAGCCGGCCCAGTGCGCCGCGCCGCTGATCCGGGCCCTTGCGGGCCTGCTCGCGCAGCCGGCCGTACAGGGCGCGGAAGGCCGCCTCGGACATGGAGCGCGGCGCCGCGGACTGCGGCGCTGCCGGGTGCGACTGCCCGCTCATGGTGGCTTCGGCCTGGTCAGGTGGGGTGCCACGGCTCACGGGAGCGGGCCGGGGCGCGCCCCCGATTCGGTCCCGCCAGTACGGTCGTCACGTGAGCTCCTCCTCGTCCGGCGCAGGGCTCACCTCCCACTGTCGGCCCGCTCCCGCCTCCGCGCACCCCGGGGCCCTCGTGCGTTGCCGTCGCGCGGCTCAGTAGTCCTTGAGCCGGAAGGCGAGGACCTTCTTGAAGACCCTCGCGAAGTCCCCCTCCTCGTGCCGGGAAAGCACCTCGATCAGGTCCGTGTCCGCTGCGCGCTGTTGCTGTATGTGGGCTCGGGCGACCAGGGCGATCTCCTGGTTCGCGGCCACGAAGTCGCGCAACTCCCGTTCGTACGCGGCGAAGGCGGCGTGGTGGTCGCCGGCCGCGTCCCGCAGCTCGCCCGCCAGGACGTACGCGGCGGCCATGGCCATGGTGGTGCCCTGGCCGGAGGAGGGTGAGGCGCAGTAGCCCGCGTCGCCGAGAAGGGCGACCCGGCCGCGGGACCAGGAGTCCATGTGGATCTGCGCCACGGAGTCGAGGTGGAAGTCGGGGGCGTCCCACATCTCCTTCAGCAGCTGCGGCATCTCCCACCCGGCATCCGCGTACTCGCGGGCCACCAGACGCTTCTGCTCCATGACATCGCGGGGGAGGAACCGCGCGGGCGGCTGGTCCGACTCGATGCCGATGAAGACGCGTGCCTCCGTGTTGTCCCGGACGCTCATCACCATGGCGCCCCACTGATCACCGTCCCGCATGCGGTAGAGCACTTCCCAGCGGTCCAGGCCGAGGTGGTTCGGTGCCGACCACACCCCCAGGTAACTGCCGAGGTGGCGGAGGTGGTTCTCCTCCGCCCCGAAGACGAGCCCCCGGGTGTGGGAGTGCACGCCGTCGGCGCCGACGACCAGGTCGAAGGTGCGTGCGGTGCCGCTGCGGAAGACGACCCGGACTTCGTTGTCGTCCTGCTCAAGGGTGGCGATGGAGTCGTCGAAGAGATACTCGATCTCGTCGCCGCCCGCGGCGAACAGGATCCGCGCCAGGTCGTCGCGCAGGATCTCGACGTCGGGGCTGTCTATCCGCCCACCGCTGGCGGTGTGCTCGGTGGTCCTGGACAGTTCGTTGCCGTCGTCATCGACGACCGACATCCCGCGCAGGGCGGTGCTCTGACGGCGTATCTCGTCCAGTACCCCCATGCGCTCGGCCACTTCCAGCGCCGGGCCCCGGACGTCGATCGCCTGTCCGCCGGGCCGCAGACCGGGGGCCCGCTCCACCACCGTGACGTGGAACCCGTACCGGTTCAGCCAGTAGGCAAGGGTGGGGCCGCCGATGCTGGCGCCGGAGATCAGGACGCTCATGTCCTTGGGGTGCTTCGTTTCGCCGCTCGTGGACACTGCGGGCTCCTCGTCGGTCTGCGGATTTCGGTACGTCCGAGACTGGCCGACGACACCGACGGGGCACCGACAGGGCGGTGACAGCGCCGACAGGGCGCTGACACGTGCGGACCGCTGTCTGGGGCGACGGCCTCAGCCCCGGGCTGTCACCGTCACCGTGACCTGCCCGGAGGCGCCCGGGCGCGTCCGCACCCGGACCGTGCCGCGCTCCCCCGCCGGCACGGTGCGCGGCCAGGCCACCGCCGGGCCGCGTACCGACACCCGCCATCCCGCGGAGGTGGGCGGAGCGGACAGCTCACTGACGCCGGGGCGCCCCGGGGAGTCGTAGACGAGGCGGAAGGTGCGCGCCGCGGGGTCGTAGCGCTGCTCGCGCACCGTGCCGGCGACGGCAGGGGCGTAGGGACGCGCGGTCTGCTCCTTGTTGGCGTGGAAGCGGCCGTCCTCGCCGACGGCGCAGTACCCGCCTCCGTAGCACCAGACATAGCCCGCCCAACCGGAGCTGTAGCGGTCGAGGGAGGCGAGGGCGTCACCGTAGAAGCGCGCCATGTTGGGCAGCGCGCTGTTGCGGGGGCCCCACTCGCCGACGACGACCGGTATCCGCTGGGCGCTCGGGTAGCGGGTGACGGTGTTCTCGTAGGTCTCGATCCAGCGTGCCGAGGGGTCGTAGTCGCCGCCCGCTTCCATGGTGGCGTTGTAGAAGTGCGGTGCGTAGACGACCTTGGGGTCGTCGATCCGGCCGAGGCCCGTGGGCAGGCCCTCGCCGACGATCGGGGTCGGTTCGACGAACAGCCTGCTGTGGCGGTCGGCCGTGCGGATGGCTTCCGCGATCCGGTTGTACATCGGGGTCAGTTGCTCGGACTCGATGCGGTGGGCGGCCGTCGGAAGGTCCTCGCCCGCGCGGAGCCTCCCCATGGGCTCGTTGATCAGGTCGTACCCGAACACGGCGGGGTGGTGGGCCAGGCGCCGGGCGAGCACCTGCCACATGCGGGCCTGCGCTCGCCGGAGGTCCCGGTCCTCGTAGAGGTGCTCGAAGGCGGCCTGCACGGCGGGTTCGAAGTACTCCGCGAACCAGTCCTCCGGGTGCGGGGTGAAGGGCAGCCCGTCGGTGCGGGTGGCCCACTCGGGAATGCCGCGATGGCCGAACGCGGGGCCGAAGACGTCCTGGTGGGCGTCGATGACGACCTGGATGCGCCAGCGGTGGGCCCAGTCCAGGATCCGCTCGATCTTGCGGAGGTAGCGCGCGCTGTAGTGGCCGGGTCGCGGTTCCAGGTCGTCCCAGAAGACCAGCAGGCGCGCGAAGTCGAGCCCCTGGTCGTGCATGTCGCGGAAGTGCCGCTCGGTGATGGCGCTGAGCGCGTCGGCGCCGCGGTGCGTCTTGTCCTCGACGTTCCAGCCGCGCAGGGTGAGCGTGCGTCCGCGGTCGTCGGTGAGCGGCGGCGGTGCCGGCGACGCGTCGGCGCGTGCCGCGGCCGGAGCGAGCAGCGCGAAGACGGCGGCGAGGGCCGCTCCCGCCTTGAACCTGAACCCGCACCCGGCCATGGTCCCCCCACGCTGCACGCCGACACACCCTGTCGAACGGATGTCCGTCGGCCCTTGCGCTGAAACCCGTTCAGTGCCCCAGCCGCTCCAGGGCCGTTTCCGGGTAGCGCTCGCCCGCCACGGCCTCTTCGGGTACGGCCCGACGCAGCAGTTCGCGGTCGGCCTCGGTCAGGGCCAGTGCCACGGCGGCGACGTTCTCCTCCAGGTAGCGGCGGCGCTTGGTACCCGGGATGGGCACGATGTCCTCGCCCTGGGCGAGCAGCCAGGCCAGTGCGGCCTGGGCGGGCGAACAGCCGATCCGCTCGGCGACGTCCCGTACGGCCTGGACGAGCGCCAGGTTGCGCTGGATGTTCTCGTCGGCGAACCGGGGCCAGCGCCGGCGGTTGTCCTGCGGCGCCAGGTCGCCGCGGGAGGAGAGGGCACCGGTGAGCATGCCGCGCCCGAGCGGGGAGTAGGCCACGACGGCGATGCCCAGTTCCCGGCAGGTGGCGAGCAGTTCGCCCTCCACCACGCCGCGGGTGAACAGCGAGTACTCCACCTGGACCGCACTGACCGGGTGGACGGCATGGGCCTTGCGCAGCGTCGCGGGGCTGACCTCGCTCAGTCCGATGTGGCGTACCAGCCCGGCCTCCACCAGCTGGGCCATGGCACCGACCGTCTCCTCCACGGGGGTGGCGGGGTCGCGGCGATGGGCGTAGTAGAGGTCGATGTGCTCGACGCCCAGGCGGCGCAGCGAGGCCCGGCAGGCGAGCGGAACGTAGTCGGCGGAGGTGTCGACGTCGCCGACCCGGCCCGTGGCCGCGTCGTGGCGGAGCCCGAACTTGGTCGCCACGACGACCCGGTCGCGCTCATGGGCGTGCCTGCGCAGCCAGCGGCCGACCAACTCCTCGTTGCTGCCCTGCCCGTAGGCGTCGGCGGTGTCCAGGAGGGTGATGCCGGCCTCGAGGGCGTGGTCCAGGGTGTGCTGGGACTCCTCCTCGTCCGGGACCCCGTAGGCGATCGACATGCCCATGCAGCCGAGGCCGATCGCGGACACCTCGGGGCCGTCGGCGCCCAGTTTGCGGTACTTCATCGAACCTTCCCCTCAGTGGACCGGTCATCCGACCGGACAGTGGACCGATCAGCGGACCGGACGGCCGTGTAGGCGCGGGCGACATGCAGCAGCCACCCGACTTCTTCGGCGTAGCCCCCGTCCGTGGCGGGCTCCGGGCCGACCGCCGCGGACTCCCGGACCGGCGGCCGGTCGTCGTGCTTCGCGCGCAGCGCCGACACCAGCGATCTGGCCTGCACCATGGCGTGCAGCCGGTCGCCCGACAGCCCCGCCTCCTCGGCCGACTGCCGGGCGCCGGCGGCCACGGACGGGGCCATGTACGGGCGCAGCGCGAGCAGACCGTCCTGGATCTCGATGACCATGCGGTACAGGCGGTAGCTGATGTCGCCGGGCAGGAAGCGGGCGAGACGACCGGCATGCTGCGGGTTGAGCGCGATGTCCGGCACGGCCGCGTACAGCGCCGCCCACAGCGGATGCAGCCGCTGATAGGTGACGAAGTTGCGGACCAGCCGCCGCCACTCGGCGACCCGCGGTCCCCAGGACGGCATGGTGAGTCCTGCCACCAGAAAGAGAATGCCGGTCCCGTTGGCCACCGGCGTCAGCAGTTCCCATTCCAGCGGGTCCAGTCCGCTCTGCACCGCGATCAGCGACAGCAGGCGGTTGAGACAGTAGACGAGACAGGCGCCGGCGCCGATCGCCGTGCAGTACAGCCCCCTGCGCAACCACTGCCGTCCGGCCACCCGCCCGTAGCGGCGGCACAGTCGGATGATCTCGATCATCCCGGCACCGAACGCGCTGACGTAGAGCAGCAGATAGGCGGCGACCAACGGGCGGTGCGCGTTCTGCAGCAGATAGTGGGCGCTGCGCGGTTGCGCGCCCGTGCCCGCCGCCGCCCACATGGTGACCATGGCGACCGCGCACAGGGCCGCGATGAGGAGCCGGACCAGGGCGCGCCGCCGGGCGGCCTCGGGCGGGTACACCCAGTAGACGATCGCCGTGAGGAAGGCGGCACTGGACGCGACGCCGCCGAAGAGATGGATGCCCAGCGCCCCGATGTCGGCCACCCCGACGCGCGCGTCCACGGCCTGCGCGACGGAGGGCGTGGAGAGCGTGAACGAGATGCCCTTGCAGCCGAAGGCGATGAGCAGGGCGAGCAGCGCCGGATCGCGTCTGTGATGGCGCAGGTCGCGCAGTTTGTAGAGCAGCGCGAGTGCGCACAGGACGGCACACGCGGGGAAGACGACGGCCTTCACGGCGGTCATGAGAGCTCCTGTCGGCCGACGGCCCGGCCATGACCCGGCGGACACGCCCTAGTGGGCATGGGGCCCCGGGCCCGGATTGAGCGAGCTCTCGATACGTCCGACCGTCTCGGCGTCAGCGGACGGAACGCTCCACACCGACTCCACCGAAGGACGGGTGACGCGTTCGAGGATGAGGGAGGCGACGATCTCCGCCTCCTGCTCCTCCGCGGTGGAGTAGCTGGTGCGCCCCAGCATCTCCCGCACCCGCTGCGGATCCAGATTCGGCATCAGATCGCGCATCATCGCGGTGTTGAACCCCGCGGAGTCGCAGTGGTTGCACAGCATGTGCGCGAGTTCGTGGGCGATGATGTGGTCCCGGTGCAGACGGCTGGTGTCCGCCTCGACCACGATGACGTCGAAGGTGTCCGTCGCCAGCCACATCCCGCAGGGAGCCTCCGCGCCCAGGGGAAGCGATACCAGCCGGATCGGGCGTCCTCTGTCCGCGCTGAGTTGTTCCACCAGCGTGGTGATATCGCATCCGTCGGACAGGTCCAGGCGTGCCAGTACGGCATCCGAGGCCCGTCGCAGGTGCTTGAGTTCCTTCTTGCGGGACTGCTTGTGAGCCCCGGAGGTCAAGGCCACGGCCTGTGCCTACTCCTTCCTCACGACCGGTCTCGTCGTCTCGCCGAACGAAGGCACGCCCGCAGGAGCCGTGGCGCGCCGCACAAGACACCCCAGCACAGTAGCCCTTCTGATAGTGCGACGCATTTTCCGGGATGCCCGTCGATCGACGGTCCCGGTGAATTCAGGCCTACGGAGCGGTGATTGGCCCGACCGGAAGGCGGGCCGCGGCGAGCGGGGTCGGACGCTCGGAAGTGGAGGCCTTGGAGAAGGCAACCGTCAGGGGCGCGCAGGGCTACGGTGTGTGGGCGCAGCCGAGCTTTGCGTAATACCACTCGTACTGGCCCAACACCCACGGACCCGCCGTGATCGTGAAGGTGCCGTGCGGGCGTGGACAGTGAAACGTCACGGTGGTGGTATCGGGTCCCGGTGGGGGCCCGGGCGACGCGGTGGCCGCGGAAGCGGTACCGGCGCCACCGACGGCGCACAATGCGGCGACGAACACTGTCGCGATGAGCTTCTTCATGGCTCCTCCCAGTTCCCACGCGTGCGCGAACTGCCTGAGGGGGCCGGGCACTCAACCGCTTCGCCGCAGGCCGAGGCCCTACACCCCCTTCACCACGCACTTGGGGCCGCAGCTTCACGGAGACGTACAGAGGACCATACAAGCAACTGCCCAAAATCGGAACAATCGCAAAATTCGCCCCACATCCGTCGGTGTGCCCATGTGCCCACCCGGTTGGGCCCGCTCGGCCCATGAGTCCACTCCCTGCTCTCGCGATGCTGGAAGCAGGAGGGGATGTGGTCTGGGGCCCGGCTCCGCGGAGGTGCATCATGAGCGGCTCAGTCGTCGTCGGCGTGGACGGCACCGGGAACAGCGTGCCGGCGGTGCGCTGGGGTGCCACCGAGGCAGCGGCCCGCGACCTGCCGCTTCACCTCCTGCATTCACGGAGTTCGCAGCCTTCGAGCGTCCGCGACACGCGTCGTGCCTACGACAGGCGACGCTGCGGCACCGAGGTGCTGGAGGCGGCCGAGGCGGCGGCGCGTGCCGCCTGTCCGGACATCGCGGTGACGACCGAGCAGGTCTCCGAGGACGCGGTGACCGCGTTGACGGAGCGTAGTGGAGGGGCGTCGTTGCTGGTGCTCGGCTCGCGCGGGCACAGCGCCATCAACGGCTTCCTGCTGGGCTCGGTCAGCCTGCATGTGCTCGGAAGCGCAGGATGCCCGGTGGTCACGGTGCGCGAGGAGCAGGCGGGCGCGTACGCCGAGCCGGAGATCGTGGTCGGGGTACGGAACACGGGCGTGGCGGGCGAGCCGGTACTGGACTTCGGGTTCACCGCCGCCGACACCCATCACACCGGGCTGCGGGCCGTGCGCGTACGGCAGCCGCCCGATCTCGGTGGTCTCGCCGCGGACGCCTCCGGCCTTCCCCCGGAGGACCCGGAGCTGATCCGCAGCGAGCGGAAGGCGCTCACCGACGCCCTGCGTTCCTGGCGGCGGAAGTTCCCCGAAGTCGACGTGACCGAGCAGATGGAGAGCGGCAGAGTGGTGCCCGTACTGCTGGCGAACGCCTCGCAGGCCGGTCTGCTGGTCATCGGACGCGGTGTGCGGCGCTCCCCCATGCTGCTCGGCCCCGTCGTCCTCGCCGTCCTGCACCACTCCCCCTGCCCGGTGGCGGTCGTGCCGGGCGTCTGAGCGTGCACCGGGCGCGGACCCGGCCCTGGCTCATCGGACAGACCCTAGGCGTCGTCCGCCTCGGCGGTGAGCCGGTCGATCACCTCGACCACGCCGTCGACGCTCTCGCACAGACGCACGGCGATGGGCACGAGGCTCCTGCGTGCCACGGTGCCGCTGAGCGTCACCGTGCCGTCGGCGACGTCCACCGTGACGGCGGACGGCGCGATGTCCAGGGTGCGGGTCAGGATGTCCTCCAGGATCTCCTCCTGGATCGCCCGGTCCCGCCGCAGGAACAGCTGCACGAGATCGCTGCGGCTGATCACCCCGATGAGCCGGCCGGAATCGTCGACCACCGGGAGGCGCTTGACCTTCCGCTCCTCCATCGTCCGGGCCGCCTGTACGGCGCTCCAATCGGGCCGCGCCACCACGGCGGGGCTGGTCATGAGCGCACCGGCGGTGGTGCCCCGCTCGTCGGACGGCCGGCGCAGCAGATCGGCCTCGGAGACGACTCCCACCGGCCGCTCGTCCTCATCGACGACCGGAACGGCGGTGATGTCGTACTCGTGGAGCAACCGCGCGATCTCCCGGAACGGGGTGCCCGGTTGGGCGACGACGGCATGGGGCGTCATCAGGTCGGCAACGCTGCGATGCCGCATCTCGGGCCGGTCCCTTCTCAAGTGCTGTGCATACCAGGCTCACGTCCTGTGCCGATGAGCCTGCCGCGCCCATGTGCCGGCCAGTATCCGTCCCTGGTGGTGCGGGACCGGGACGGCGATGCCGGGCTTGCCCCATACGGCCTCGACGCTCCCCCGGACGGTCCTCGGTCACCTGGCCTCACTCGTGCGGGACCACGGCCACCGGGCAGGTCGCATGGTGGATCGCGGCGTGTGCGACGGGTCCGATGCGCGGTGCGAGCAGCGGACGGTGGCGTCTGCGGCCGAGCGCCAGGAGTTCGGCCCCCGCGACCGTCTGGATCACGGCCCGCGCCGGACCCTCCGGCAGTACGGTCAGCCGCACCGCCACGTCGGGGAAGCGCTCCGCCCAGGGGCCCACGCACTCTCGGAGCTCGGCGTCCGCTTCCTTGGTGACCTCCTCGGCCACCTCGGGGTCGACCCCCCAGGGCGCGTAGGCGTGCACGGGCAGGGACCGTCCGTGCACGGCCTGCAGCGGCAGTCCCCGGGTCGCCGCGGCGTCGAAGGCGAAGGCGAGCAGGGGGTCGCAAGGGCCGTTCAGGCCGACGCCGACGACGACTCGCGGCTCCCGGCCCGAGTCGGCCTCGTCCGCCGCCTCGGAGCGCCGCGGCTCGGCGCACCAGCTCCCCCGCACCAGCACGACCGGCCCTTCGGCCCGGCCCACGACGTCAAGGCTCACATCGCCGAGCACATAGCTCTCCCACGCGGTGAGCGCCCGGGTCCCGAGCACGACCATCCGCGACTCGTCCGCCGCACGCAGCAGCGCCGCATCGGCCTCGGCGCCCACCAGATCCTCGACGATCCGCACATCAGGATGGCGTTGGCGCACCTCGTCCAGGGCTTGGCGCACGATCCGGCGGGCGCCGGCGTTCTGGTCGCGGTCGGGCGGTGTGTCCGGCGCCTCGGCGGCGAGCAGTATCCATGCGTGGAGGAGCCGCAACACGGCGTTGCGCCGGTCCGCTTCGTCGGCCGCCCAGCGAGCGGCTGCCAGGCTCTCCACCGATCCGTCGAGCCCCACCGTGATGATTTCCGGCTCCATGGCTGTCCTTCTTCCCAGGCGGTGAGAGCGTGGACCTTCCCGGGTCGCCGGGTGGCCGACCCGTGTTCTCAAGCCTGCTGGACGCCCCGCATCCGCACCAATGAGTCGTTGGGCGCTGCCAGGGGGCCGAACGGCCCGGGTTCGACCCGGCAGGGGTGTGGTCACGGCGTGATGGTCAGGACCTGGTCCACCGGGCGCCGCGGCGTGCGCGGCCCCTGGGGGCCGTAGCCCAGGCGAAGGATCATCTGCACGTTGCCGGTGCCGTGGAGCGGGTCGCGCAGCAGCCAGCGCAGGTCCGGCCATTCCAGGGCCTGGGACGCGAAGGAGCCGGCGAGCCCCTCGCTGGCGGCGAGCAGCAGCACGCGTTCCAGGGCCTGGCCGGCGCGGAGCCAGTCGGCGGGGCCGTCGCGGGTGGTGGTGAGCGAGGCCAGTTGCGGCTGCTGCTCGAAGGCGGCGTAACCGCGGCCGGGCAGCGAACGCCGGCCCGCGAAGTCCCGTATGGGTGCCCCGCCCCCGGACTTCACGGGGCCGAAGGCGTAGTCCGGAACGCCGTCGACGGGCGATGCGGCGGAGCTGTCGCGGGTCCAGCTCCGCTGTTCGGCGTCCCGGCCGTCGTCCATGCGGTCGTAGCCCTCGGCGTGCACGATCAGGTCGAGCACGGCCTCGCGGTGCCAGGTGGTCAGGAACTCCAGCCGCGCCCCTTCCCTGGTCGCGGCCTCGACGAGGGCCGCGCGGACGCTGTCGGGAATCCGCCGCTCGGCGAAGGGCAAGCGGCTGGTGTGCCGTTCGCGGATCGCGCGATGGAGGCCGCCGAGCCCGGCGTCCAGGGGTTCGTGCGGTGCGTCGAGACGGACCGCGGCCAGGAGCGCGGGAGTGCGCGGGTCGGGCAACAGGGTCGTCTTCGTCCGGAGGCCGGCGTGTGCGGCGGCCGCCCGCAGGTTCAACAGGGCCGCGCCGCAACCGAGATGGAGACCTCGGGTGGTGGGGTCGGCCATCGGCAGGGCGCGGTCGAAGTCCGCGGAGAGGGTGACGGTGCGGTGCGCGCGGGAGTAGTCGAAGTGCCACGGCTGGGCGTTGTGCATCGACGGAGCGGTGACGGCGTCGGCGACGAGGGCCCGCACGGCGGTGTCGTCGAGGGTGGTGTGCGTGAGCACGGAGGCCTCCCGGGCGGTTCGGACCGCGCTGCCGCGGCACGGACGGTGGATCTGCCGGCTCCTTCAGCGTGGCGCCGGCGTCGTCGGTGCCGTCAGGGGCCATAGGGCCCTGGATGCGGTCCGGTCGGCTGGGGGCAGTAAGGCGGGCGGCCGGGCCGAAGGGCTCCTGTCGGCCGCGGTGCCCTGCTGCCCGTCGTGCACTCGGCCGCCGGGGACCTCGGCCCGCAAGGTGCCCGTCGGCTCGTCGCACTACCGTGGGTGATGTGGCCGGGCCGTCGACGCCGGCCGCAGCGGAGGGTGTCGTGGGCGAGGATCCCGGCCGGACGGACGGTGCGCGGCCACGCCTGGACGCGCTCCCCGACGACCTGCTGGAACGCCTCCGTACGGCCGAGCGGACCGCCGACCGGCCGCAACACCTGCTGCTCGAAGCGGTGCTGTCGGTGGGCACGGGGCTGCAGCTGCCGCAGGTGCTGCGCCGTATCGTCGAGGCCGCCGTCGTGCTGGCCGACGCGGAGTACGGAGCGCTCGGGGTGATCGGCGAGGACGGCCGGCTCAGCCAGTTCCTTCCCGTCGGGGTCACCGACGAGCAGGTCAGAACCATCGGCCCGCTGCCGGCCGGCCACGGGATCCTCGGTGAGCTGATCCGTCACCCCGCTCCGCTGCGGCTGACCGAACTGGGCGAGCACCCCGCGTCCTACGGATTCCCACCGCACCATCCGGCGATGCACTCGTTCCTCGGAGTCCCGGTCAAGGTCCACGACGCGGTCTTCGGCAACCTGTACCTGACCGAGAAGCGCGGCGGCGGGCACTTCACCGCCGAGGACGAGACCCTGCTGTCGACACTGGCGGTGGCGGCGGGGGTGGCCATCGAACATGCCCGGCTCTACGAGGAGGCCCGCTACCGCCAGGAGTGGCTGGAGGCCAACAGCGAGATCGTCGCCGGGCTGCTGCCGGGCGCGGAGGCGGCCGATGTGCTCGCGACGATCGTCGATCACGCGGTGCGCATCCTCTCCGCCGACCTCGGCGTCCTGGCGGTGCCCGTCGAGGGTGACTGCCTGCGCGTCGAACTGGCCTCGGGGGTCGACGCCGAAGCGCACCGCGGTCTGGTCCTTCCCCGCCACGGGTCGTTCATGGGCACGGCGTTCACCGCCAAGGGCCCCCTGACCAGCTACGACATCGAGCACGACCCCAGGATCACGGCCGGTCCGCCCCGCTGGTGGGGGCTGGGGCCCGCCGTCGCGGTCCCGATGGCCACCGGCGAACGGGTCCGCGGGGTGCTGCTGCTGGCCCGCCTCCACGGGCGCGGCCCGTTCACCGAGCCGGAGACCGCGCCGTTGCTGACGTTCGCCGGTCAGGCCGCGCTGGCGATGGAGCTGTCCGAGCAGCGCGCCGCCGCGGAGCAGGTGACCCTGCTCAAGGACCGCGACCGGATCGCCCGTGACCTGCACGATCTGGCGATTCAGCGGCTCTTCGCCATCGGCATGACGCTGCAGAGCGTGGTCCGCTTCGTGGACCACCCGGAGGCCGGCGAACGGCTGCTGCGCGCGGTGGACGACCTGGACGAGACGATCAAGATCATCCGATCCGCCATCTTCGGGCTCCGCACCCGCGACGCCGCGCACGGCCGGCAGGGCTTGCGGGTCCGCACGGTCACCGCGCTGGAAGAGGCCGCCCGCACCCTGCGGTTCACGCCGTCCCTGCACATGGAGGGCCTCATCGACACCGACGTACCGGACGGGCTGGCCGAGCATGTCCTGGCGGCCCTCGGGGAAGCGCTGAGCAACATCGTCCGCCACGCGCACGCGAGCGCGGCGGACGTCTCCCTGATCGCCCGTGGCCGTCGGATCACCCTGACCGTCACGGACAACGGAGTGGGGATGTCCGAGGACGGCCGGCGCAGCGGTCTGCTGAATCTGGCCAAGCGGGCCGAGAGCGCGGGCGGCGCGATGGCCGTCGAGCCGGGGCCGGACGGCGGCACCCGGCTGCTGTGGTGGGCACCGCTCCCCGAGTAGCACCGGCCGCGATCCGGCGGCCACATCTGGGCCTGGACGCGCAGGCGCCCGGGCTTCGACGAACTGGCGTCCGGGCTGCGACGAGCAGACGTCCGGATTGCGATGAGCAGGTCTGAGCCTCGACGAACAGGCAGTGGGTTCCGAGCAGGCGCTCAGTTCCCGGGCCGCCCCATGTCCGCGGCGGGCACCGCGCCGCCCCGGGTGGCGAGCACCGCGGCCTGGATGCGTCGCTCGACGCCGAGTTTGGACAGCATGCGGGAGATGTGGTTCTTGATGGTCTTCTCCGACAGATAGAGCCGCGCGCCGATCTGACGGTTCGTCAACCCTTCGCCGATCAGGCCGAGGATCTCCCGCTCCCGTGGCGACAGCCCGGACAGCGCGTCCTCCTCGGGCTTCGCCTCGTCCTCCTCTCCCCGCAGTCGGCGCATCAGCCGTGCCGTGGTCGCCGGGTCGAGCATGGAGCGCCCCGAGGCGACCGTGCGCACGGCGGCGACCAGATCCGCCCCCTTGATCTCCTTCAGCACATAACCGGCCGCGCCGGCCATGATCGAGTCGAGCAGCGCGTCGTCGTCGTCGAACGAGGTGAGGATCAGGCAGGCCAGCGCCGGCATCCGCGAGCGCAGCTCACGGCATACGGAGACGCCGTCGCCGTCCGGCAGGCGGACGTCGAGCACCGCGACATCCGGCCGCAATGCCGGGCCCCGGGCCAGCGCATGGCCGGCCGTCCCGGCGTCCCCGACCACTTCGATGTCGGGCTCGGCATCGAGCAGGTCCCGCACACCGCGCCGGACGACCTCGTGGTCGTCGACCAGGAAGACTCGGATCGGCCGCTGCGGTGAGAACGTACCCGTCTCGCTCATGGCGTCCTCCGGGGAAGTACCCGCCCCTGATTCATCGTGGCGCTCCCCACGGTGGTGCGCCAGGGCCGAACGGTCCCGGCCCGACCACGCGGAGCGCATGCCGACGGGGACGTTCGGCACTCGCCCCCGCCTGCCTGCGGTGAGACCCTCGATACAGCAGGTGAAGGGAGTGCCGGATGACTCCGTGGAAGCTTCACCCACCATGGCGGCGCGAGCCGCTGCGGCGTGGCACGGACGTGGTGCAGTCCTGGATGGCGCTGGCCACCGGGCTGGCGATCGCCGTGGCGGCGCCGGTCGCCGGAGTGGTGGCCGGTCAGGCGGTGCACACCACGTCCCAGCACCAGCGCGCCGGCTGGCACACGGTCACCGCCGTGGTGGCGAAGGAGCCGCCCGCCCGCGTCGGTGTCGACACCAGTGGCGGCTCGGCGGGCCGGGTGCATGCGTGGGTCCGGTGGACGGCCCCGGACCGCACGGTGCACACGGGAGAGACGACCGTGGCGCCCGGCGTACGCGTGGGGGACCGGACCACGGTGTGGCTGGACCGACATGGCGCACTGGTGAGGGACCCGGGCTCCCCTGGGGACCCGTTGGCCTTGAGCATCGTGGCCGGCACCGTGGCCGCGTCCGGCACCGGATTCCTGCTCTTCGGCGCGGACAAGGTCGGCGTCCGCCTGCTGAACCGCAAGCGCTCCGCCCAGTGGGAGAAGGAGTGGGCGGAACTCGACTCGCAGGGGCGGCGCCACTGGCAGTGAGGTAGACGCCCGCTGCCGAGCACCGCTCGCCTCTCCTGCGTGCCGTTCGCCACCGTCAGTCATCAGGCACCGAGGCCATTGGGCGCCGGAGTCACCGGAGTCATTGGGCGCCGGAGTCAATGAGTACCGCGGTCATTGAGTACCGGAGGCCCGCCCCTCAGCCCCCTCGGCTTCATCCACCCCCGGCTCCCCGTCCGCCCGAAGATCGAACGTCACATCCACCACGCCCTCGACCGCGCGCACCAGGCGGGCCACAACAGGAAGCAGCGCCCTGTCGCGGATCCGACCGTGCAGAGTGACCACACCATCGGTGGTTGCGACCTGCACTTCCTTCGGGTTCTCGGCGAACAGCCGGTCGACGATCTCGGTACGCACCTCCGCCGCCAGGTCCTCGTCCGAGCGCAGGAAGACCTTCAGCAGATCGGAGCGGCTGACGATGCCCTGCAACATCCCGTGGACATCGACCACCGGCAACCGCTTGACGGACCTGTGCGCCATGGTCCGCGCCGCCTGGGCGAGGGAGTCACCCGCGTGCACGGTCAGCGCGGGCGCACTCATCAGTTCGCCCGCGGTCAGGGCGCCGGCCTTGCGCAGGGCCTCCAGCCGTTGCGACTGCTGCAGCAGGCCCGGATCCTCGTCCCGGAACTCCTCCTTGGGCAGCAGGTCGGCTTCGGAGACCACACCGATCACCCGCCCCTCCCCCGCCAGCACCGGCAGAGCGCTGACCTGCCACTGCTCCATGGTCTCGACGATCTCCTTGAAGCGTGCGTCCTCGCCGATGGCGACCACCGTCTGGGTCATCACATCGCTGACGCTGTGCGGGGTGCGCGCCATGACGCCTCCTCCTACGGGCCGCTGCCGCCCTACCGCTGCGACACCTTCAGCCTGCCGGTG
Organism: Streptomyces sp. NPDC059008; assembly: GCF_042749045.1. Classification (NCBI taxonomy): domain Bacteria; kingdom Bacillati; phylum Actinomycetota; class Actinomycetes; order Kitasatosporales; family Streptomycetaceae; genus Streptomyces; species Streptomyces sp. NPDC059008. The sequence continues at coordinate 274,199 of NZ_JBHYJC010000003.1, read as the reverse complement.
GCCGGACCGAAGCGGCGCCGGTCACATCGAAACCCACGTCGACCACGCCCTCGACGCCGCGCACCAGACGCGCCACCACCGGAACGAGGGACCGGTCCCGCAAGTCGCCACTGAGCGTGACCACCCCGTCCACGACCGTGACCTCCAGATCCTTGGCAGGTGACGCGAACAGCTGCGCCATGACATGACGCACCTCCTGCGCCAGGTCGTCGTCGGAGCGCAGAAAGACCTTCAGCAGGTCGGCCCGGCTGACGATGCCCACCAGCAGCCCGTCCGCGTTCACGACCGGCAGCCGTTTGACGGACTCACGCGCCATCGTCCTCGCGGCCTGGGCCAGCGTGGCGTCGGCGCGCACCGTCACCGCGGGGCTGGTCATCAGCTCCCCCGCCGTCACCGCCTCCGCCCGGCGCACGTCGTCCGACCGCCGCAACCGCTCCAGTCGCTCCGGGTCCCGCTCACGGAACCCTTCCTTGGGCAGCAGATCGGCCTCCGACACCACACCGATCACCCGCCCCTCCCCCGCGAGCACCGGCAGAGCGCTGACCTTCCGCTGTTCCATGGTCTCGACGATCTCCTTGAACCGGGCCCCGTGATCGACGGCGACCACGGGCCGGGTCATCACGTCACTGACGAAGTGCGGGACCTTCCCCATGATGGCGCCTCCTCGGAACCCGGCCGGCAGCACGCAGACCGTGGAGGTATGTCCATGTCGACACCTCCAGCCTGAAGCCCGCCCGCGCCGACCGACAGGGCCGTCCGGCCCCCTCCGTTCCTGCCTTCCGGCGGCATCGGCTCCAGCGAACGGGCCACCCGACCCACGGGCCGGCGAGCGGAGCGGCCGCCGCAGCCAGTTCGCTCTCACTCATCGTCGAAGGTCAGCCACCAGTCAGCGAAGGCCCGCCCGTACTCGACCAGCGCGGCTCGGTAGATGCTGTACGGACTCGCCGCGCTAGGCGCCAGGCGCGAAGGGCCGGGTGCGGGCGATGAGGAGGGCGACGTCGTCCGGGTCGTCGGGGCGGCGGAGTTCGCGGAGGAGTCGGTCGCAGGTCTCTTCCAGTGTGCGGTCGGGCGCGTCGAGCAACTGGCGGAGGGTTTCGAGGCGTTCGTCGATGGCGTGGTGGCGGGTTTCCACCAAACCGTCGGTGTACAGGACCAGTTGGTCATCGGGGCCGAGGTCGAAGGTGGTGGTCTCGAAGGGGACGCCGCCGACGCCCAGCGGGGTGCCGGTGGGCAGGTCGAGGAATTCGGGGCGCCTACCGCTGCGTACGAGGGCAGGGGGAAGGTGGCCGGCGGTGGCGATATGGCATTCGGCGCGGTGCGGGTCGTAGCTGGCGTAGACGCAGGTGGCGATGTAGTGCTCCAGCCCCGAGGTGATCTTGTCGAGGTGCTGCAGGACCTGGGCCGGGTCCAGGTCGAGGTCGGCGAAGGCGCTGGTGGCGGTGCGCAGACGGCCCATGGTCGCGGCGGCGTCGATGCCGCTGCCCATGACGTCGCCGACGACCAGGGCGGTCTTGTCGCCGTCGAGCGGGAGGACGTCGTACCAGTCGCCGCCGATCTCGTAGGTGGCCAGTGCGGGCCGGTAGCGGGAGGCGATCTGCAGTCCGGGGCGGTGGGGCGGATGGTCGGGGAGCAGGCTGCGCTGCAGGGTCTCGGCGGCGGCGCGCACGCTCTGGTGCGTGCGGGCGTTGTCGATGCAGACGGCGGCTCGGGAGGCCAGTTCGGCGGCGAGGGCGAGGTCGTCCTCGCCGAAGGGCAGTGGGTTGCGGGCGCGGCTCAGGCCGAGGAAGCCGAGGATGTGGCCGCGGGCGGTGAGCGGGGCCAGCATGTAGGAGTGCACGCCGGCGCGGGCCAGCAGCGCGGCGGCGCGGTCGTCGCGGGCGATGCGCGCCAGGTCGGTGTCGTCGGTGTGGGAGATCAGGATCGGCCGGCCGGTCCGTACGCACTGGGTGGCCAGGCGGTCGGCGTCGAACGCGGCGATCTCACCGGGGCGGTCGACGGCCTCGACGGCCTCGTTGGGGTAGGCGGCCTTGACCGCGAGGGCGCGGAAGACCGCGGGGCCGTCCCTGCTGGCCGGGCGGTGCTCGTCCAGTACGGAGTCGAGCACGTCGACGGTGACCACGTCGGCGAGTTCGGGAACGGTGACCTCGGCCAGCTCACGGGCGGTCTGGCCGACCTCCAGGGTGGTGCCGATACGGGCGGAGCCGTCGGCGATCAGGGCCAGGCGCCGTCGGGCCTCGGCGGCCTCCGTGGCCGCCTGATAGCGGTCGGTGACATCGACCACCAGGTCGGCGACTCCGAGCACGCGCCCCTGGGGGTCGTCCAGCCGGTACAGCGAGATCGACCAGGCGTGCTGGTGCCCCGGGTCGGCCGGGGTGCGGCCGACGATGGTGGACTGGTCGACCATGGGAACCCCGGTCGCCAGGACCTTGCGCATCGCGGCCTCCGGGACCTCGAACTTCGCCGCGGTCATGATCTCGCGGTAGTGCCGGCCGAGGTGGTCCTTCGCGGGGATGCCGTGCATCCGTTCCAGGGCCGGGTTGACGGCGACGTAGCGCAGGTCGGTGTCGAGGATCGCCAGCCCGATGGGCGACTGGGAGATCAGCCGGGTGGACAGGGCGACGTCCCGCTCCACCTCGCGCAGCGTCGGTGAGTCGGTGCCGAGCCCGAGTGCGTAGAAGTCGCCGCGGTCGTCGAGCAACCGCATGTTGCGCAGCTCCACCAGCCGCGCGGTGCCGTCCTTGTGCCGCACGGGGAACGTGCCGCCCCAGCTCTTGCCGGTCTCCATGACCTTGGCGAACTCCTTGAGCACCAGGTCCCAGTGTTGTTCCTTGACCAGCAGCTGGGCGGCGTACTGTCCGAGCGCCTCCTCGGCCGGGTATCCGTACAGGTCCTCGGCCTGCGGACTCCACAGGACGATCCGCCCCTCGGCGTCCAGCAGCACCGCGGCGACGCCGAGGAGGTCCAGCAGTCCGCTCGGCCGGGGCGGCCCCCCTTCCGGCTCGGCGGTGCCGGCCGGAAGGTCATCGGCTGCGCTCACCCGGGCCCTCCTTCCGTCGCCGGACCGCGCCGCACTCTCCTCGCTCCGGCCCGAGGCCTGCCGGCGGGTGTGGCCCGTCGCCACGTCCCGTGAGTGCTCCGGCTTCCATGGTCCCCCCGGACCGGCCGAGCGGACACCTCGTCCGGCCGCGGTACCGCAACCGCCGCGCGGGACGCTTCACGGAACCCCTCACCGCCGGACTCCGGCTCCCGCACGCGGGTAACGCTCTGCAGTTCGGCGACTACCGCGGCCTCCTCGCCGCATGCCGTGGGCGGAGGCCGCGGAGTCACCGACGCCCGCCGGGACCGGCCGGCTCAGGCGCGCATCCCTCCGTCCACCCGGAGGACCGTGCCGGTGACGTAGGAGGAGCGGTCGCTGAGGAGCCAGGCTGCGGCCTGGGCGATCTCGTCGGGATCGGCCGCGCGGCCCAGCGGGGTGCGGGCGTTGAGCTGATCGATGGTGCCGGGGGACTTCTCGTCCCACTCGTGGAGCATCTCGGTGAGCGTGGTGCCGGGGGCGATGGCGTTGACGCGGATGCCCTCGGGGCCGTAGGTGATGGCGGCCGATGCGGTGAGGCTGTTGACCGCCCGCTTCGCCGCGCCGTAGGCGGGCAGCCAGGGGTTGCCCATGAGGCTGCCGACACTGGAGGTGTTGACGATGGCGCCGCGCTTCGCGGTGTCGCGGATGGCGGCGATCTCGGCGGTCATGGCCAGCCACGGGCCCTTGAAGTCGACGGCGCAGACGTGGTCGAAGTCGGCCTCGGACAGCTGGTCCATCGGGCCGGGCGGCTGACCCGTCGCACCGTTGTTGAAGGCGACGTCGAGCCGGCCGTACAGCTCCACGGCCCGGTGGACCGCGGCGCGGACGCTGTCCGCGTCGGCCAGGTCGCACAGCACGTAGTCCGCGCTGCCGCCGGCCTCCCGGATCTCCTCGGTCACCGCCTTGAGCTGGGACTCCGTGCGGGCCGCGAGCATGACCCGGGCGCCCTCCCTGGCGAACAGCCGCGCCGCCGCGGCGCCGATGCCCCTGCCGGCACCCGTGATGAAGGCGACCTTGTCAGCGAGCAGGCCGGCGGTCGCGGTGGACGTGATCGGTGTGTGGTTCATGCCGACGAGCCTGTGTCCGGCGGCCCCGCTCATCCAGGCACCGGCAGTACCTGGCTGGGCGCTTCGGTCCCCGCGCACACTGGGGAGGTGAACCGAAGAGAATTGGCCGACTTCCTGCGCAGCAGGCGTGAGCGCATCACCCCCGCCGACGTGGGGCTGCCCGCCGGACCGCGCCGCCGCACCCCGGGGCTGCGCCGCGAGGAGGTGGCGCAGTTGGCGTTCGTCTCGACCGAGTACTACACGCGGCTGGAGCAGGCCCGCGCGCCGCACCCCTCCCGGGAGGTGCTGGCCCAACTCTCCCGCGCCCTGCGCCTGTCGGACGCCGAGCGTGACCACCTCCACCACCTCGCCGGTGCCCCGCCCGGTCCCCCGGCCGGCCCGTCACGAGAGGTGCGGCAGAGCGTCGTCGACCTGCTGCACCGGCTGCCGGAGGCCGCGGCGATCGTGATGTCGGCGACGTACGAGGTCATCGCCTGGAACCACCTGGCCACCGCCCTGATGGAGGACTTCTCCGCACTGTCGCGCCGCGACCGGAACCTCATCCGGCGCGCCTTCCTCGGGCCGTATCGGGACGGCCGACGGCTGTACGGCGTCTCGGACGCGGACGAGTTCGCCCGGACCTCGGCCCAGCACCTGCGTGCCGCCGCGGCCCGCTATCCCGACGACCCCGAAGTGACCGGTCTGGTGGCGGAACTCCTTGCCGGAAGCGAGGAGTTCGCCCGGCTCTGGGCCGCCCACGAGGTGGCCGCCCGGCCCACCCTCTGCAAGACCTTCCAGCACCCGCTGGTCGGCCCCGTCGCCGTGGCCTGCGACGTCCTGGACATCACCGACCGGGACCAGCGGGTCGTCATCTACACCGCCACCCCTGGCTCGCCGTCCGCGGAGGCGATGCGGCTGCTGTCCGTCGTCGGCACACAGAGCATGGTCGTGCCCGGCTAGCCGCTATTCGCTCGTACGCACGAGGGCGGGCCAATTCCGCCTGGCAGTATTCCGGTGTGGCGCGTGCGAATTCACCCTGCGCGGAATTCGCAGCGGGAGAAACCCACGACGGGACGGGGCGCGTGACGCAGTCCCGGCGGGCGCGTCGACCGGAGCGAGAAGAAGACATGTACCGGTCAGGAAATGCTCCGCGACCGGCGTCCGGGCAGGCGCGGGCGCACGCCCGAATCACCGACGAGGCCCTCGACAAAGACGCCGCCCACCCTCTCGTTTTCGATCGCTGTGCGATTCGCCCACCGGCGCGCCCTATAGAGGCCCGCGCCCTGCAGGGACCCGTGCCCTATAGAGGTTCCCGACATTCCGGTTCCACTACAGGGCCGACCACCGCCACAATCGACACCCCCGTTCGAACAGCGTCGAAAAGAGCCGTCCGACGGGCTGCCCGCACACATGGCGCGGGCAGTCCGCGGTACTCACATGGGAAGGCAGGTACACCGGCCGCAGGCACCGCAGCCGCTGCAGGTCGTCGCGCAGTCCGTACAGCCGCAGGGGCTGCAGTCACACGGCGGAATCTGCGAATCCGCCGCACCGTCCGACCTTCGCCCCTTGGGCGCCATGACGAGTTCTTCCGCCGCGAGGTCCGCCAAATCGGCGGCCAACGCCGTTGACACAGGAGGCATGCTCCCGCTCCTTTTCTCAGCAATGAGCCGGTGTCGACTCCGTACCAAGCTATAGCGTCCCACCATTCCAGCGCCAGAAATTATTGAATAGGCCCTTATAAGGGGTGACTTCTGGCCAGTCGAATCGGATGTACACCGACAGGGGAAGGCATTTGGGTTTCACCTGTGATGGGTATTTATTTGAGTGACTCCCGTGATTCCTGATGTCGGTGCGGCGACTTATCCACATCCATAAAAAAAATTCCGCACGGGGATCAGCCGAGCCCATACACTGAGGACCGACAAGTCGAGTTCCCATCGATACGCCACTGTGGTGGAACGTCATCAAGGGAGAATGAATGCGACCGAGGTTGAATCCTGGCGTGCGCTACGTGCCGTGCCCCGACGGCGTCTATTTGTACGGCGATCGCGGCGCCCGGACGCTGCGGGGTTCACATGCGTACGAGTGGCTGAGGCGACTGAGCCCGTACTTGACCGGCGACCACACGGTGGACGAGCTGACCGCGGCACTGCCCCCCGCGCAGCGGGAGACCGTCGAGACCACGGTGCGACTCCTGCGGGAACACGGATTCGTCACCGACGTACAGGACGACACCCCGCACACCCTGACACCGGCGGAACGCACGACCTACGCACCGGAAATCGCCTTCATCGCCTGCGCACTCGACTCCCCCGAGCACCGGTTCCAGCGCCATCGCGACACCCGGGTACTGCTGCTCGGCCGGCGAGCACCCGACCCGGTCCTGGCCGCCGTGGTCGACGCCGGGGTGCGCTCGGGGTGGGCCGACATCCGGGTCGCCTCCGGTGGTACCGACACGGATGGCACGGGTACGGGCACGGGCACGTGGCCTCGGGCCGCGAAAGCAGCACGCCGGGACGAGCGGCAACGGATCGTCGCCACCGACGACACGGGCTTCGCGGCCACCGACATCGTCCTGCAGGTCTCCGACCGCCCGCATGAGCTGATCGCCGTCGCACGCGAATGCGCCGAGGCGGACGTCGCACTCGCGCAGGTGCTGCTCACCGGGGACGAGGCGTGGTTCTCCGGGGTCGGGCGGGCGACGGAGACCGCCGCGGAGTCCCTCTGGCACCGCCTCCGCGGCGTCCACCGCGACAACGTCCCGCCGGTGGACGGCCCGTGGCTCTCCGGGCCGGTACCCGCTCTGCTCGCCGCACACGCGGTCCTGGGCTGCTTCCGCCACCGCACCGGTCTGGACGAGTCGGCCGTCGAAGAGCCGCACCCGACGCCGGCCACCCGACTCGATCTGCGCACCTTGGACACGAGCACCCACACGGCGCTGCCGCACCCCAGTGCCGCCCGACCGAAGGCGGTCACCACCGGCGATCCGGGGCCCCTGACCCGCAGCGGACTGCCGGCCCACCTGCCGAGACTGGTCGACGAGCACACCGGCGTCCTCGTCGCCCTCGAGGCAGCGGAACTCCCGCAGTTCCCGCTGGCGGTCCAACGCGCCGCCGTCTCCGACCCGTACGGCGTCCTGCCGGCCTGGAGCCCGCCGCCGGAGGAGATCGGATGGGCACCGGACCAGGAGACCGCCCGCCTGCGGGCCCTGCTCGCCGCGCTCTCGACCTACGGTTGGCTCGCCGCGCGCCCGGGTGCGGCGCAGGGCCTCGACCTGGTCACCGGCGAGGTACGCAGGATCCCCGAACGGTCCGTCCCGGCCCCGGCGCGCGGCCCCTTCCGGGTACCGGCGGGTGTCGCGGCCGGACTCAGCCGCTCCGACGCGCTCGCGTGGGCACTGCGGCAGCACTGCGAGGCGCTGCTCGTGGCGCAGCGGGCGGCCGGCGCCTCCGGCCGGACGCTGGATCCGTGCGCGGCACCGGTGGACGAGGCGGGAGACTTTCTGCTGCGCCAGCTCGAACTGGCCCGGCAGAAGGTGACGGCCTGGGACCTCACCCCGCTGCTCGGCGCTCCGGCCTACGCGGTCCGGGCCGGTGACGGCGACGAGGTGGTGGCATGCGCGTCCACGCCACAGGACGCGTTGGCGGACGGACTGGAGCGCGCCCTGCTCGCCTGGCAGGGGCGGCGGACGTGGCGCGGGGCACCGGTTTCGGACGAGACGGCAGACGCGGTCGACGTACTGACCGAGGCCGTCCACAAGGCCGGTCACCACCCGGTGGTGGAGGACCTCGACGGTGACGCCGCGTTGGCGGCCCTCGTGCCGCACATGGTCAGGGTGGTGCTGCGTGAGGGGTGACATCGCGGTCGTCGGACAGGGGCTGCTCGCCGCAGCGGTGCGGCGGTCGCTCGAACCCACCCATCGCGTGGTGCGCACCATCGCCGACGGCGCCCGCTGTGAGGCCGTCGTCGCCACCGACGACGGACCGGGTGTCGCGGCACGGACGAAGGTCCACCCGTACGCGGTCGGCGAGCGCGTCCCCTGGCTTCCGGTCCGGGTCGAGGACGGTCGCGTCCTGATCGGCCCCGGCTGGCTGCCGGGCGTCCCCGGCTGCCCGACCTGTGCCCAGCGGCGCCGGGACCGCAACAGGCAGGACGCGGCCGCGCACACGGCGCTCCTCGAACGCTTCGGTGCGGAGCTCTCCGAGCGGCGCTCGCCGCTGCTCACCCAGGTCACGGCGACGGGGGCGGCCGCGGTCGTGCAGGCGATGGTGAGCCGGCTCCGCGCCGGGACCCCCCAGCGCGAGCTGGTGTGTCTGTCCCTGGAAACCGGGCGGACGACGACCCACCCGGTGCTGCCGGACCCGCTCTGCCCGGACTGCGCCCGGCTGCCCGACGACGCCCCCGAATCTGCGCGGATCACGCTCCGCCGTGAGCCCAAACCGCATCCGGAGGCGTTCAGGGTGCGCGATCTGACGAAGGATCTGCCGGAGCTGCGCCGGCACTACGTCGACACCGAGACGGGGGTGGTGCGTTCGGTCAGCTCCTGGGCCACCGGCGGATGCCAGGCGGCGATGGCCGTGCTCGACGCGTCCGGAGGGCACACGAGCAACAACGGGTACGGCCGCGGCGCGGTCCCGGACACCACCCGGGCATCCGCGGTGGCCGAAGCGCTGGAACGCATCGGCGGGCAACGGCCGCGCGGACGCCGCACCGTCGTGCGGGCCGCCTACGCGGACATCGCCGACCACGCCGTGGACCCGGAGAGCCTCGGCCTCTACCCGCCGGCGCGGTACGAGACGCCCGGATTCCGATTCCGTCCGTACCATCCGGACGTGGCGCTGTCCTGGGTGTGGGCCTACTCGTTCGCACGGGCGCAACCGGTGCTCGTCCCCGAGACGGTGGCCTATTACGCGGCATGCGCCCACACGCACGACGACGGGCACGGCAACGGGCACGGGCAGCGCAACGGGCATGCGGACAGCGGGGGCCGGCACCACGGCAGCATCGTGTACGAGACGTCGAACGGATGCGCTCTGGGCGGCTCGCTGACCGAGGCGATCATGTACGGCCTGCTGGAGGTGGCCGAACGCGACGCCTTCCTGCTCACCTGGTACGGACGGATTCCGGCGCCCCGGCTGGATCTGGACTCGGCGGTCGATCGGCGCATCCCCCTCCTCGCCGCGCGCATCCGGCACGAGTTCGGCTACGCACTGATGGCCTTCGACTGCACGGTGGAACAGGGCATCCCGGCGTTCTGGCTGATGGCGGTGGCCGCCGAGGACGACGGGACCCGGCCGAAGGTCCTGTGCGGAGCCGCCGCGCATCTGCTGCCCGAACCCGCGCTGCTGGGAGGCATGCAGGAACTTGCCATCATGCTGGGCGCGGCCGTCAGGAGTTACGACCCGCGGGCGGCGGCACGGCTGCTGGCCGACAGCGGCCGGGTCCGGGAGATGGACGACCACGGCACGCTCTACGGCCATCCCGACGCGTTCGACCGGCTGGGCTTCCTGCCACTCGACGGGCCGACCCGGCCGATTCCCCGGCGGACCTGGCCGGTGCACCACGATCTGACCGGGGACCTCGCGGAGTTGGTCGGCCGATACGTGGCGTCCGGACTCGACGTGCTGGCCGTCGACCAGACCTCCTCCGAGCACCGGGTCGGGAACTTCTCCTGTGCCAAGGTCATCGTTCCCGGCACCCTGCCGATGACCTTCGGCCACGCGTACCGGCGCGACCACGGGCTGCCGCGGATCCTGACCGTGCCGCGGCTGCTCGGACACCGGCAGGACGACCTCCCGCTGGCGGAGGTGAATCCGTATCCGCATCCCTTCCCGTAACGGAGACCACGCCACGGAGATGACGACAGGGAGAAGCTCGTGACGCTCGAAGCCCGGTCGGCACTGACCGGCTATGTCCCCCACGGCCATGTTCCGGATCGCAGACCGCTCGACCTGCGGGAGGTGCCGGCCCGCCACAAGGTCTATCCCGGTGTGCCCCGGATCGGTCTGCCGTGGGAGAGCACGGTCGGCGACTCCCCGTTGTCGGTGCTCGGCGCGTTCCTGCGGAACCTGTGCGGGCTGACCCGCATGGTGTGGATGCCGGGTGTCGACCTCCAGGGAAACCGGATCAGCGGCACGGTCAAGGCGCATCTGGGGCGCCCGGCGCCGTCCGGCGGCGGACTGCACCCCATGGAGGCGTACTTGGCCGTGGGCGGCCCTGCCATGGAGCCCGCGCTCCTCCACTACGACCCCGCCCACCACGCGCTGGAACAGCTGCGCCGGGGTGACCATCGCGAGGCTCTGACCGGCCTGCTGCACGTGCCGCCCCCGACGCCGCCGGCCCTCGTCCTGGTGTTGACGAGCCGGTTCTGGCGCAACGCCGTCAAGTACCGGGAGTTCGGCTACCGGCTGCAGACCCAGGAAGCCGGTGTGCTGGCCGCACAGGCCGTCGCGGTGGCGGACCGGCTCGGCGTCCCGGCCGAGGTCCATCTGAACTTCGCCGACCGGCGGGTGAACGCGCTGCTCGGGCTCACCCCGTCCGCGGAAGCCGCCATGGTGGTGATCACGTTGCACGGGGCGGCGTCGGGCGGCCCGGCGGCCGGTTCCGGGCCCGGTTACGACGGCCTCGTCCAACAGGCCGTACCCGAGCCGCTGTTCGACGTACCGCCGATCCGGGACCGGCTGCCGGCCACCGCCGCACTGCACGAGGCGAGCCTGACGACCGGGCCCGGGACCTCTCCCGGACCGCCCCGCCATCCCCACCCCCTGGGCGAACCGATCACGTTGCCGCGGCTGCCCGTACGGTCCGCCGACGGCATCGACCTCCGGCGCTCGCCCCCCGACGGTTTCCTCCCCGACGGCATCGGCGACGCGCCGCTCGCCGGCGTGCTGGAGGCGGCCGCCGCCGGCCTTCCGGGAGCAGTGCGCGCGACCGCGGTGTACTGCCTGGCCCTGCGGGTCGACGGCATCCCCGCGGGCGCGTACCGCTACGACCCGGTGGAGCACGCACTGTGCGACATCCGTAGCGCGCCGCGGGACCTCGCCCCGGTCCTGTCGCACACACCGGTGGGTGAGGCGGCTGCCGTACTGCTGCCGGTCGGTGATCCGGTCGGGGGCCTGGTGCCGTTCGGTGCGCGCTGGTACCGACTGCTGCAGGCCGACGTGGGAATCGCCCTGCAGCGAGGCGCTCTGGCCGCCGCCGCGGTCGGCCTGGCGGCCCGGATCCACTCCGGTGAAGCCCCCGAACTCACCGCCGGCCTGGGACTCGACGGGACCCAGGCTGTCCTCTCGGCCCTGCTGATCGGGGTCCCGCGCGCAGCCTCCACATGGGATCACCCCATTGCCGCCCACGGGGCGCGGGCTCAGGGCAGATCCGAGCCGGGCCGCGCACAGGGAGCCGCCCACGGCCGCCGCTCGGGCGGCCCATGGGGTCATACGCCGAACGCATGACGCCCGGCCCGGCCGGTGTTTCGTCGTTCCCGCGGCGCGTTAGGCATGGTATTGCCCGCGGGACCACAAGCACAGGTCAGAGCGGGCTCCGACACCTAACCGATCATCCTGGAGGTACAGCATGCGATCCGTCCGCGTCACCGTCATCACCTCGGCGCTCCCCCTGGCCCTTGTCACCCTCGCCCTGGCCGGCACCCAGCCCGCCTCGGCGGCCCAGCACTCACCGGCCACGTCCCTGTCGAAGGAGGCCGCCGCCAACCCTGCCGGTGGCGACGGCGGCGGCCTCCTCGACCCCCTGATGGGCCTCCTGGGCGGCGTCTGAAGCAGTCCGCGGTGGAGCCGGCACACACCATGAGTCAGGTGACCTCATCGCGCTCGCCGGGCACCACCGCCCTGTGGGTCGCCTGGGCCCGGGCGGTGGAGCACCGCCGCCCGGACCGGCTGTTCCACGACGACCACGCGGCCGCCTTCCTGACCGCGGCGGGTGCGGAGGCCAGCACCCCGCCCGCCGAGTTCTGCGCAGCGCTGCCCGTGGCAGTGGCGACCCGGACCGCCTTCTTCGACGAGCACCTCAGGAGCGTGACCGTCGGCGGCATCCGGCAGGTGGTGCTGCTCGGCGCCGGACTGGACACCCGCGCCTTCCGGCTGCCGTGGCCGGACGGAACCAGCCTCTACGAACTCGACACACCCGAACTGCTGGCGTTCAAGGAGCCCGTCCTCGCCAGCCGGGGCGCGGCCGCGACCTGCCGCCGTACGCCGCTGGCCATCGACCTGACCGACGACTGGCCCGCCGCCTTGTGCGCCGCCGGTCTGGATCCCGCGCGACCGGTCGCCTGGCTCGCCGAGGGGCTCCTGCCGTATCTCGAGGTGGAGGTCGCCGACCGGCTGTTGACAGCGGTCGGACGCCTGTCGGCGCCGGACAGCACGCTCGCCCTCACCTACAACCCGGAAGCCATGCGCGCGGTGGCGGACGCTCCCAGTGGCCGGCATCTGGCCGGCGTCGGCGTGGCACACCCGGCGCTGCCCGGCCGACCCGAACCCTGGCTGGCACGCCACGGCTGGCAGGCACACGCCCACGACATCATCGAGCAGGCGGTGGCCCACCATCGCATCCCCGCCGCGGCGATGGCGCACACCAGCCCCGGGTCATCGGCGTCCTGGCTGGTCACCGCCACCATCCCCGGACAGCAGTCGCACCACCCACCTCCACCGCGCTGACCCGGCACGGACCTTCACCGGCTGCGACCCGCCGTGCTCAGACGGCCTCCACCTCCTGGCGGACGGGAGCGGGACGCTCGGCACGCAGGATGCCCGCCGCGCAGGCGGCGACGAGGCAGCACGCGACGGGCAGGAAGAAGGCGAGGTTGAGGGGCACGAGGTGGGTCAGCGGGCCGATGAGGGCGGGCCCGGCGAGCATGCCGAGGTAGCCGAGGCCGGCGACGCGCGAGACGTTGGCGCCGGCGGCGTCCAGGTCGGTGTGGCCCGCGGCGCTGAAGAGCTGGGGGATGCAGCCGGACAGTCCGACCCCGAACAGGGTCCAGCCGGCCAGTGCCAGGGGCGTCCACGGGGACAGCGCCGCCACCGTCAGCCCCAGTGCCGCGATGGACGCGCCGTAGCGGAGTATGGCCACCGGGCCGAAGCGTGCGGCCATCCGGTCGGTCAGCAGCCGGCCGACGGTCATGGCCGTGGCGAAGGCCCCATAGGCGAGGGCGGCGGTGGCTGCGGGAGCATCCAGGACGTCCCGCAGATGGAGCACGCTCCAGTCGTTGGCGACGCCTTCGCACAGCATGAGCATCAGCGCCAGCACGGCGAGCAGCCAAATGCGCCGGGGCGTACGGGGCCGGGCCCGGGCCGCGGTGGGGTCGGGAACGTCGGTGCCTGGCCCCGTCGGCGCGTTCGCGGTGCGCGCGGGCTCGGGGCGCAGCAGTGCGGGAGCCGCCAGTACGGCAACGACGAGGCCGAGGAGCGCCACCGCGCCGAGCGTGACGGCCGGGCCCGCGCCGCCGTCGAGAGTGCGCGCGCCGACCAGCGCGGCCAGGACGCCGCCGATGGAGAAGGTGGCGTGGAAGGCGGACATGACGGGCCGTCGGTAGCCGCGCTCCACCTGGACGGCGTGGGCGTTCATGCTGACGTCCAGGCAGCCGTTGCCGAAGCCGAGCACCAGCAGCGCCGTTCCCAGCAGCCAGCCGTTCGTGGCCAGTCCCGGCAGGACGAGCGCGGCGCTGCACAGCATCGCGCCGACCGGTACGACCCTGCGGGCGCCGAGGCGGTCGGTGAGCCGGCCGGCGAGCTGCATGCCCGCGAAGGCTCCCGCACCGAGCAGCAGCAGGAGCCAGCCGAGCACGGCATGGCCGACCCCGGCACGGTGCTCGACAGCGGGGATGTGCACGACCCACATCCCCATGAGGAAGCCGTTCAGGGCGAAGTAGACGAAGGTGGCGAGCCGGCCGGCTCGTAGCGTTCTCTCCATGTGAACGAACATATCGAACATGATTGATGTTCGAAAGATTGCCATTCGAGCAGACACCATGTTCAATGAGGGCATGGCGAGCACAGACCGACTGAGGCAGATCTCCTACGTCGTCCGCGAGGCCGGCCGCATCGGCGTCGCGGAGCTGGCGGCCCTCACCGGGGCTTCGGAGATGACCATTCGCCGCGACCTGGAGGTGCTGGCCGACCAGGGCGTGTTGGAGCGCTACCGCGGAGGGGCGAGGAGCCTGCTGCTGCGCGGTGACGAGCCCCCGTTCGCGCTGCGGGTGCAGGAGGGGCAGGAGACCAAGCGGCGCCTCGCCACCGCGGTCGCCGAACTGATCGCCGACGGCGAGTCCGTCGTCCTCGACAGCGGAACCACCTGCCTGGAAGTCGCCCACGCGCTGGAACACCGCCGCCTGACGGTGATGCCGCTCTCCCTGCACGCCGCCAACGCACTGACCGGGGCACCGCAGCTGACGCTGCTGGTGCCGGGCGGCCGGCCCCGGCCGGGCGAGCTGGCGCTGACCGGCCCGCTGACCGCGGCGTCGCTGGCCGCCGTGCGCTTCGACACCGCCGTCATCGGCTGCTGCGGCGTGACCGCGGCGGACGGCCTGACCGCGTACGACCTCGACGACGCCGCGGTCAAGCGCGCCGCGATCGCCTCGTCCCGCCGCGTCATCGCGGTCGCGGAGGGCGGCAAACTCTCCCGCACCGCCCTCGCCTTCGTCGCTCCCGCCGCCGCCCTGCACACCCTCGTCACCGACGAGGCCGCCCCGGGCGAGGAGACCGACGCGCTGACCGCCGCGGGCGTGACCGTACGGACGGTGTGAGCGTCGGCGAGGCCCGCACGGCCGGCCGTGCGCCGGCTACCGGGTCGGGGCGGACGCGGCGGAGCCGGGATGCGGGCCGTAGGACGTCAGGAAGCGGTTGCGGAAGGCGTCCATGTGCCAGACGGGTGCCTTCGGGCCGGGCTTCAGGCCGGTCTGCCAGCCCCAGCCGGAGATCCGTTCCAGCACGGCCGGATCGTGGGCGACGATCGCGACCGGCACGTCCCGGCTGGCGTTCTCTCCGGTGACGGCCGGAACGGGCTGGTGGTCGCCGAGGAAGACCAGCACGGTGTTCTTGTTGCCGTACTTCTCCACGTAGGAGATGAGGCTGCGCAGCGAGTAGTGGATGGCACGCCCGTATTCGGTACGCACCTGAGCGGGGTCCCGCCACACCTCCGTGGGGTTCTTGCCCGCCTTCTCGATGGCGTCGTAGACCGAGCCGTCACCGACCTCGTTCCAGCCGATCATCTTGGGCAGCGGCGCCCAGGGGTTGTGACTGGACGTCAGGATGATCTCCGACATCAGCGGCTTGCCGCCCGGCCTGCCGTGCTGGAGGCGCTCGAAGGCCGACAGGCTGTACTGGTCGGGCATGGTCGACCAGCTGAACTTCGGCCCCCGGTATCCGAGGTTCCGGGAGTCGTAGACGTGGTCGAGACCGTAGAACGCGCCCTCCGGCCAGGACCGGGTGACGCCCGGCATGATGCCGACGGTCCGCCAGGCCCCCGTGCGACGGAAGGCACCCGTCAGGCTCAGCCGGTCGCTGGAGGTGACGGTGCGGTAGCGCTGCTGGTTGCTGATCCACAGGCCCGACATGAAGGTGGAGTGCGCCAGCCAGCTGCCCCCGCCCGCGGTCGGTGAGGTCAGCCAGGCGCTCCGGGCGGAGAACCCGGCCCTGCGCAGTCGGCGGGTCCCGTCCGCGAGTGCCCCATCGACCTCCGGAGCGATCCTCGGGTCCTCGACGGCGCTGCGCCCGTAGCTCTCGATGAAGGTGAAGATGACGTCCTTGCCGCGCAGCCCGGTCAGCAGTCGGCCCGGCGGAGTGTCACGGAAGGCGTCGCCGGCGGCGGCCTCGGCGAACTCGCGCTCGTCCTTCAGGTCCGCACGCACCTGCTGCACACGGTTGCCGACCAGCTCGGCCACGTTCCTGGAAGCGACCGGAACTCCGGCGACCTGCACGCCGAGCGCCGTGACGACGACCCAGGACGTGCCCAGTAGCAGGGTCGTGCCCGTCGCCGCGGCACCGTGCCGGGCGATGGCATGGCTCAGCCGGACGACCGCCAGCGTCATGAGGACCAGCAAGGCGAGGACGAGGACCACCACGCCGACCACGGCGCCTATGGCACCCGCCTCACCGGCCGAATCCCTGAGGAAGGACTCGGCGTCGCCGAACAGGCCCCAGTCGAGCACCGGGTCGAAGGGACGGGCCAGCACCGAATAGAAGCCCATGTCCAGGAGGTTGAGGACGGTGAGCAGGCCTAGGGCCACCCCGGCGAGCACCGCGGCCACGCGCCGCGCCCTGGGCGGCAGCAGGAGCAACAGCGCGGCACCGGCGATCCCCTCCACCGGGATCCGCGCGAACCGCCCTGGCGTGAGGCCGGAGAGCTGATCGGGCAGGAGCAGGGCGAAGAGCACAAGTACCGCCGACAGAACGGTGGTCGTCCGCGCCAGGACCCGCGCGGCGACCGGGTACCGTCCGCGCCGGCCACCGCCAGCACCGTCCCCGCCCCGGCCCTCGGGCGGCTCGGCGCCGCCCTCCTCCGGCGTCCGGCCCGCCACCGTCTCCGTTGCCCGGTCCGGCGGCTCCGTTGCCCCGTCCGTCTCCGGCAGCTGAGGAGAGCGCGTCAAGTACGGCACCCGATGGTCCTTCCCTACGAAGCCCGGCAGCGACACGGCCGGCGGCGCCCGGGAGGACGGCGCCCGCCGTTGTCTGTATCTGTACGGCCTGCGGGCGGGCTGCGTTCAACCACCTGACCGGCACTTCGGGCCTTTTCGGGTGACGGCGCTGCCGGAGCGGACACCTCCCCCACACGCGCCTGGAGGCCGGACCGGGTGAACGGTCCGGCCTCCAGGGCGGTCGAGGTCGAGGGAAGGAAGAGGTCAGCGGGCCGGTGCGTCCAGCAGATCGGTGACGAACTTCCGCAGGCGGCCCGCGTGGACGCCGGTGACGCCGTGGATGACCTGCGCGCCGTAGGCGACGGCGATGCCGCTGCCCGCGCTGGTGGTCCACCGGGTCCGGTGGGCCGCTCCAGACGCTGCCGCCGGACGTGGTCTCGATGTAGAACTCGCCTCCGCTGTCGGCCTCGTCGAGTACGACGCCGATCCGGCCCAACCGGCGAGGGGCCACGGACGGGTCGGGGATGCCGTCGACATGGGTGGGCACCTGCTGGCCGGCGGTCAGTTCGGTGTAGCCCCAGGGGGCGGCCGCGTGGATGGACGGCAGGGGTGTAGTACTCGACGACCGCCTGCTGCCACTCCTCGACCGTCAGCCGTCCGTCACCGTCCCGGTCCAGAGCCGCGAACGCCTCCCGTGCTTCCAGGGCGTCCACGAACGCCGTCTCGGCGGGCTGCCCGTCCTCGGCCACCCCGGCGAGCTTCGCCAGGCACCGCCAGTACTCCCGCGCGCCGGAGGCGATGGGCAGCGGAACAGGCGGGTGGAGGTGCCGACTTCGCGGTCCGCCCTGCGCGGTGGACCGGAGGCCGCGGCCGGTCCTCCCGCCACGCGACACCAGCGGGGTGAACCCGTCGGCTCTCCGCCTCGGACGGTGACGTCGACACAAGCGTGCGCGGTCAGCGGGTTCGGGGGAAGGCGGCGCGCAGGGCGGATCCGTTGACGATGAACGCGGCCGGGGCCAGGGCGATCGCGCATGCGGCCTGCATCAGGACGAACCACAACGGGAGGGCACCGGGGATCGTGTCGACAGCGATGATCACGGGCGGCATGATGATCGTGATGAGGCGTATGCGCAGATAGGCCCATCGCGCCCCGCGTGCGGCGAGGACGGTCAGCCAGTAGGTCACCGCGGCGCTCGCCAGCACTCCGGCCGATCGGCCCCACATGAACGGGGTCACCGGCCGTCCGGTGATCGCGAGGACGACGACCGTGACGAGGACTGCGGCGCTCAGCGCGCCGTAGGCCGCGACGAGGAGCTTCACCCTGCCGAAGTCCGGTCGGGTGTCCGGACGGTTCAGGTGGGTGGGCTCGACCGTGGTGCGCTGGGTGGTGTCCATGGTTCCTACTTCCGTTGCGTTGTCCGGTGCGATCTCCGGTGCGATGTCGACGTTAGGAAGCGCGTGGACGGCGCGGTATCGGCCTGGACGTACGGGTGGGTGGGGCTGGACCTACTCCCGAGCCGATCCGGGGGGAATCCGGCTCCGGGCGGCGCACAGTGGACTCACCGAGCCGACGTGAGAAGGAAGATTCATGCGACAGCTGAAGTCGTGGGTGGCAAGCGCCTGCGTGGGGTTCGTGCGAGCGTGCGTGGTGACGGTCGTCAGCATGCTGGTACCGGCCGTATGGGCCGCCGCCGTGGCCCTGGGGATCTGGTGGGGCGCGGCGAACCCCTGGTCGTGGGTGGCGCCCCTCGTGCTGGTGGGCGTGGGCACGCTCGTGCTGTCCCGCCCCGTCTGCCAGTTGGTCCGCCGCCTCGTCGCGAGGTGGACCGCCACCGTCGTCCCCTCCGGCTACCGGCAGGCCGGACCCGTGACGCGGATGTCCACCGGCTACTGGTGGAACGGCTTCAGTTACGAACGCACCAGCCGCGACGCCCTCCTGGACCAGAAGTGGCGGGTCCGGTGGGGCGACCCCGCCAACTGGCGCGATGTGCGGTTCACAGCGATCGCGCCGCTCACCGCGGGCGTGGTCGCGTCCCTCCCGCCGGCCGGGGTGGCCGCGGCGGTCCTCGGGCTCGGCCAGTCGGAGTCGGCCGCACGCGTCGTCGGGGTGCTCGGCCTGGTCGTGGCCGTCGCCGGCGCCCCGTACGCCTGGCGGCCCGTCGAACCGGTGGCCGTCCGCTTCCTGCGCCCGTCGCCCGCGATGGCGCTGGCGGAGCGGGTGGACGAGCTGAGCGCCCAACGCGCGGACACGACTGTCGCGCAGGCCGCCGAGATCCGCCGGATCGAACGGGACCTGCACGACGGGGCGCAGGCACGCCTGGTCCTGCTCGGTCTCTCCTTGGCCACCGCGGAGAAGCTGATGGAGACCGACCCCGACCGGGCCAAGGAGCTGCTGCGGGAGGCGCGAGCCGGCGCTGCCACCTCCCTGACCGAACTCCGCGAACTGGTCCGGGGCATCAACCCGCCGGTGCTCAACGACCGAGGGCTCGTCGACGCCCTGCGCGCCCTTGCCCTGGACAGCCCGCTCGAAGCCGCGGTCGGCGCCGAGGTGTCGCTGCGGCTGGACCCGCCGATCGAGTCCGCCCTGTACTTCGGGGTCGCCGAACTGATGACCAACGCGGTCAAGCACGCCCGTGCGTCCCGGGCGCGCATCCGCGTCGCCCGGGACGGCGACGACATCGTCGTCGATGTCGAGGACGACGGTCGGGGCGGGGCCGGCGAGCGAACCGGCGGTGGACTCGCCGGGCTGCGCCGCCGCCTCGCGGTCTTCGACGGCACCCTGGAGATCAGCAGCCCGGCAGGCGGTCCGACCCGTGTCAGGATGGTCGTGCCATGCGAATCGTTGTAGCCGAAGACCTCTACCTCCTGCGCGACGGGATGGTCCGCCTCATCGAGGCCTACGGACATCAGGTGGTGGCGACCGCGACCACCGGCCCCGAGACGCTCGACGCGCTGCTGACGTGGCGGCCGGACGTCGCCGTCGTCGACGTCCGCATGCCGCCGACCCAGTCGGACGAGGGCCTGCGGGCGGCCCTGGCCGCGCGCCGCGAACTGCCCGGACTGCCGGTGCTGATTCTCTCGCAGTACGTCGAACAGCTCTATGCCCGCGAGCTCCTGGCCGACGGCTCCGGTGGGATCGGCTACTTCCTCAAGGACAGCGTGTTCGACGCCGACCAGTTCGTCGACGCCTTGGAGCGCGTCGCCGGGGGCGGGACCGCCATGGACCCGGCCGTCATCGCGAAACTGCTGTCCAGCGGGCCCTCGAACCGGCGCCTCGGGCAGCTCACCGAACGCGAACACTCCGTGCTCGGCCTGATGGCCGAAGGGCTGTCCAATCAGGCCATCGGCCGGCGGCTCTTCCTCAGTGACAGCGCCATCAGCAAGTACACCACCTCCATGTTCGGCAAACTCGGCATCACCGACGACGACAACGGCAACCGCCGCGTCCTGGCCGTCCTCGCCTACCTGAACAACCCCTGAGTACCGCTCAGATCCAGGCGGCCGCGGAGGCCCGGGTCGGCCCTCCGCGGCCGTTGTCAGTGGGTGCGTGCATCATCGTTCCCATGACACAGAGCACCACTGAACCGCTGCACACGCTCGCCCGCGAGCATCTGCCCGCCGAGATCGCCGAGCGGTGGATCGGCCTGCTCCGGCCGAGCCTGCGCCTGGAGAACGCCACGGGCACGGGCACGGGCACGGATCCAGTCGTCGGCCGGCTCGGCGGCCTGCCGGAGCTGCCGAAGGGCGCGGAGTGGCCCGTATGGGAGGGACACGGCCCGCTGTCCTTCGTCGCCGCACTCGACTGTGCCGCGCTCCCCTCCACCGCCCTCGACATCGCCCTGCCGGAAGACGGGACGCTGGCCTTCTTCTACTTCGACGGACAGGTGGACGACGGCTGTGCGGTGGTCGCGCCCGACGAGCCCCACACCTGGGCGGGTGCGCGGGTGCTGTACATACCGGCGGGCGTTCCGGTCGCCGAACGGGCCGCGCCGGCGGAGCTGCGGCCGTTCCCCGAAGTACCGCTGACGGCCCGCGTGGAGACGACCGCGCCGTACCTCGGGCATCCGGTGGTCCACCGGGAGTTCGCACCGATGCCCGCTGACCACCCGGTGCGCAACGAGGACTTCGAGGAAGCCCTGTGGGACCACGGCGAGGGCACGGAGCACCGCATCGGCGGGCACGCGAACCCGGTGCAGGATGCGGTGGAGTTCGAGGTCGCCCGCGGCGCCCTGGACAGCCCGCCGTGGGACGACCCCCGCATCGAGGAGGAGGCTCTGCGCTGGGTGCTGCTCGCCCAGTTCGACACGGATGACGACGCCGACATGATGTGGGGTGACTGTGGCGCCCTCTACTGGCTCATACGCCCCGAGGACCTCGCCGAACGCCGCTTCGACCGCGCGATGTTCACCTGGCAGTGCAGCTGAGGGGAGTCGGTCCGGCCCGGCCGGCTCGGGTGTCATCGACTGACGGAGTCGGTCCGGCCGCGTTCGCCCAGCACCTCCAGGTAGTGCGGGTTGTGCATCACACCGAGGATGTTGCCGAACGGATCGAGTACGGCTCCGGCTCGGAAGTCGCCGTAGTCCCGCAGCGGCTCGTGCTCCTTCGCGCCGAGCCCGTACAGCCGCGCCATCGTGGCATCGACGTCGTCCACGTGCCAGTACGCGACCACGCCGGCCGGGGCGGAGGGAGTACGGGAGATCCCGAACTCCTGCAGATGGTCGCCGAGCCGGAACTCGATGTATGTGGGGCGCTCGAAGTACGGCTCCACGCCCAGGACTTCGGTGTACCAGGCGCGGGCGGCGGCCAGGTCGTCGGCGTGGTAGCGGATGGTGGCAAGGCCACGGAACGTCGTCATGCGGGCAAGTGTGCAGCGTATATAGGTCGGTTCCTGACCTATATCGTCTCGTCGCTTCGGTCGACGAGGAGCATCGCGGCGTCGTCCGCCAGACGGCCCTGTGCGTGGCGGATCAATGCCTGGTGCAGCTGGTTCAGGAACTCCGGCGGGGTACAGGTGTCCACCGCTTCCATGGCCCGGGGCAGGTCGAAGAACGCGTTGTGGCGATCGCGCGCTTCGATCACGCCGTCGGTGTGCAGCAGCAGACGGTCGCCGGGCGGGAAGGGATAGCTCTCCGCCTTGACGGGAGGACCGATGATGAAGTCTTCCAGGCCGAGCGGCGGCAGGGGCGTGCTGGGGGTCAACGCCTGGACCTTGCCCCCGCGCAGCAGCAGTGGAGGCGGATGGCCGCGGTTGACCACCTGGACCACGGGCTCGTCGGGCACCTCGGCCACGAGCGCGGTGACGAAGTCCTCGGCCCGATTCTCCTCCTCGGCCCGGCCGACCGCACCCGGCACGGCGCACTCCCGCCGCAGCGCGGCCGCGCAGTGGTCCATGACCTCCACCAGGTCGTCCTCGTAGTGCACGGCCTCCCGGAACGCGCCCAGCACGGCTGCGGCCAGGCGCACGGCAGGCAGTCCCTTGCCGCGGACGTCCCCCATGATCATCCGCACCCCGTACCGGGTGTGCACCACCTCGTACAGGTCACCGCCGATCTCCGCTTCCGACTCGGCCGCGAGGTACAGGCTGGCCGCCCGCACCGGACCCAGCCGGGCGGGTACCGGCCGCAGGAGGACTTGTTGGGCCGCCACGGCGACCCGGCGCACCTGATCGAGCTCGCCCTGCCTGCGCGTACGCACGGCGTTACTCGTGGTGACACTGGCGACGGAGACCACGAGCAGCCCCAGGAGGTTGCTGTAGATCTGCTGGCCGCCCCACGCCTGATGCAGGGTGGCGGTGATCAAGCTGACGCCCAGTGCTCCGGCCGCTACGGAGAGGGTGCCTTTCGGGCCCATCGTCAGCGAGGCCAGTGCCGGCATCGCGGTGAGGAGAGGACCGGTGTACAGCACGTGGGCGGGTGAGAGTTCGATCCCCAGCCCGAGCAGCACGATCACGAACGGCACACACTGCGCGAACCTGAAGAGGACCCGGCTATGACCGCCTGCCCCTCCTGGTGGAGGGCGTGCGCGGAAGAGCGACCACATGCGTACAGCCTGCCTCGCCGAGGGTGAGTGTTCCACTCCGGACCCGCCCGGCCCTGGCGCACGACCTCCCCGTCAGCCCTGGTGCACGACCACCTCCCCGCCGACGATCACGGTCTCGGCGACCGTGCCGGGGATGTCCTCCGGGCCGACCCGCAGGACGTCCCGGGAGAGGACGAAGTCGGCCAGCTTGCCGACGGTCAGCGACCCCCGGTCCTCTTCCAGGAAGTTGGCGTACGCCGAACCCATCGTGTACGCGTGCACCGCGGTCTCCACGCTCACCGTCTCCTCCGGCCGCCAGGCCGCACCACCGACCAGCGGCTGCCGGGTGACGGCCGTGTAGATGCCGATCATCGGGTCCATCTCGGCGACGTTCCAGTCGCTGGAGAAGGCCAGCACGGCACCCTCGGCGTGCAGGCTGCGCATCGGCCAGGCCTTGTGCCGGCGCTCGGGACCGACGTTTCGCGCCCAGTCCTGGCCGGGCCCGGCGATCTCCGGGGCGCAGTGCCGCGGCTGCATACAGGCCACCACTCCCAGCCGGGCGAAGCGCGGGGTGTCGCGCGGGTCGAGGCATTCGACGTGTACGACCTGGTGGCGGGCGTCGCGCGGCCCGTTGACCGTGCGGGCCTGCTCGACGGCGTCGAGGACGGTGCGGATGCCCCGGTCGCCGGTGGCGTGGACGAAGCACTGGAAGCCGCGGGCGTCCAACCTGGTGGGCAGGTCGCCGAACTCCTCCGCCGGGTAGAAGGTCTCGCCCCTGTGGTGGCGGCAGCCCCCGGCCGGCCGACTCATAGGCGCGACGGCTGCCGCGCCGGGCGGCGCTGGCGGAGGTCGGGTGTCCCCGAGTGCGGTGCTCGGCGGGGAGGACCCCAGACCAGCAGGGATACCAACTCACCTGATGCTCAGGCACGTCACGCCCCGCCGAACCCGAACACCCTGTCGCGCCAGTCCGTGTCAGACATTCCGCCGTCGAGCGCCTCACTGATCGTCCGCTCTTCGTAGCGGAAGTGCGATTCCATGATCGCCGCCAGTCCGTCGAGTTCGCGCCCGATCGCTTCCAGGGCCGGACCGCGCGATGCGGCAGCCCGGTCGGCGAGTTCGCCCACCCGGGACAGGATCGAGGTGATCAGTCCATGGTCCTCGACGAGAAGCGCGACCGTCGGGGCAAGATCCGGACGTTCCCGTAGGAGTAGGGAGAACATCCCGTTGTCCTCACCCTGGTGGTGCGAGGTCAACGCGGCACAGAAGGCCAGGCAATGGGTGAGAAGTACATCGTCGCTCAACCGGCGGTGTCCCAGACCGGTCCTGATCTCACCGAGCCGGCGGCGCAGTTCTTGATGCGCTTGCGCGAGCTGCCGACTCAAGGCGACCACACGGTCGCCGTCACGGGAAGCCACGAATGGCGGTCCCTTCGATTCCGCACCTCCATGCCTGACGCCGTCCGTCACCGGCACGCGATGCTGGCGTCAGCTGATCACGCGACGCGGTGGAACGGCAAGCCCGGCGGCCCTTCGTCGAGTTCGCCGAAGGGCCGCCGGGCAGCCCCCGGGATGCGTCCAGGGAAGCAGGGTTCGATCACATCGGCTCGGTGCGCGCCCCTCACTCGTACATCACGTACTCCGGTCGCGGGGTGAGCGCGAGGACCTCCTTCGGGGTCATCAAGCGGCTCCCCTCCGCGTCCTCCTCGTAGAACAGCTTGAAGCCGGAGTGGACGCCGTCGGGCAGCCGCGCCACCAGCCGGCGCCAGGTGCCCCGCTTCAGCCCCGGCGAGCCGATCCCGTCGACGCTCTTGATCAGCGCAACGCCGGGCTGCGGCCGCAGCGCGGACTCCGCCCGCAGGACGGACTCCGCGACCTGGTGGAAGACCAGCGGCTTCTCCGGCAGGTCGTGCTCCGCCACCAGGCCGGAGAGGTAGCGGGCGACGCGGGTCACCTCCCGTCCGCTGGTGTGCCCGTACTTCCCGCCCGGCACCTCGCCGGGCCCCATCTCCCACTCCGGGTCGAGTGCGATGCCGACATCGGGATGGACCAGCCACTCGCGCAGCGCCCGCACCTCGTCGAGGGGGGCCGCGCGGCCGGGCTGGATGTTCAGCAGGAGCAGCGCACGCCGCTCGCGGGCCATGCCGTGGAAGCGCCGAATCGTGGCGGCCGGGGTCCGCGAACGGTAGGTGCCGTCGCGCCCGGCCGACGCGTTGGCGACCGTCGCCAGCAACTCCAGCACCGGCAGCGGCTCGCGCCCGGCGGCGTACCCGTGCGCCACCTTCTCCACCTCGGCGGCGCGGGCGCGCAGGTCGCCTGTACCGAGCCGGCCGAGCGCCGCCGCACCGGGCACCCCGCAGAAGCCCACCAGCCGGTATCGGGGGAACAACTCCCGCCCACCACACGGCAGTTCGGGCCGACGATGCGCCCCGTGCCGACCGGAACCGGCCGACGCGGAACGAGACGGCTCCGCGGAGGCCGAGGGCTTCGAGGACCGGTGCGGCCCCGTCGGCTCCGATGCCCGCGGGGGCGGCGGCGCACCGTTCGCCGGATCGTCCGGCCCTGCCGATTCACCGCATCCCGCGAGGAGTCCGAGCCCCGTCGCCACGGTGGCGGCGAGCACCGTCCGGCGACTCGTCCCGCTCACCCCGTCCGGTCCGCCCGTCGCCCCCGCACTCGCATCCGCACTGTCGCCCCGGTCCGCCACGTCGCCTCCCGTCCGTGTCACACCCCCGCATCACGCGCCTCTCCAGAGCACACCCCACGAAACCGCCGAGTTCGCCCACCGAACCCGCTCGCCCTCGGGCCCGCCGGATGGCTTGCGCGCACAACCTGCCGGACCGGACTAGGACCGACCCGTCGGACCGGCCTGGGACCGGTCCGACGGGGCAGGGGCGGCAGCCCAGGACGACGTGCCGTGGATGGTGTGGATGGCCTGCACGGCACACCCCATGCGGTCGATGGCGCGGAGGACTTCGCGGCGGGCCCGTTCGCTGTCGCCGGGCGGGAAGGCGACACGGAGCTGATGCCCGTAGGCCGTCTCGTACGTCAGCTGCCAGCCGGGCTCGGTGACGACGAAGTGGTCCTGTCGACTGCCGTCGTGTGCGTAACCACCGCGGTCCGAGGTGGGGGCGAGCGCGTCGCGCAGGATCCGAAGGCGCTCGGTGTAGGGGAGGTCTCCTTCGTCGAGGCGGACGTAGATGTGGTCACGGTCGATCGCCGCATCGAACCAGGGGGCGGCTTCCGGTTCGCGGTGCAGGAGTTCGGAGCTGATGCGGCCGCTGATCCACCCGTCGAGAAACGCCGCGGCCCCGCCGTCGAACCGCTCGTAGTCGTTGTCCCGTGACCAGATCACCACCGACCAGGACTCGGGCGGCCCTTCGGTCAGCCAGCACAACTGCGCTGCGTCGTCGGTCACTGCCCAGGTGAGCAGTCCACCCGGTTCCGGGAAGAAGGGATGGGGGTGGTCCTCGGGCCGGCGCTCGCGCATCGGCCCGAAGTCCTCCAGGAGGTGTGCTTCGAGCCGGACCGGGTTGTCGTCGCCGAACGGGGTGCACAGGCACAGTGCGCCCCAGAAGTCACCGCGGCCGTAGGTCTCGACCAGCTGTTTGTAGTCGTCCGGCAGCCGGGTGCCCAGCGTCCGCTCTGCCTCGGCCCAGTCGCCGTGCCCATGGATCGCCTCGGCGGGCGGTGGCACCCGTTCGATGACGCGGGCGAGGGGGCTGTGGGCATCGATCATGAGCACACCTTAGAACCGATAGGCGGGAGGTGCGGGCCGAGCGTGAGTGCGGCGGCAGCGGCGCCGGCCGCCGCCCATACCTTCACCCACTTCGTCGACTTCTGGCGGCCATGTCGGCGCGGGCGGTGGCGCGTTCGGCGGGTGGTGTCGCGACGGAACCCTTGCCGAAGGCGCCAAGAGGGTCTACTGGTAGGTGTGGGGCTGGGGTGGCCTTGTGCCTGCGCGCTCACCGCCCGAGGGGGCCTTGGAGAGGCACAGTGGCTCGGAGATCACCCGACAAAGGCGGTGCGGAGAATGTCGGGTGAGCGGGGCCAGCGCCGCCGCACGATGAGGGCATGGATGACACGACTTTGGTATCCCGATTCCTCCGCGACGGCTTCGTGAAGTTGGAGGGCGCCGTCGCCCCGCGCGTGGCAGCGGACTGCGCGCGGCTTCTGTGGCGAGAGACGGGCTGTGACCCGGACGATCCGGCGACGTGGACGCAGCCCGTGCACTGGGTGGCCGGCATGGCGCAGGGGCCGTTCGCCGCCGCACCCAACTCCCCGTCCCTGCAGCACGCGTACGACCTGCTGGTCGGCGAGGGACGCTGGGAGCCGCGCTACTCACTGGGCACGTTCCCGCTGCGCTTCCCGCACGAGGAGGAGCCGGACGACGCGGGCTGGCACATCGAGGGGAGCTATCTGCCGGAGGGCGAGAGCTGGTACTTCACGAATCTGCGCTCCCGGGGCCGGGCGCTGCTGATGCTGTTCCTGTTCAGCGAGGTCGGCGAAGAGGACGCCCCGACCCGGATCCGGGTCGGCTCACACCTCGACGTGCCGAAGGTGCTGGAGAAGTACGGGGAGGACGGGGCGAGCGGGCTGACCCTCGCGCCCGACCTGGTGGCGGCGTCCGACCACCGGCCGCTCGCCCTCGCCACCGGGTCCCCGGGCGATGTCTTCCTGTGCCACCCGTTCCTGGTGCACTCGGCGCAACCGCACCATGGGGTGCGGCCGCGCTTCATGGCCCAGCCGCCGCTGATGCCGGCCGCGCCGTACGAACTGGAGCGGGCCGACGGCGCGTACTCACCCGTGGAGATCGCGATCCGTCAGGGCCTGGGGCAGGACACCGTGCCGCCCACTTCGCCGCGCACCTGACCTACGGGCGGACGCTCTGACCGCTCGGGGGCGCAGGGCAGTTGACGTCGGGCCCCGGAGGGGTGCCGAGGACACCGGCGACGAAGGCCGCCAGCTGCCCTCGCATCTCCTCCCGGGACACGCGCTTGTCGCCGGCCAGGTACTCGACGAGGTCGGCCCGGGTGGCGGCGAGCAGTGCGTGGGCGGTGAAATCGCCGGCGGTCGGATGCGGGATCCGCTCCAGCAGGTCCCGGAGCAGGGTGTGCCACCGCTCGTAGTGTTCGGTGCGATAGGGGCTGTCGCTGCCGGTCTGCTCCAGGGCCAGCGCGAGGTGACGGTTGTCGAGCTTGAAGCACAGGACGGCGTCGAGCAGGGCCGGTACGCGCTGAAGCGGCGGGGCGGTGGGCCCCAGGGGTGGCGGGCCCTCCTCGACGGCCTTGCCGATCGGTTCGAGGCGGGCTTCGTACAGCGCACGGATCAGCCCGGTGCGATCGCCGAAGGCACGGAAGAGCGTCCCCTTGCCGACACCGGCCGCCGCCGCGACGTCGGCCATGGTGACCTCCTCCGGGCTCTGGCAGCGGGCGAAGAGCGTGTCGGCGGCCGCGAGGACGGCCGCCCGGTTGCGCGCCGCGTCCTTGCGCGGTCTGCGCTCGGTCATGTGGTTCCTCCAGTTGCGATGCGGACCGGCGGTCCGTATCTTCATAGAAGCGGACCGTCGGTCCGCATCGCCATCGTACGCGACGGAGGACTCATGCCCGGACCCATGCCCGAACCCACGTCTGAACCCACGTCCGGCCCCATGTCCGAACCCACCCCAGGGCCCCTGCCCGCGCACACCTCGCCCGCAGAGGTGTACCGCCACGGCCTGCGGCTTCTGCTGGACAAGGACATTCCCGCCTGGGTCGGCCTATGGGCCGCGGACGGTGTCATGGAGTTCCCCTTCGCTCCCCCGGGCCGGCCCGAGCGGCTGGAGGGCAGGGAGGCCATCGCCGCCTATATGCGCGACTATCCCGACCACATCGACCTGCACGACTTCCTCGACGTGCGGATCCACCAGACCACCGTCCCCGGGACCATCGTCGTCGAGATGCGCGGCGTGGGCCGGGTGGTGCGGACCGGCGGTCCCTTCGACATGACGTATATCGCCGTCGTATGCGTGCGGGACGGACGCTTCACCTCCTACCGCGACTACTGGAACTCCCTCGCCGTCCACGCCCCCGGCATGGACTTCGCCAGGAGCGACGCCCGATGACCAGCTCCGCCGCCACCCTCGTCGTCGGCGCCACCGGCACCACCGGCAGCCGTACCGCGGCGCAACTGACCGCCGCCGGCCACCGCGTCAAGGCCGCCAGCCGCCGCGCCACACCGGTCGCGGGCGCGGAACCGGTCCGCTTCGACTGGTACGACCCCGCCACCTTCGACGGCGCGCTCAGCGGAGCCGACCGCGCCTATCTCGTCCCGCCCGTGGGGGATCCGGACCCGGCCGCGGTCATGCTGCCCTTCCTCCGGCAGGCCCGCGCCGTCGGCGTCCACCGCGTGGTGCTCCTCAGCTCCTCGGCCATCCCCGAAGGGGGCCCGGCGGTGGGGGCGGTGCACGGGGCCCTGCCCGGCCTGTTCGAGCAGTGGGCGGTGCTGCGGCCCTCCTGGTTCATGCAGAACTTCACCGGCACCCACGGCCACGCACACAGCATCCGTGAGGACGGCGTCATCCTGACCGCCGCCGGGACCGGCCGGGTCGGATTCGTCGACGCCGAGGACATCGCCGCCGTCGCCGTGCATGCCCTGACCGACGACCACGCGCCCGACTCCGACCTGATCCTGACCGGGCCGGAGGCGCTCAGCCACGACGACATCGCCACCGTCGTCACGGAGGTCACCGGCCGCCCCGTGACCCACCGCGCCCTGACGTACGAACAGCTGCGTGACCGTCTGGCCGCGCAGCTGCCACAAGAGTTCGCCGCGATGCTGGCCGGTATGGACCGTGCCATCGCCGAGGGAGCCGAGGACCGGACCACCGACACCGTCCGGCGCCTCACCGGACGCCCGCCGCACGATTTCCGGGCGGTCGCCGAACGGGAGCTGGCTCAGGGGACCCGGCCATGACCCGTCGGACAGGCCTTAGGATCGGACGGTGAAGCAGAGCGCGACGCTGGCCGGGGCCTTCGACGAGCTGGCCGACAGCTACGATCACCGGCACCACGAGGAGATCGCACGGGCGCTGATCGCATGGGTGCCCCCCGGTGAGGGCGACGCGGTCGCCGACGTGGCGTGCGGAGCGGGAGCCGTCGCCCGGCAACTCGCGCGGAGCCGGCCCGACACCGCGCGCCCCGTCCTGGCCGTCGATCTGTCCCCCGGAATGGTCGCGGTGGGCCGGGCCCGTGCCGCGGGCCTGGTACCTGACACGGCGATCGACTGGCGGGTCGCCGATGCCGTACCGCTGCCGGTTGCCGATCACTCCCTGGACGTCGTGCTCTGCGCGTCCTCGCTGCACTTCCTGGGGCGCCGGGCCCTGACCGACTGGCGGCGCGCCCTGCGCCCGGGTGGCCGGGTGGGCTTCACGCTGCCCCTGGCCACGCACTTCCGTCCGTCGGGGCGCTTCTCGGGCCATGTCGCCCGTGATCTGCCGCTGCCCCGGACCGCGCAGGAGGCGAGCGCCTGGGCGGCGGAGTGCGGATTCACCGAGGTCGATTCCCGCGTCCTCGTCCTCGGTACGCGTCGCGTGGTGCTGACCTCGGCCGTGGAACCGGGCGATCGCTGAGGCGACGGGCCCCGGCGCGCGTCGGCCAGGGCGTGTCCGATGGGCCAGGGGCAACACGGGCGGTCCCCCTCGCTACCGGCGAGGACCTGTGGGACGGTCGAGGTAGCTCGTTCGGCGGCCGTCCCAGGAACGACCCAACGGGTCCCGCACCGCCCGGACGCACAGCCCGGCCGGGGTGAGGACCGCGAAGTACAGCGCGGCCAGGCCCAGGTGCCGCAGCCGCTCAGTCCATCGGGATCGCGGCACGCCAGTCGCCCTCCTCCCGCCACTCGGGCTGGTCCCGCTTGTCCAGCAGGAAGTCGCCGAGGACCAGCAGATCGATCCGGGTGCGCATGAAGCAGGCGTACGCCTCCTCGGCGTCGCGCACGATCGGCTCCCCTCGCACATTGAACGAGGTGTTCACCAGCACCGGGCAGCCGGTGCGGTCCCGGAAGGCGGTGAGCAGCGCGTGGAAGCGGGCATTGCGCTCGGCCGACACGGTCTGCACCCGGGCCGAGCCGTCGACATGGGTGACCGCCGGGATCGTCGAGCGGGGCACCCGCAGCAGGTCCAGCCCCGTGGCCCCTTCGGACGCGGCCTCGCACTCCCGCCGCCGTGCCGCGGCGACCTGGGCGGTCAGCAGCATGTACGGACTCTCCTGCGTCAGGTCGAACCAGTCCTTGGCGTCCTCCGCGAGCACCGCGGGCGCGAACGGACGGAAGGACTCCCGGAACTTGGTCTTGAGGTTGAGGGTGGACTGCATGGCCGGGTCGCGCGGATCGGCGAGGATCGACCGGTTGCCCAGCGCCCGTGGTCCGAACTCCATCCGTCCCTGGAACCAGCCCACCACCTTTCCCTCCGCCAGCTCCGCCGCGACCCGCTCCACCAGCTCCCGCTCCGGCAGCCGTACGGCGGGGTAGCCGCCCCGGGCCAGGAACTCCCCGACCTCCCGGTCGCGGTAGCCGGGGCCGAGCAGCGCCCCCGCCATGGCGTCGGTGCCGCGCCCCACATGCGCGCGGGGCGCTCCGCGGCGGTGCGACTCGGCCAGGGCCGCGCCGAGCGCCCCGCCCGCGTCACCGGCGGCCGGCTGGACCCACATCTCGTCGCAGACCCCGTCGGCCAGGATCCGGCCGTTGGCCACGCAGTTGAGCGCCACACCGCCGGCCAGGCACAGCCGTCGCTCGCCGGTGCGTGCCAACGCCGTCCGGGCCAGCCGCAGCATCACCTCCTCGGTGACCTGCTGCACCGACGCCGCCAGGTCGAACTCCCTTTCCGTGAGGGGGCCTTCGGGTGTCCGGCGCGGCCCGTCGAAGAGCTCCTCGAAGGCCCTCCCGACCATGGTCCGCCCGTACTGGAAGGTGAAGTGACGCAGATCCAGACGGAACGAGCCGTCCGGCCTGACGTCGATCAGCCGCTCCCGGATGAGCGGTGCGTAGCGCGGCGTCCCGTAGGGCGCCAGGCCCATCAGCTTGTACTCGCCCGAGTCGACCTTGAAGCCGCAGAAGTAGGTGAACGCCGAGTACAGCAGGCCGAGCGAGTGCGGAAAGCGCAGTTCCGCGAGCGGGACCAGCTCGGTGCCCCGGCCGTGCCACAGTGTCGTCGTCGCCCACTCCCCCACGCCGTCGACGCACAGCACCGCCGCCGACGGGTACGGGCTCGGGAGGAACGCCGACGCGGCGTGCGAGGCATGGTGCCGGTAGGCCACCACCGGAGGCAGCGGCCGCCCGGGCGCCAGTTCGCGCAGGTGCGCCCGTACGTCGTCCAGCGCCCGCCGCTTCCAGCCGGCCCACTGCGGGAACGCCTGGCGGAACACCGAGAAGCCGTGCGGGGCCGTGGCCAGCCAGGTCGCCGCCACCCGGCGGAACTTCAGTCCGGGGTCCTCGTAGAACGCCACGGCCGCCAGCTCGTCGAGGCGCAGGCCGGCCTCGCGCAGGCAGAAGGAGACGGCGCGCGAGGGGAAGCCGGGGTCGTGGCGGCGCCGGGTGAACCGCTCCTCCTGCGCCGCCGCGAGCGGGGTGCCGCCGGCCACCAGCGCGGCCGCGCTGTCGTGGTAGTAGGCGGAGACGCCCAGGACCGGGCGGTGCGGCCCGCCGGGGCCCGAGCGGTCGGTGCGCGCGCCGCCCATGCCGCTTTCCATGTCAGAACAGGGGGTAGACGGACGCGTCGTCCTCGGGCTGCGGCCGCAGTCGGGACGGCGGCGGAGCCTGGGCGGCAGGCCGGTCCGGCGGGACGGCGGGCGAGGGCTCGGGGTGGCCCCGGTGCCGCAGCCAGGAGGCGAGGCGGCGGAGCGCCGATGCGGGCGCCGCGCTGCTGTCGTCGGGCATGGATGGGCTCCTCACGCCAGGTCGAGGCGGTCCGCCAGCTGCCGGGCCACCAGGTCGTACCCCAGGTCGGTGCAGTGCACCCGGTCGATGAACAGCCAGTCCTCCGGGCCGGCGGCCTCGGCCAGTGCCACGTTCATGTCCAGGAAGGGGACATCGAGGCGGGCGCATCCGGCGGCCAGCCGGTCCGCGTAGGCGCGGCCCACCGCCATGGTGGAGATGTCGTGGTGGAACCGGCGGAAGTTGGACACCTCGTCCAGCTCCTCGAAGAGCTGCTGCTCGCGGGGCAGCGGCTCCGCACGCACCCAGGGCGCGAGCGGCTGGAGGACGAAGGTCAGCCGGGCCCCCAGGGCGTTGGCGAGCGACTTCCACCCACCGAGATGACGGAGCGTCAATTCGGTGGCGTGCGCCACTCGTCGGTCCGGTGGCGGGACGACGTCGGGGGCGGGTCCGCAGTCGAAGAACGCGCCGTGGCGGCCCTGCTGCTCCTCTGGCAGCCGGCTGAGCACCAGGTTGTTGACGCCGGAGAGCAGCACGATGTCCTCGACCGGCGGGAGTTCGTGCTGGAACAGGGTGAACAGCAGGAGTTCCTGGGCGGAGTTGTGGCTCTGCCCGGCGATGTTCAGCCAGGGCAGCCGGGGTGCGTGGGTGTTCCACAGTCGTGCGGTGATCGTGGCCGCGTCACCGGTGGCGCCCACACCGAAGACCGCGGAACTGCCCGCGAGCACCCGTACCGGGCCGTCGGGGCGGTCGTCGCCGACGGTCGCCCGGAGCCCGTCCGGGCCCGGGGTGACCCGGAAACCGTGCCGGTCGGTGGTGTAGACGGGGGTCTTCTCATTGCCGTACTGGAAGTACCCCAGATAGGGCTGGTCCTCCAGGACGAAGGTGTAGTGCTCCATGTGCGGGGTGAACTCGGCGCGGGGTGACGTCATCGCGAAGGGGCTCCCGTCGGTGCGCGGTGCGTGGCTGTGGTGCCTTCCGTGGTGACCGGCGTCCTGCCGTGCGCGGGTGCGGACCGTGCGCACGGCGGGTGCGGGCGGGGCGGTGTGCGCTCAGCGGGCCGGCATCGGGGGCGGGGGCTCGGGCAGGGAGCCGGGGCGGTCCTCGCGGATGAGGTCGGCGTTGATGGCCATGCCGGCCAGGCCTCCGCTGGCGGCAGCCATCGCGGCCTGCTGCATGTTCCGGCCGAGGTCCCCCGCCACGTACAGCCGGGGCAGGCTGGTGCGGCCGCGCTCGTCGGTCTGTACGGACTCCAGGTCCGGAGCCTGCAGCCAGGGGCGCAGCGGGGCCACCCGGGGTTCGATGTCCAGGTGCAGGAAGAGCGCCCCGAAACTGGCGGACCGGCCGTCCTCGAAGAAGACCTCGACACCCTCGGGATGCGGCTTCACCTCGCCGACCCCGTCGGTGACGACGGGCACACCGGCCGCGGTGAGCCGGTCGCGTTCGTCCTGGGGCAGCGCGCGCCGGTCGGTGAGGTAGGTGATGCTGTCGGACCAGACCGTCAGGGTGGCGGCCAGGCACTCGCTGGGCACGGTTCCCCCGTACACGGCGAAGCTGCGTGTCCGTACTTCCCAGGCGTGGCAGTACGGACACTCCAGGACCGTCCTGCCCCACAGGTCGGCCAGGCCCGGGACCGGCGGCAGCACCGAGCGCACACCGGCGGCGTACAGCAGGGTGCGGGCACGGAAGGTGCCGAACTCCTTGGTGGTGACCCGCACATGGTCGCCGTCGGGCTCGGCCGACACCACCTCGTCGTCATGGAACGTCACGTCGTAGGCGGCGAGTTGGGCGCGGGAGCGGGCTCGGAAGTCCGCGATCGTCGCCCCGTCGTTGGTGAGGACGTTGTGCATGACGCCCGCCGCCATGTTGCGGGCGTCGCCCGAGTCGATCAGCAGCACCCGGCGGCGTGAACGGCCCAGATAGAGCGCCCCGTTGAGGCCGGCCGGGCCGCCTCCGACGATCACCGTGTCGTAGAGCTGTGTGTCCAAGGGTCATCCTTTGTCGAGAGGGTCGTGGTGCGGGGGCGGATCGGACGGCGGCCGGTCGGACGACGGTGGTGGTGCGCCGGGCGCCGGGGGTCCGGCGGGCGCGGGCCGGCCGGCGGGCGCGGAGTGGTCCTCGCGCAGGGGCGCGAGCAGCAGTAGGGCCCCCGCGGCCAGGACGGCCCCGCACACCACGAACACCGCGGGCACGGACAGGGCTTCGGCGAGCAGTCCGCCGAGGGTCGCACCGACCGGCATGGTGCCCCATGCGCACAGCCGGGACACGCTCATCACCCGGCCCTGGAGGTCTTCCGGGGTGAGCCGCTGGCGCAGCGACATCACGGGGATGTTCCAGCCCATCATGAAGACGCCGTTGGCGGCGAGCGCCAGCGCGGCCAGGACCGGGTGGCGGACCAGGCCCAGCGCGGTGTAGGCGGCTCCGGACGCCACCAGGGACCACCGGGCCAGACGTACGGTGGGCAGCCGGGCGGCGGCCCGGGGCGCCAGCCAGCTGCCGGCGACGGCGCCCAGCGACCCGGCGGCGAGCAGCAGCCCGTACCCGGTCTCGCTCAGCCCCAGGGTGCGGTCGCTCAACAGCACCAGCATCGAGAAGGTCGCCGAGAACACCAGGCCGTACAGGGCGCTGGCGGCCAGAGTGAGCCGCAGGGTGCGGTCGGCCAGGACGAAGCCGAGCCCCTTGCGGATGTCGCGCAGCACGCCGCCGGCCGGCCCGCCGGGTGCCGCCTCGCGGCCGGGGCGGACGAGCGGGGCGAGGCCGCACAGCAGCAGTGCGGCCAGCGCGTAGAGCACCCCGCCGGTGGCCAGCGCCGCGGCCGCGGTCAGGCCCACCAGCAGGCCCGCCACGGGCGGCCCGGCCGTTTCGTTGAGCACGATCTGCGCTGCCATCAGCCGCCCGTTGGCGCGCTCCAAGTGCCGCTCGTCGACCAGGCGCGGCAACATCGCGGGCGCCGCGGTGTCGGCGAGGGTCTCGGCGATGCCCAGCAGGAACGCCAGCGCGTACAGCAGGGCCAGCGGGCGGTCGTCGGCGAGCACCAGGGCCGCCCCGAGCAGGGCCGCCGCGCGGACGAGGTTGCTGCCCAGCACGATCCGGCGCCGGTCAACGCGGTCCACCAGGACGCCCGCGGGGAGCGCGAACAGCAGCCAGGGCAGCATGTTGACCGCGGTCAGTCCGGCCACCGCCGCCGGGTCGGGGTGGTGCGCGACCACCAGCAGCGGCAGCAGGGTACGGGTGACGCCGTCGCCCGCGTTGGAGGCGGCCGTCGAGGCCCACAGCCAGCGGAACGGGCGGCCCAGGTCCGCGCGGCGGGCCGGGCGGGTCCCGGACCGGGCGGTACTAGTCAACGGCGCTCCCCTCGGGCCACGCGCGCAGGCCCAGCAACCGCTCGCCCAGTTCGGTCAGCGTCGCCGGCCCGTACAGCTCGGCCTCGTCCTTGCGCACCCCGCCTTCCGGCGGATGCGGCGGGATCCGCTCCCGCCAGAACCGCACCCGGGCCTCGCGGAGGTCGGCGTTCTCCTGCCAGGCGGGTGCCATGGTCAGGTACTGGGCCATGCGCACCCGGTCCTCGGACACGTTGGGGTGCACCCCGTGCGGCAGCAGACTGTTGAAGATGATCAGGTCGCCGGGTGCGACCTCCGGTGTGGTGATCGAGTAGCCGGTGATGTCCGGCGTGCCCGGGTCGCGGTCGGCGGGCTGGTCGCTCACCCACTTCTCCCACTCGGTGAAGATCTCCGGCACGCACTGGAACCCCCCGACCTCCTCGTCGCCGTGGGTCAGCGAGAGCACCGCCTGGCAGCTCACCGGCAGCGGGTCGGTGGAGGTGTCCACGTCCCAGTGGACGAATCCGTCGAAGGCGCGCGCCCCTCGGTTGGGCGGGTTGACGTTGGCGAAGTCGATGGTGACCCACAGGTCGGTGCGGTCCCAGATGTCGGCGAAGGCCCCGTACACCCGGGGGGTCTGCCGGACGTCCCACTGGGCCTGGTGGTTGTACATCTCGACCAGCCCGCTGTGGCCCGGCAGCCGGTCGTTGCCGGTGTGCGGCGAGGTCCAGGTCGAGGGGGCCTCGGGACGCATGTCGAGGAAGGAGTACAGGCCGTCGGTCAGGGCGGTGACCGTCTCCGGCGCCACCGCCTGACGCACGATCACATAGCCTTGCGTGGTCCATTGTTGCCAGTCCGCGGGGGACAGGACGCGCAGTGGTTCCGTCTTGTGGATGTCTCGCAGTGGGATGGCGGCCACGGGCACTCTCCAGGGACACGACGCCTGCACAGGATCGGGTGGGACGGGCCGGCCCCGACATGTCCGATTCGGCCAAACTTCGCCCGGTCGAATGTCGGGGGAAACGGGTATGACGGGGCGCTGGACGGGGGCTGGGGGTCACTCGATGATCAGGCGGCGTTCGGGCAGCACCACGGCGTCCAGCTCGGTCCCCGTGAGCAACTCAAGTGCCTCGTCGAGGCGGTTGAGCAGGGGGCGGCCGCCGCCGTTGGCGCTGGTGTTGATCAGTACGGGCAACTCCGTGCGGGCGGCGACCGCGTGGCACAACCGGTGCAGCAGGGGCTGGGCGTCGGGCCGTACGGTCTGCAGGCGGGCCGTGCCGTCGATGTGCCGCGCCTCGGCGAGCTGCCGGGACCGGTCGGGCCGCACCCGCACCGCGAACAGCATGGTCTCGGTGTGGTCCAGGGGGCCGGTGAAGTACTGGTCGGCCACCTCCTCCGGGCAGATCGGCGCGACCGGGCGGAACCACTCCCGTTGCTTGATCGTCTGGGAGACGTAGCGGCGGGCGCCGCTCCAGTGCGCCGAGACCAGCAGCGAACGGTGGCCCAGCGCCCTCGGCCCGGTCTCCAGGCCGCCCTCCAGCCAGGCCACGCAGCGCCGGGCCGCCAGCAGATCGGCGACGGTCTGGAGGAACTCCTCGTCGTCGGCCGGGCGGCGCAGGGACAACCCGAGGTCGGCCAGTCGCCGTGCCGGGCCACCGGCTGGGGCCGTGTCGTCGCCGTCCACCGTGTCCAGGCCCGCCAGCGGCGGTCCGGCGTAGGCCAGCGACGTGGATCGCGAGCGGCTGCGCAGTGCCGGGCGGTCGGCCGGGTCGGCGACGGCCAGCGCCGCGCCCAGTGCGATCCCCGAATCGTCGCAGCAGGTCGGGATGGACACCCGGGTGAACTGGCCGCACTCGGCGAGGCGGCTGTTGGCGGTGATGTTGAGCGCACAGCCGCCCGCGTAGCAGAGCGTGGTGTAGCTGGGGAAGCGTCGGCTGACGCCGGTGACCAGTCGCGTCAGGTCCCGCTCCACGGCGGTCTGCAAGGTGGCCGCCAGGTCCCTGCAGACGCGCTCGTCGGGGGAGGCCCCGACCACGGTCGTCCGGCCGTCCGCGGTGCGGATCTCGTCGGGGAAGACCGAGCCGAAGGAGTGCACCACGTCGTCGTCCGAGGAGTCGGCCAGGCCCGCGTCCAGATATCCGCCGCTGTCCGGGTCGTACTCCCACCAGGTGTCGGCGTAGCGCAGGGCGGTGCCGGTCAGCCGATCCTCGTCGAGCGGCTCGAAGAGGTCCGGGGAGGCACGGCGGACGGACTGCGGGACGAGCATGGCGTGCAGCACCGGCAGCAGCGAGGCGTCGCTCTCCCCGGTGGCCGTCAGCCCGAGCAGCTTGCCGGTGTCGAACTGGCTGCCGTGGACGCGTCGTGCGAGGGCTTCGTAGACCAGGCCGAAGCGCGGGCCGGTGCGGTTGGTGAAGGACATCACCGGCGTCAGCTGGTCGCCGTCGCCGAGGCAGACCATGCCGCACTCGGCGTAGTTGGCGGTTCCGTCCAGGGCCAGCACCAGGGCCTTGCGGGCCCCGGAGGTGTAGTACGCCAGCGCGGCGTGCGCGTAGTGGTGGCGCACCGCGGTCAGCGTGATGTCGCCGAACCCCTTGGCCAGCGGCCAGTCCAGGGGTTTGATCACCCGGGTGACCGCGTCGGCGAGTCCGGTGCCGCCGGTGGCCGTCCAGCGGGCGTCCTCGTTGACGAGCTCGACCAGCGCCGGGGGCAGCACCTGGCACCTCGGCGTGTACCAGTCGGCCACGGCGATCCCGGTCACCGGGCTCGCCGCCCGCTCCCGCAGCTCCGCCAGCCACTCGGCGGCGGCCCGCGGGAAGTCGCCGTTGCCGCCGCACACATGACGCAGCCCCAGTCGGCGCTCGGCCTCGATGACGCGGTAGCCGCCCGCGTCGGTGAGCGCGGCACCCGCGTCATGGCCGAAGTGCATCCCCATCGTTGCCATGGAACCAGTCACCCTTCCTCGGCCCGGAGGAGAGTCGCGGGGCCGGGTCGTGGATCGGCAGCCCGCCTCACGGAGGGGGCGGGCCGTTGCGGAGAACGTCGGGACGGGCCGGGTCAGGACAGGGTGGCGAGGCCCTGGGCGTGATGGCGCTCCAGGAGGCCCTGCACCACCTCGCGCATATAGGCGCAGTAGCCGGGCGACATCAGCTGGATCGAACCGTTCTCCTCCTCCAGCGCTCCGGCGGAGCCGCCCGAGCAGGTGCCCTGGAGTTCGCAGCCCTGGCAGCCGGGGCCGTTGGTGTAGGCCCGCATGCCGTAGTCCTGGTAGGCGGGAGAGGAGAAGATGCCGCGCCAGTCGTCGATGGTGCCGAGCTTGCGGGCGGTGGCCTTGCAGGCGAAGACGCTGCCGTTGGGCTCGATGGAGAGCTGACGGCCGACCGCCGGGCAGGTCTTGTAGTCGGCCTGCTCCGCCCACTTGGCCTCGTCGATGATCATCTGGAAGGTCTGGTACCAGTAGCCGCTGAGCTGCACCCCGCGCTCGCGCCCGTAGTCGACGGCGGCCAGCAGCCGCTGCGCCACGTCGTGCGGGCTGTGCTGCTCGAAGAACTCCCTGGCCTGGAACGACACGATGACGTCCAGGGCGTCCAGCCCGGCCTCGGCAACGAAGTCGATGAGCGGGGTGCCCCACTTGTCCCAGGTGTACTGGGAGAGCACCGAGGTGATGCTGACCGGGACGCCCGCGCCCTTCATGTCGAGGATCGCCTTGCGGACCACGGCCCACGGTGTGCGCTGCTGCTGTCCGCCGCGGAACTCGCCGGTCTCCGGGACCAGATAGTCGATGGACACGGTGGTGTCGACGCGGTGCCTGGCGAGCGCCGCCAGCAGCTCGTCGTCGATGCGGGAGCCGTTGCTGGTCAGGTCGTAGGAGAGGGTGACCCCGTCGTAGCGGTCGCCGAACGTGCGCAGCACGTGCAGGATCGTGCCCCGCGCCAGGGTGGGCTCGCCGCCGAAGAACGAGACCGTCAGATGGCCGCCTCCGTTGGCCTTGCGCAGCTCGACGGCTTCCTTGACGGTCTTCTCGGCGACCTCGCGCGACATGTGCATCGAAGGGTTGCGGCCCTCGTCGGCACCGTGGTTCCAGTCGCCCTTGGCGAGCGTGGGGCCCGAGTCCTGCCGGAGCGGGCCGGCGTCGTCGCGCGAGCGGCGCAGTTCGACCAGGACCGGTCCGGGTTTCACCGACTCGCCGGAGGTGTTGCGCTCCTCGACGCCGCCGTCGAAGTTGTACGCGAAGCAGCCCTGACAGGAGAAGTTGCAGGCGTTGGTGAGCACGAGCTGGATGGAGGAGTGGAACACACCGCTGCCCAGTGCGCTCCGTCGGCTCTCCAGCAGCCCGTCGATCTCCCGGGCCTCGTCGTGTCCGGCCTCGACGAGGAACCGGGCGTCGAGGAGGTCGCGCAGCGAGTCGTCGTCGGCCCGCTTCCTCAGTTGCTCCCAACTGAGGCCCTGGGAGGCCTCTTTGAGGAGTTCGACGATATCCCGGTCGATCAGCCGTGCATTTCCGAAGAGTGAATGAAAGGCCATGGTCCGCTCGTCGCCCTCGTAGGAGCCGAGCCGGCCCCCGAACGACGTGAAATCCCGGTCGCCCGCGGCACGCAGGGTGCGGACGTAGCGCGAGGACTGGTACATCGAATTCTGCATGGTGAAGGTTTCTCCCTGCGTCTTACGACTTCCGACCCGGCGTATCGCGCGGCCCCCGGGCGCGCGGCGTACGGCGTGCGACACGGCGCCGTGAAGGGGATTTCGGCGCGGGGCCGTGGGGCGCGGACCGGTCCCGGACCCGGGTCCGGCCCGCGCGACAGACCGGGGCCCGGCCGGTGGGCAGGGCCCCGGGGAACCTCAGCCCTTAGGCCGACGCACCCTCTTTCCGCTGCTCAGCGGAGGTCGAGACGACCTCCGCCTGCTTGCGGGCGGGTGTGATGGTCGGGGCGTTGCCCTTGTCCGGCGACACGAACGCGCACGGGCGGGACGACGCGGTGACCGCGGGGCGGGCGACCTTCTTGACTTCGGCCATCTGGCCTCCTCAGTAAGTGCGACTCACAACGCGCCCCACTGAAGCAGAAGAAATGAACGCTCGATAAGACTTCTACCGGTCATGCTCGGAAAAACACCTCGCTCACATTTCCCAACACTTTCCGAGCGTTCCACGGAGAATGGATCTTTCAGTATTCGGCGGGTGCTGCGCTGAGCGGCCAATTCGCCCGCACGCCCGCGTGATCCCATACGGCCGGGCGCGTCGCCGAGCGCACTTCGATTTTCTTTGCGCGGGATGAGATCCAGCCAGAAGCGGGGTGGGACGGAGCGCGGCCGGGGCGGACCGGCGGTCCCGGCGCGGTGACAAGGCGTGCGCTCCCCGCCACCGCCCGCAGCGTTCCGCGGGGTGGCGGACGACTCGTGGGGCGTCCCCTCGTGACCGGGCGCATACGGAACGCATCTCCTTTGACCGTGCCGGGGTGGCGTGCCTACGCTCGGAAGAGACGTCGTTGAGAGTGCAACATCGATTGCCGCGACGTCGGCGAAGCAGGTCGGAGTCCTGCGAAGTCGCCCCGCCGGTGCGGCCGGGGCCGCACGCGTTGCCGGCGCACGTGGGTGGGGCCGGAGAACTCCACATCGATACGCCGATGACCTCGGTACGCCGACGCATCGGCCAGGCACCAGCCCCGAGAGGGGACGACCATGCGCGCGAAGACCAGAACCCATCGCATCGTCGCAGCACTGTGCACAGTGCCCTTCCTCGTGTTCGCCGGCGCCGGCGCCGCGAGCGCGGCTGCGTCCACCGCACCGGCGGCGGCCACCTCCCACGTCCAGAACCACGACTGGCGCTGTGACTACTGGACCTGGGACGACTGGGACTGCGACGCCTACTACGGCCACGGCTTCCACGGCCTCAGCTACAGCTTCTACGACCACGGATTCGGCTACGGCGGATACGGCGGTGGCGGCCATGGCTACGGCGGCGGATACGGCGGCGGCCACGGTGGCGGATACGGCGGCGGTCACGGATTCGGTGGCGGATTCGGTGGCGGCGGCCACGGCGGCGGCCACGGCTGATCGACCGGCCACGGAAGCACCGACGGCCTTTCACCCAGGGGACCTGCCCGCAACGGGCGGGTCCCCCTTCCCCGCGCGGGGGCGGTCCGGCCGGTGCGGCAGCACGCCACGGCGACGGACGAGGGCCTGGCGACCGGCGTTGGCCAGGGGCCGTCCAGGGCCGCATCCCGGCCTTCCGGATCAGGAAAGCGTCAACATCGTCGAGCTGGAGCACGCTCCCGCCGGGCTGCTGTGACCATGGGACACCACCCATGTCCGCTCGGCCGCCCGAGATCCCCTCGCAGTACCAGGCGCCGTGGGTCCGCGCAGGAACGGTGAGGAAGGGGCCTTCGGTGGCGCCGAGGGTGGTCGCAGCCGATACGCCAGGCGTACGGCCAGGAAAGCTCAAGGTGTTCCTCGGAGCGGCGCCCGGGGTCGGCAAGACCTATCGGATGCTGGACGAGGGGCGCCGTCGCGCTCGACGCGGCACCGACGTGGTGGTGGCGTACGCCGAGTGCCACGGCCGGCCGCACACCGAGGAGCAGCTCCAGGGGCTGGAGCTGCTGCCCAGGACGCGGCGCGAGTACCGGGGAAGTACGTTCACCGAGCTGGATCTCGACGCCGTCCTGGCCCGCCGTCCCGAGGTCGCGCTCGTCGACGAGCTGCCGCACACCAACGTTCCCGGGGGCCGCAACGCCAAGCGGTGGCAGGACATCGAGGAGCTGCTCGCCGCCGGGATCGACGTCGTCACCACCGTCAACGTCCAGCATCTCGCCTCGCTCAACGACGTCGTGGAGAAGATCACCGGCGTCCCGCAGCGGGAGACCGTCCCCGACGAGGTCGTGCGCCGCGCCCACCAGATCGAACTCGTCGACATGCCCGCCGAGGCGCTGCGCCGGCGGATGGCGCACGGCAACGTCTACCGGCCGGAGAAGGTCGACGCCGCGCTCGCGCACTACTTCCGGGTCGGCAATCTGACGGCCCTGCGGGAACTCGCGCTCCTGTGGGTGGCCGGGCGGGTGGACGAGACCCTGCAGAAGTACCGTTCCGAGCACGGCATCGGCACCGTGTGGGAGACCCGCGAACGCGTCGTGGTGGCGCTGACCGGCGGCCCGGAGGGCGAAACGCTGATCCGCCGGGCGGAACGGATCGCGGACCGGTCCTCCGGCGGCGATCTGCTGGCCGTCCATGTCGCCCGCAGCGACGGACTCGCCTACGCGTCCCCCGCCGCGCTGGCGAAACAGCGCGAACTGGTCGAGAGCCTGGGCGGCAGCTACCACTCGGTCGTCGGCGACCATGTGCCCACCGCGCTGCTGGACTTCGCACGCGCCGAGAACGCCACCCAGCTCGTCCTGGGCACCAGCCGCCGCAGTTGGCTGTCCCGGCTGCTGGCGCCGCGCGGTATCGGCGAGGACACCGTCGAGCTCTCCGGCGACATCGACGTCCACATGGTCACCCACGAACGCGCGGGCCGCGGCCGGAGGTTGTCCCTGCCGGGCCGGCGACTGCCGTACGCGCGCCGGGTCGCGGGGCCGGTGGCCGGACTGCTGCTTCCCCTGCTGCTGACCGTCCTCCTCGCCCAGACCCGCGGCACGCTCAACCTGACCAGCGAGGCCCTGCTCTTCCTGGTCACCGTGATCGGTGTGGCCTGCCTCGGCGGTGTGGTCTCGGCGCTGCTCGCCTCGCTGTCCGCGTCGCTGCTGCTGAACTACTACTTCATCCCGCCGAGTGGGCAGTTCACCATCACCGAGCCCAACAACGCGCTCGCCCTGGCGGTCTTCGTGGCGGTCGCCGTCACGGTCGCCGCGATCGTGCAGCGTTCCCTCCGGCTGTCACGGCGCGCGGCCAGCGCCACCGCGGAGGCCGAGACCCTTTCGTCCATGGCCGGGAACATCCTGCGCGGTGACCAGGCGGTGTCGATGCTGCTGGAGCACACCCGTGAGACGTTCGGCATGGCGTCGGCCGAACTCGTCCCGCGCTCGGGACAGGAGGCCGAGGCGCTGGAGGGCGGGGACGGCCTGGTGAAGGTGCCGGCCGGGCCCGACCAGATGCTGGTCCTGCGCGGCCGCACCCTGCCCGCCTCCGAACACCGGGTGCTGACCGCCTTCGCGGCACACCTCGCCGCCGCCCTGGACCACGCCCGTCTCACGGAGGCGGCCGCCGAGGTCGAACCGGTGAAGGCGGCGGACCGGATGCGCACCGCGCTGCTGGCCGCGGTCAGCCATGATCTGCGGACCCCGCTGGCCGCGGGCCGGGCCGCCGTCAGCTCCCTGCGCGGCACGGACGTGGAATTCTCCGAAGAGGAGCGGGACGAACTGCTCACGACCGCCGACGAGTCGCTCGCCAAGCTCAACCGCCTGGTCGACAACCTCCTGGACATGAGCCGGCTCCGGGCCGGGGCCCTGACGCTGCACCTTCAGCCCACGGCCTTCGCGGACGTGCTCCCCCTGGCGCTCGACACCCTCTCCGCGACATCGGTGCCGATCGAGTCGCAGGGGCTGGCGGAGATCTGCGAGGTGTCCGCGGATCCGCCCCTGCTGGAGCGGGTGATCGCCAACCTGGTCGTCAACGCGGTCCGCCACTCGCCCCCGGGCCAACGGGTGCTGATCAGCGCCAGCGCCCTCGGCCCGCGAGTGGAGCTGAGGATCATCGACCGGGGGCCGGGGCTGCGCCCCGAGGACCGGGACCGGATCTTCGTACCGTTCCAGCGGACGGGCGACAGCGACAACACCACCGGCCTGGGGCTCGGACTGGCCCTCTCCCGAGGCCTGGCCGAGGCGATGGGCGGCACCCTCACCCCCGAGGACACCCCCGGAGGCGGACTGACCATGGTCCTCTCCTTGCGCGCCGCCGCCGCGGAGGAGCCGGCCTGACGCGCCCAGGGGGCAGTTCATCAGGGGGC
This sequence comes from Streptomyces sp. NPDC059008, assembly GCF_042749045.1. Classification (NCBI taxonomy): domain Bacteria; kingdom Bacillati; phylum Actinomycetota; class Actinomycetes; order Kitasatosporales; family Streptomycetaceae; genus Streptomyces; species Streptomyces sp. NPDC059008. Next base: position 229,325 of record NZ_JBHYJC010000003.1, on the reverse strand, counting down.
CGTCAAGAGGGACGGGGAACTCTTGAAGCCCTGCGCGGCGGGGCATTTGATGGTTGACGTGAACAGCGCCTGGCTTCTCCTCGACCGTCCGCCTCATCCGGTGGCTCCGCGTCGTGCGCCGCGCTGCCCGGAGGTCTCCGCCGCCCGCTGAGACCCTCCCGCATCCCTACGGGGCGCCATGACCCGATCAGGCGCCCCTTTCGCCTACCCGTACGTCATTCCCCGCGGCTTCGGCTTCGGCTTCGGCTTCGGCTTCGGCTTCGGCTTCGGCTTCGGCTTCGGCTTCGGGGTACCCACTCATACCTACATCCCCTACCTGGATGGGACCATGTCCGACCTTTCCTCCCGCACCGTCCTGGTGACCGGCGCCACCTCCGGCATCGGCTACGAGACCGCCCGCCGGCTCGCCGAACGCGGTGCCACCGTCCTCGTGCACGGCCGCACCGCCGAGGACGCGCAGGCCGCGACCGACCGGCTCATCGCCACGGCCGGCATCGCATCCGGCCGACTCCGCGGATTCGGCGCCGACTTCACGCGCCTGGAGGAGGTCGAGGCCATGGCGCGGCGCGTCGTCGCCGAGCACCCGCACCTGGACGCCCTGGTCAACAACGCCGCCACCGCCGCGCCCGAACGCCACACCCTCACCGCCGACGGCAACGAGATCGCCTTCCAGGTCAACTTCCTCGCCCACTACCTGCTGACCTGCCTCCTGGAACCGGCACTCACCAGCCGGCCCGGCGGCCGGGTCGTCAACGTCTCCTCGTCCCTGCACCGCACCGCCGCCATCCAGTGGAGCGACCCGCACCGCGCCCGCCGTTACTCCCGCCTCGCGGCCTACGCGCAGTCGCAGCTCGCCCTCACCGTCTTCGCCGCCGACCCGCGGGTGACGGCCGTCTCCGTCCACCCGGGCGTCTGTGAGACGGACCTGCTGTCGCTCTACGCGAACAACGGCGGCCCAGCGGCAGCGGGCGCGGCCCATGTCGTACGCCTCTGCGACCCGGCCACCGAGATCGTCAACGGCGCCTACTACGACTGCGACCAGCGCGTCGAACCCGCACCCGCCGCGACCGAGGTCCGCACCGTCAAGCGCCTCAACAAGCTCGCCGACCAGCTCGTCGGCCACCACGCCTGAAGAACCACAAGGCGACCACCAGGCCCGGCGGAAGGGCCCGGCCACCCCGCGAGCGCCCCAAGGAGACCCCGTGATCGAACTCTCCCGCCACCGACTCCCGGCCGTTCCCCCATGGTTCGCCGCCGGGCCCCCTGGGGCCGCGGCGCAGGCCGAACACGCACTCCTCACGGGGGCCGGTCGCTGGTGGGCCGACCGCGCCGACCACCCCCGTGCCGTCGCCGTCTCCTGCGCCGACCAGGTGCTGTTCGGCGGCGACCCCACCGCCCTGGCACCGATCTCGCTGGCCGGGTTCGCCGGGCACTACGTACAGGCCCCCGCCGGCTTCCTGCCGCTGCTGAGCAGCGCCTTCGATCTGCTCCTGCCGTGGGAACGCATGGTGTACGTCCACCGAGGCCCGCTGCCCGTATCGGTTCCGCGCCCGCCCCACGGCGTGACGGTGCGCCGGTTGGCGCCCGAGGACGCCCCGGCGCTCGCCGCACTGGACGCGGACACCGCCTGGATCCACGCCAGTTGGGGTGGCGCCGCGGGGCTGGCCGCCTCCGGGCACGGCTGGGCGGCCTTCCAGAAGGACCGCATCCTCGCCCTCGCCTGTACGTACTTCCGCGGCAGCACCTACGAGGACGTGGCCTGCGTGACCCGCCCCGAACACCGTCGTCAGCGCCTCGCCCTGGCCTGCGTCACCGCACTGTGCGCGGATGTCGCGGCCCGCGGCCACATCCCCAGCTGGAGGTGCTCCCGCGACAACCGGCCGAGCCGGCTCCTCGCCTGGAACGCCGGCTTCCGCCTGGAGCACGAATACGTTCACTACTTCACCGGAGAGCCGGCCCGCCGCGCTGCCGGAATCACCGGCTGAAGCCCCGGGCCGAGGAGGCCGATGCCCGAGTCGACGGGCGCTCCAGGTCGTCGCGGACCGGGGGGTGCCCGCCGGGGCGTCGTTCAGCCGGCGGGCTCGGCCGCGGAGAAGTACGCGCGCGAGGCGGGCAGGAGCAGGACCACTGCGATCACGGCGATGAAGAGGTCCGGGGCGTACGAGGACAGGAGGCTCCAGTCGAGGGCGGCGAGCCCGCTCATGCTCATGTCGTTCAGCAGGAACAGCAGGTTGCCCGCGCCCGCCACGATCATCACCAGCCGGGCCCAGTTGCGTCCTCGGCGCATCCACACCGCACACAGCAGCCATGCGCCGGCGAGCACGGCGAGCACCGCCGCGGACAGGGAGAGCTGGCGGATCGCGCCCGACAGCCCCTCGTGGTCGCGCAGTTGCGCAAAGCCCGTGGGAGGGAGGACGAACGCGTTCAGCGCCCAGCTCCCGAATTCGAGGAACACGGTCCCGATCGCCGCTCTGAAGGCGATCTCCACCTCGTTCGGGGGTTGGCTGCGTCCTGCCGTGGCGCGGTTCATGCGCTCCCTCTCCTGGGGCCGGGGGTGTCGAAGGCGGGCCTGTCCGTTCGGTAACCAAGACGGCCCGCTTCGACTCCTCGTTCCACCACTCGGCGCCGGCCTCCGGCCCCTCGGATCAGAACTGCAGCGCGTCGGGCGCGGAGGTCTGCCAGTAGGTCACCGAGGCGTTGTCGTCCTTGTGCGTCTCCGCGGGCAGGCTGAGCGTCAGGGGCGCGCCGACCGAACCGGAGCCGCTGCGCGGCGTGAAGTACACCGTCAGCTTCCGGGCGACACGGCCGTGGGTGTCCCCACCCGCCTCGCCGCTGAGCAGGACCGACGCATAGGCGGATCGGCCCGGTGCGAGGGTCACCACGGCCTGCGGCTTGCTGTCGTCGTTCACCCGCGTCGCGGACTGGTCGTCGTCGAAGCGCAGGGAGGGCGCGAAATAGGCGCTGCAGGGGCGGGAGCCCTTGTTGGTGACCGTCAGCAGCAGGTGGTTGATCGGGCGCGGCACCTTGGTGACCGTGGCCGTCATGTTGCCCCCCGCGCAGGCATCGGACGAGCCGGCTCCGCGATCGGGGGCCTTTCCGCCGTCCGAGGGCCGCGGGGCGGAGGGATTCTTCCCGGCGCCGGAGGCCGAGCCACTGCCGTTGCCGCCGCTGTTGCCGTTGCCACCGCTGTTGCCGCTGCCGTCGGCCTTGTCCCCCGGGCGTGCCGAGGCGCCGTCGGCGGCGGCATTCCCCGGGGAGGGGTCGTCGGACGGCGAACCCTGGCAGGCGGTCAGGGACAGCGCGGCGATGACGGCGGCGGTTGCGGCGACGGCGGTACGGGGGCGAATGCGCAGCATGATGAAGGGTGTTCCTTTCGCTCCACGGTGGTGGAGGTGGTCACTCCACAGTGGTGGAGGTGGCTCTGGACGTGTCTGTGCGTGTGGGGTGGGGTGGATCCATCCGGGTGCTTGCCGCGGCTCTGTCCCTGCCGGCGAGGTCGCCGGGTCGCCGGATCTCAGTTCCGGTCGAACAGCGAGATGACGACGACTGCGACGCAGACGATCAGCACGGTGAGGGCGAGAACATCGCTGAGGCACGGGCGGGTTCGCATCGGGTCTCCCGTCTCGGTGGTGCTGCGTCCAGCCTGCGGGTGGGTCGCCACCGCGCCAACCGATCCTGGACAATGAGAGAAGCTGGAACGCCGACAGTGGGTTTGACCTGGGGAAACGACCATTCCCTGGAACACCGTCCTGGAACGGCGGAACGAACAGGGGATCAGGGTGGCCACAGGGACAGAGGACTTCGCGCACCTGCTGCGCCGGCTCAAGGAGCGCTCCGGACGCAGCTACGGCGCCCTCGCCGGACAGTTGCACTTAAGCGTGTCCACGCTGCACCGCTACTGCAACGGCGACGCCGTACCGCTGGACTTCGCCCCCGTCGCACGCCTCGCCAGGCTGTGCGGGGCGAACCGCGAGGAGATGGTGGAGCTGCACCGCCAGTGGATCATCGCGGACGAGGGACGCCGCCGAGGACGCTCGGCCCCGGCCCCGACCGCCCCCGACACCCCCGATGCCCCCGACGCAGATGCGGACTCAGGTGCGGACGCAGCTGCCGACGCCGATCCACCCCCCAACGCCACACCCCCCACCACCGCTTCCGCGGAAAGCGCCACCGCGGCCACCGCGCCCACCTCCGCCACAGCCACCACCACCCGCACCCGCACCCCCACCCGCAAGCGGCTCCGTTTCGCCCTCGCCGCCCTTGCCCTGGTCTCCCTGGCCGTACCGGCGGCACTGGCCTTGGAGCAAGCCCCGGCGGAGGAGGCCCCCCGGGACTCGCGTGGTGCCGCGCGCCTCCCGGCCGCCGGCGATCATCCCGTCCGCACGCCCGAGAACCGCCCCGCCCCCGCCCCTTCCGCCGCGAAGGACTCCCCCGCACCCGGCGACAAGGGCGAGCACGGCTCCTCCGCGTCGGGCCGCCCGAAAGCTCCCGACGCGCGCCGCGAACCCGCCGGCGACAAGGGGAAGCGCGACGGCTCCGCACCGCAGGTCGGCGTCAGCTCGTACAACTGGGACGGGCCCTGCGGCGTCTACTACCTGCTCCAGCAGCAGCCGGAGCACGTCCCACCGCCGCCCCCGCCGCAGGACGCCCGCGGCTGGTCGCGTGCCCTGGGCGGCGTGGACGGCGGACATCTGCGGCTCCAGCTCACGGCGACCGGCAGCACGGACGAGGCCGTCGTCCTCACCTCGCTGCACGTCCGTGTGGTGGGCAAGCGTGCCGCGCTCCCCTGGCCCGTGTATTCGATGGGCGAGGGCTGCGGTGGCGGGGTCACCCCGCAGAGCTTCGACATCGACCTGGACTCCGACCGGCCGACGACGAAACCCGTGGCCGGACAGGACGGCGACATCGAGGTCCCCGCGAAGGACTTCCCCTTCAAGGTCTCCACCCAGGACCCGCAGGTGTTCAACCTGGACCTGCACACCGAGGGCCACGACGTCAGCTGGTACCTGGAGCTCGGTTGGAGCAGCGGCGACCGGCGGGGGACCGTGCGTATCGACGACGGCGGAAAACCGTTCCGCACCAGCGCCGTCGACGGCCGCGACCACTTCTCCTACTGGCCCGACAAGTACAAGTGGGTGCCCGAGTAGGCGGCATACGGGAGCCCTGTTCGGCCCCCGATGAGCACGACGGCATACTGCCTGTCGGCGCGACGTGTTCATTTCCGCATGTGAGGAGCAGTCATGGCCGACCAGCCCACCGCCCAGAAGACCACGTTCCGGACGGTCTTCGAAGTGGGCCCCGATGCCCTGGCGCAGACACAGCGCATGGCCGACGCGTTCCAGCACGCGGTCGCCCCGGCGACCGTGGACTACGACTTCGGTGAGATCCGCCGCGCCGCGGAGGCGATCCCCGACGGCTCGATCGTCAAGATCATCCGTGGCTGGGGGCTCCAGGAGACCGCGCCCGCCGGCGTCATGGTGCTCTCGCTCAGGGAGACCGTCCGCCAGGCGCTGACGCACCCCTTCGGCAACCCCGCGTTCTGGGAGAAGGCCGAGGCGGCGCTCGCCGACACCTTCGTCGGCCTCGGCGAACAACACGGCACCCACCTGTCGTTCCACGGGGACGCCGTCGACAGCACCAGCTACTACTACAACCTGCTGTTCGCGCTCCAGGACGAGGAGACCGAGGGCTTCGTCCACGTCCTCGCGCTCTGCGCCGATGTGACCGTCGCGCTGGACGGGGAGCGGGCACGCACACTGGCCCTCGACGACGTCGCCCGGTTCACCATCCGGCTCAACGCGGTCGCCGTGCGACAGGCACTCCGGTCCGCCGGCTGACCGCCGGCCGGGGCACGGCAGTGCGCCACGCCCCGGCTCTCTTCTCCGCTCTCCTCGCCTTCACGCCACCAACAGGCCGGTAACTGCGGGTAAGTGATCAGTTTCACTCAGTACGGGACCCGCTCGCGGTCCATACCGGTCTTCTGGCTGCCATGATCCCTAGTGGCGCGGAATGCGGTTGGCTCCGCACACTCCGCGCGGACCGAAATGACAGCGAATTCAGGGGTGTTGGCGTGAAGTTAGCGTGGTGGCGGCGGGTTGCGCCCGGGCGGGCGGGCACCGACTCGGGTGCCGTGCCGAGGCGGCCGGGGGTGGCCCGCCGCTCGTGGGCGGCGAGGCGCTTCGCGGCGGTGGGGGCGGCCGCCGTACTCCTCGGCCAGCTACTCGGCGGGCACCCGGCCGCGGCGCAGACCGGCCTGCTGCCGGGATCGGCGTTCCCCCTCGTCCTGGATGTGGACCTGACGCCGAACCCGGTGTGTAGCGGAAGCGTGCACGGCCGGGTGGAGATCTACGCCCCGTCCGCGGCGAAGGCCCAAGCCACCGTGGAGTGGCGGATGCGCGCCGGTGCGGAGCAACTGGCCGGCGGGCGCGTCGCCATGGCGGCAAATGTCGGTACGGCGGAGTTCAGCATCCCCTTCGACCGGGTACCCGCGGCCGAGACCGCCGTGCAGATCGATGCCCGCATCGCCGCCTCCGACGGCCGTGCGCCCGGCCACTACGGCAAGGTCTGGCGGGACACGGTCCGCCGGGGGTGCGACCCGGTGCGGGTGGCGTCCGTCGGCGACTCCGTGGTCTGGGGTCAGGGGCTGGACCACGACCAGAAGTTCCCTTATCTGACGGGTGAGTTGCTCGGCCGGGCGACCGGGCGGGGCCATCAGAACCTGGACTACTCGATCTCCGGCGCGGTGCTCGACGCGCCCGAGCTGCCCGCGGGCAACGACGACGCGGCCTGCCTGCGCACGACGGAGAGGCAGGACCCGGACGGCGACGGGGAGATGGAGTTCGGCGAGGTCACCCAGCAGATGCCGGACGTGTTCTGCCAGTTGGAGAAGGCGGGCGCACAGGCCCGGGCCGGCGGCTACGGTCTCGATCTGGTCGTGATCAACGGGTGCATCAACGACCTCGATCCCTTCTTCGGCATCGGCGTCGGCATCACCCCCGGCTCGGAGGACCTGCCCAAGGCGGTGAAGCGCGAGTGCTCCGGCGTCGGCGCGGCACCGGAGAACCCGGCCAAGGACGTGCCCTACTTCAGTGGCGCGAAGGTCGGATACGGCGGACGCGGTATGCAGGCGGCGATCGAGAAGGCCCACTCCCTGCCGGGACGGCCGAAGGTGCTCGTGGCCGACTTCTACTACGCGCTGAGCCGCAGCAGCTCTCCGATCCCGGTGCGGACCTGTTCGACCCCGGGAGTCGCCGGGGCCCGACTGGCCTCCTGCAAGGCCGCCCTCGGCAACGTGGCCGAGCGCTACGAGCAGTACACGCAACTGGCCAATGCCGCTTACCACCAAGCGGCGGCCGCCGCCAACAAGGCGTCCGCGGACGGTCCGTACGCGGTCGCGGCCGACGGGCTGTTCACGGTGGACAACGCCCTGCTCACCCGGGACTCCAAGGTCTGGAACACTCCGGTGACCGACCCGGCGTTCCCGCTGCGCACGCGCGCCTGCCCCGAGCTCAGTTCGACCCCGGTGCAGTGCCTGTCCGCGGCCGTCGGTCACCCCGACATCGAGGGCGCCCGGCAGTACGCCGACGCCTTCCTCCTCAACCCGAGTGTGCGCACCTGGTTCGACCTCCCCCGGCAGGGACCCCGGGCGCAGCTGGAGGCCCCGAAGGACGCGCAGGTCGGCAGCGAGGTGCCGCTGTCGGTGACGGTGGACGGGGAGCCGCCCGCCGACGGGTACCGCTACCACTGGTACTTCGGTGACGGTACGCAGCAGGAGACGAACGAGCCGACCGTCCACCATGCCTACGACCGCAAGGGGCCCTGGCTGCCGCGGGTCGTGATGACCGGTCGGGACGGCGGACGGGTCCTGGCCGAGGCCACCCGGGCCGTCACGGCGGACTGACGTCCCCTACCGGACCCAGGGGCGGCTCGCAGACGCGGGCCGCCCCTTTAGGCATGCCCCTCCGTCGGCAGCACCACCGACGCCACCATCGCGCGCAGCGCGACCAGGGCGCCCTTCGGGTCGACCCGGTCGGGGGCCAGCAGCCACTGCTGGTGGATGCCGATCACCGCGCCGCTGATCGTGACGGCCAGCATCTCCGCGGACAGACCGGGCGGCAGCGGCAGTCGCTCCAGCCACCGCCGGCAGTGGCCCCGCAGGGTCTCGTGGATCTCGACATAGCGGCCGTGGATCGGTGAGCCCGGCTCCAGCGCCTCCACCAGGAGCGTGACGAACAGCTTGGTGGTGGGCGCCTCCAGCATGCCCTGGGCGCCCTCCACGAGGCGGTCGAACCCCACCTCCGGCGCCTCCGCCTCACCCGGTTCGGCCAGGCCGGCGCTCATCAGCTGCACCGAGCGTTCGAGTACGGCCAGCAGCAGGCCCTCCTTGCTGCCGAAGTGCCAGGGAATCGATCCCCTGCTGATCCCGGACCGCTCGGCCACGTCGGCGAACGTGGTCTGCCGATACCCCTTCGCCGCGAACAACTCCGCGGCCGCCGCAAGGATCCGCTCGCTGCTCTCGTGGCTGGTCTGCTCTCGTCGCGTCGCCACACCGCCCCCTTCTCTGCTCGTCAATATATTCTATGCTGGCCAACATAGGATGCGGGACGGCATGAGGAGGGGTTGGCATTGCGCTTCGTCACATACGCCTCGGCTGACGGCGACCGGGCCGGCGTCGTCAACGGAGATCTGATCCATGCGTTACCCAAGGGCACCACCCTGCTCGAACTGCTCGGCTCCTTGCGGCAGGAGGGCGAGCGGGCGCTCGCCGAGCCCGACGAGGTCGTCGCGCTCGCCGACGTCACGCTCCGAGCCCCCCTCCCCAGGCCGCCGTCCATTCGGGACTGCCTGTGCTTCCTCGACCACATGCGCGGCTGCCTCAAGGCCGCCGGCGGCACAGGGACGCTGGATCCGACCTGGTACCGGATCCCCGCCTTCTACTTCGCCAACCCCGCCACCGTCATCGGCCCCCACGACGACGTCCCCGTCTCCCCCGGCAGCGCCTGGTTCGACTTCGAGTTGGAGATCGGCGCGGTGATCGGCACCGCGGGCCGCGACCTGACACCCGAACAGGCCGACGGCCATATCGCCGGCTACACCCTGTTCTGCGACTGGAGCGCCCGCGACCTGCAGGGCCTCGAAAGCCAGCTCAAGATCGGCCAGGCGAAGGGCAAGGACGGTGCGTCCACGCTCGGGCCGTGGCTGGTCACACCCGACGAGCTGCCCTTCGCCCCGAACGGCAGGCTCGCGCTCCAGGTACGGGCGGAGGTCAACGGCGAACTGGTCGGCGAGGGCCGTACCGACGCGATGGACTGGTCCTTCGGCGAGGTCGTCTCCTACGCCTCCCGCGGGGTCGAGTTGCGGCCGGGCGACGTCTTCGGCTCGGGCACCGTGCCCGGCTGCTGCCTGCTGGAACACCTCGACCTCGGCGACCTCGCGACGTTCCGGGGTTGGCTCAAGGACGGCGATGTGGTGTCGCTGCGCGCCGAGGGGCTGGGCGAGGTGCGGCAGACCGTACGGGCCGGTGCCGCTCCCCATCCGCTCGCCGCCAGACCCGATCCCACCGCGCGGCCCCGCCGGCCGAGGGTCAACCCGGCCCGCTCCGCGCTGCCTTACACCAAGGGGCTGCACCAGGTCGGTGACGGCGTCTGGGCCTGGCTGCTGCCCGACGGCGGGTACGGCAGGAGCAACGCGGGGCTGATCGCGGGCGAGGGCTCGTCACTGCTGGTCGACACGCTCTACGACCTGCCGCTCACCGCCGAGATGCTGGCCGGTATGCGGCCGATCACCGACCGGCACCCGCTGAGCCACACCGTGCTCACCCACGCCAACGGCGACCACACCCACGGCGGCCAACTGCTCCCCGACCCGGTACGCGTCCTCGCCGCCGAGGGCACGGCGCGGGAGATGCGCACCGAGATGGCGCCGGAGCTGACCGCGGCCCTTCAGGTCATGGACTTCGGGCCGGTACTCACGCCGTTCCTGCGCGACCGCTTCGGCGCGTTCGACTTCGGCGGTATCCGCCTGCGCACCCCCGATCAGACCTTCGACCGGCAGCTCACCCTCGAAGTGGGCGGACGCGAGGTGCGGTTGCTCGACCTCGGGCCCGCGCACACGGAGGCCGACACCGTGGTGCACGTTCCCGACGCGGGGGTGCTCTTCGCCGGCGACCTGCTGTTCATCGGGTGCACTCCGATCGTCTGGAGCGGCCCCCTCTCCAACTGGATCGCCGCCTGCGACGCGATGATCGACCTCGGTGCGTCCACCGTGGTGCCGGGCCACGGCCCGGTGACGGACGCCGACGGGATCCGCGCCGTCCGCGACTACTTCGGCCATGTCATCGATCAGACGGACGCCGCGTACGCCAGGGGACTCGACTTCCAGGAGGCGGCGTTCGGGATCGATCCGGCCGAGTACGCGGACTGGCTGGACGCCGAACGGATCGTGGTCAACGTCTACCGGCGCTACCGCGAGATCCACCCCGACCAGCCCGTGGTCGACAGATTCGCCCTGTTCGGCCTGATGGCCGAATGGGACAGCCGGCGGATGCGGTGAGCCGACTGCCGATCAAACGACGGCACGGCTCGGTCGCGGATCCGGCGCAGGAAAGACCGTGGAGAAATGACAAAGGAGAGCACCATGAAGGTAGGAATGGTGGCGTACCACTATCCGCACGCCGCTCACCGCGAGGAGTTCATCTCGCGCGTCCACCAAGTCCGCGAGGTGATGCTGCGGACACCGGGATGCCTTTCGGGTGAGTGCTGGGTGTCCGGCGACGCGGTGATTTCCATAGTGCGGTGGGAGTCCGAGGAGGCACGGGACGCGTCGCTCGCCGCCGTGGCGGAGGCCGGAGTGGACGTCACCTACGACGAGCGCGAGTCACGCCCCCGCGAGATCGTTCCGCTGGTCGCGGCCTGAGCACGGCCCCGCAGTCCTCGTGGGCTGCGGGGCCGTCGGTGCGATCCGGTCGGGCGCCGGTCGGCGCGGGCCGTACCGCACCCGGCGCGCCATTTGGAGGTTTGCCGGGCGGACGGCCGCACGACTAAAATTCAAGATCATCGATAATTTCTTCGATTCACCGGTGCACCACCGGTATTCCACTGCAGTGGCCCCACTGATGGAGGGCGGCCATGGCGAAGATCCTTGCGGTGCTCTATCCGGATCCCGTGGGCGGCTATCCACCCGAATACGCCCGCGACGCGATTCCCACCATCACCGGCTATCCGGGCGGTCAGACCGCGCCGACCCCGCAAGCCGTCGACTTCACCCCGGGACAGCTGCTCGGCTGCGTCTCGGGAGAACTGGGACTGCGCCGCTTCCTTGAGGAGCGGGGCCACACCCTCGTCGTCACGTCCGACAAGGAGGGCGCGGGCTGCGCGCTGGACCGCGAGCTGCCCGACTCCGACGTGGTGATCTCGCAGCCCTTCTGGCCCGCCTATCTGACCCCCGACCGGATCGCCGCGGCGCCCCGGCTCGGACTCGCGATCACCGCCGGGATCGGGTCGGACCACGTCGACCTGCCGAGCGCCATCTCCCACGGCATGACGGTGGCGGAGGTGACCTACAGCAACAGCATCAGCGTGTCCGAGCACGCCGTCATGCAGATCCTCACCCTGGTGCACGACTACCTGCCCGCCCATCAGTGGGTGACCGCTAAGAAGGGCTGGAACATCGCGGACAGCGTCTCGCGCTCCTACGACCTCGAAGGCATGGACGTCGGCGTCCTCGGCTCCGGCCGCATCGGCCAGGCGGTGCTGCGACGCCTCAGGCCGTTCGACGTCACCCTGCACTACTGCGACGTGCACCGGCTGCCCCAGGACGTCGAGGAGGATCTGGAGCTCACCTTTCACCCCGACGCCCGTTCCCTGGCCGCCGCGATCGACGTGCTGTCGATCCACACCCCGCTGCATCCGCAGACCCACAACCTCTTCGACGACGAGCTGATCGGGGTCATGAAGCGCGGGTCGTACATCGTCAACACCGCACGCGCGCTCATCGTCAGCCGGGACGCCGTGGTGCGGGCCCTGGAGAGCGGACAACTGGCCGGATACGCCGGTGACGTCTGGTATCCGCAGCCACCACCCGCCGACCATCCCTGGCGCACCATGCCGCACGAGGCGATGACCCCGCACGTCGCCGGTACGACGCTGTCGGCGCAGGCCCGCTACGCCGCCGGCACCCGGGAGATCCTGGAGTGCTGGCTCGACGGACGGCCCGTCCGCCCGGAGTACCTGATCGTCGACGGGGGCGGACTCGCCGGGACGGGAGCGCGCTCGTACACGGTCGCCGGATGACCGGCGACGACCGGTGGACGAGAAGTCGTCGCGGGGGGGGGAGCCCATGGACCAGGGCTGCCTCCCTGCCTTCCAGCCTCACAACGGCTGCTGCGCCCAGATGGTCTTGCCGTTGCGCACATAGCGGGTGCCCCAGCGTTCGGTGAGCTGGGCGACCAGGAAGAGCCCCCGCCCGCCTTCGTCGGTGGTGGCGGCGTGGCGCAGATGGGGGGAGGTGCTGCTGGTGTCCGAGACCTCGCAGATGAGGTCGCGGTCGCGGATGAGCCGGAGGGTGACCGGGCCGCTGCTGTAGCGGTAGGCATTGGTGACCAGCTCGCTGACGATCAGCTCGGTGGTGAAGACCAGGTCCGCCAGCCCCCACTCCTTGAGCTGGGCCACCGCCAGCGTCCGGCCCTCGGCGGCCGCGGTCGGCTCCTCCGGCAGCTCCCAGGTGGCCACCTTGTGTGCGGCCAGGCAGCGGGTGCGGGCGGTGAGCAGGGCGATGTCGTCACTGGGGCGGTCGGGCAGCAGCGCGTCCTCGACCGCCTTGCAGGTGTCCTCCAGCGAACGGGCGGGCCCGCTCAGCGCCCCGCGCAACTGCGCCAGGCCCTCGTCGAGGTCGCGGCGGTGACGCGCCAGCAGGCCGTCGGTGTAGAGCGCGAGCACGGTGCCCTCGGGCAGTTCCAGCTCGGCGGCTTCGAAGGGCAGTCCGCCGAGGCCGAGCGGCGGGCCGGCCGGCAGGTCGGGGAAGTCCACCCGTCCGTCCGGTGTCACCACCGCGGGCGGCGGATGACCGGCGCGGGCGAGGGCGCAGCGCCGGGAGACCGGGTCGTAGACCGCGTACAGGCAGGTCGCGCCGACGACCTGCGGGGCACGCTCGCCGGTCGCCTCCTGCTCGGCTGCCAGCCGGTCCACGAGGTCGTCCAGGTGGGAGAGGACCTCGTCCGGGGGCAGGTCGAGGTTGGCGAGGGTGTGGACGGCGGTACGCAGCCGGCCCATGGTGGCCGCCGCGTGGATGCCGCGACCGACCACGTCGCCCACGACGAGGGCGACCCGCAGTCCGGAGAGCGGGATGACGTCGAACCAGTCGCCGCCCACGCCGGCTGTGGCGTCGGCCGGCAGGTACCGGTGGTCGATCTCGACCGCGGGGTGCTCGGGCATCTCGCGCGGCAGCAGGCTGCGCTGGAGCGCGAGCGCGGCCTGGTGCTGCTGGGTGTAGCGGCGGGCGTTGTCGATGCAGACGGCGGCCCTGGCCGCGAACTCCTCGGCCAGCGTGAGGTCGTCCTCCTCGAACGGCTCGGGTCGCCGCCACCGCCACAGGCTCACCACGCCCAGTACGAGGCCACGCGCGACCAGTGGCACGACGATGAGCGAGTGGACGCCCAGCTCCAGGACCCGCTCGACCTTGTCCGGGTCGAGGGAGGACCAGCCGGGAGAGAACTCCAGGACCGGTTCGAGGACGGGCGTCCGCTCGGCCAGGCACCGGGCCTGCGGGGCATCCGACGGGAAGTGCATCGCGTGGCCCACCGGATACATCACCGGAGGAGCCTCGGGTGAGATGCTGCGGACCGCCGCCCGGACCATGCGGGCCGCTTCCTCCCGCCCCGGTTCCTCACCGCGGGTGACCGACTCGAGCAGGTCGACGGAGACGCAGTCCGCGAGTTCGGGGACCGCCACCTCGGCCAGCTCGCGCGCCGTGCGCTCCACATCGAGGGTGGTGCCGATACCGGCGCCGGCCTCGTTGAGCAGCGCCAGTCTCCGGCGGGCCCGATAGCGGTCGGTGACGTCCTCCACCATCTGGGTGACGCCGAGGATGCGGCCGGCGGAGTCCTGCATCCGGAAGGCCGACACGGACACCACCAGCTCCCGGTCGGGGTCGTGCCGCAGATGGCAGGGCTGCTCGGTGAAGATCAGCGGCTCGCCCGTTTCGAGCACCCGCCGCAGCTTCGCCTCCACCGTTTCCGCGTCCCGGCCGATGACGAAGTCTCCGGTGCGCAGCCCGTGGTAGTACTCGGCCGGGATGCCGCCGAACCGCGCGATCGCCCGGTTCACCCGCAGCAGGCTCAGGTCGGGGGCGTGCACCGCGAGTCCGATCGGGGACCGGCGGAACATCCCGTCCAGGACGGACCGGTCCGTCTCCCACTGGACCACCTGCTCCGCGGGCGCGCCGACGAGAACCCACTCGATATCGCCGTCGGCCCGTGCCACCGCCCGGACCCGGCAGCCCAGCTCCACCCGTCTGCCGTCGCGCTCCCGTACGGGGATCACCCCGAACCAGCCCCCGGCGCTCACGCAGTGCGCCACCGCGGCCATGATGATGTCCTCGTCGCGCGGGTCGAGCAGCACCTCGCGCGCCGTCCGGCCCAGCACCTGCTCCGGCGAGTGGCCGAGCAGCTCCTCGGCGCGCTCGCTCCAGCCGACGACCCGCCCCCTGCCGTCCAGCACCGCGGAGGCCGAGCGACGCACGGCGAACGGGTCGTCCGGGCCCTCGCTGAACGTCGTCACCGGTGTGTCCATCACCTACCACCCTCGTACCGTCCCAGTGGGACCGCGCGTCGGCGCCGGGACGCTGCTCGATCCGCCTTGATCGGGCGCCTGGCTCGACTCGCACCCAGTATCGGCCTGGTAAATGCACTCCGCGCGCTTCACAGGGCATACGCATGGGCCCGCGCCCGCCGTCACAGCGCACCACCCGCCCTCCCCCGGCGGCCGTCAGCCGCGGAGATAGGCGAGGACGGCCAGGACGCGGCGGTGTCCCTGCCCGTCGAGGTGCAGGTCGAGCTTCTGCAGAATGCTGCTGACGTGCTTGTTGACCGCCGCTTCCGTGACGTACAGCTCGCGGGCGATGGCGGCGTTGGCCCGGCCCTCGGCCATCAGGGAGAGCACCTCGCGCTCGCGCGGGGTGAGGCGTTGCAGAGGATCACGGCGGCGGTTCAGGAGCTGACCGACCACTTCGGGGTCCACCACCGTCGCGCCCGCCGCGACCTGGGCCACCGCGTCGACGAATTCGCCGACGGCGCTGACCCGGTCCTTGAGGAGGTAGCCGACGCCGGTGTCGCTGCCGAGATCGAGCAGATGGGCGGCGTAGGACTGCTCGATGTACTGGCTGAGGACCAGGATCGGCAGGGTGGGACGCTCGTGGCGCAGGAACACCGCGGCCCGCAGCCCGTCGTCGGTGTTGTCCGGTGGCATGCGGACGTCGGTGACGACGATGTCGGGGTGGTGCTCCCGGACCGCGGCGACCAGGGCGTCCGCGTCGCCTACGGCGGCGAGCACCTGGTGGCCGAAGCGGGTGAGCACGCCGACCAGGCCGTCCCGCATCAGCGGGGAGTCCTCGGCGAGCACGACGGTCAGCGGCACGGCAGCTCCACGTGCAGGAGTGTAGGTCCGCCCGGCGGGCTGGAGACGCGGAGTCTGCCGTCCGCCGCGGCGACGCGGTCGGCGAGGCCGGTCAGGCCGGTGCCCCCCTCGGGGGCGGCGCCGCCGATGCCGTCGTCCCTGACGGACAGGGTGAGTACGTCGGTGTGGAGGCGGGCGTGCACCTCGGCTCGGGTCGCGCGGCTGTGCTTGGTGGCGTTGGTCAGCGCCTCGGCGATCACGAAGTACGCGGTGGTCTCCACGGCGATCGGCATCCGGCGTGGCAGGCGGATGTCGGCCGTGACGGGCAGGGCGGAGCGGGCCGCGAGGTTCTCGACGGCCGCCGGCAGGCCGTGGTCGGTCAGGGCCTTCGGATGGACGCCGCGACTGAGCTCGCGCAACTCCTCGACGGCGAGGGTGACTTGGGTCTGGGCGTCGGCGAGCTGCCCGGCCAGCGGTGAGTCCGGCGCGACGTCGAGGCGGGCCAGGCCGAGCGTCACGTTGAGGGAGACCAACCGCTGCTGCGCTCCGTCGTGCAGGTCCCGCTCGATCCGGCGCCGTTCCGCGTCGAAGGCGTCGACCAGACGTGCGCGGGAGGCCCGCACGTCGGTGAGCTGACGGCCCAGTTCGCTGTCGCGGGGCGCCAGCATCAGGCGGGTGACGGCGGCCCTGGCACCCGCCCACGCGGTGATGGTGTACGGCGCGGCGAGCAGCAGGCACAGGCCGACGATCGTCAACGGCCAGGCACCGGGGTCGTCGGCCGGCGAGTACATCACCACTACGGGGACGACCAGGGCGAAGCCCAGTACGAGGAAGTCCATCCACCACAGGGCGGCCGAGGACACCGCGGTGAAGCCCAGCTCGCGCCAGGTCACCGGCTCCCGCAGCCGGGTCCGCAGCCAGCCGCGCAACCCCGGGCGCTCGGGGGTCTGATGGGGGTCGGGCACCGGGTCCAGGTCCACCAGGCGCAGGCGCCACCGCTCGAAGCGGGTGACGGCGATGCCCGACAGCGCGACGCCGAGCAGCAGCACCGCGCCCACGACCACGATCAGGGAGACGAGGCCCGCGATCAGCGCGCTCACCAGGACGGCCGTGGCGACGGCACCGAAGGCGACCCCGGACAGCAGGTAGGCCAACGACCGCCAGGGCCAGCTCGACCGCAGCATCGTCAACGGGTTCTGGCCCAGGGCCTGCCAGGCGGTTCGATGTCGCACCCGCCGACCGTACCGTGGCGGGGATCTTGCTGCGGTAGTGCTGGCACTACCTTCGGACTCCCGTGTACGCCAGTGCGCCGGCCCGGGGCGAACCGGTGCACTGGGCGCCATGAGAATGTTCCCCGTCCGCAGTGGCGTCCGTCGCAGACTGGGCCTGTTGGTGGCCGCGTTCGGCATCACGACGGCCGCCGCTTCCCTGTCCCCGGCCGCATCGGCCGCCCAGCCCCCCGCGAGCCTGACTCCGGCCTCGATCGACCGCTTCGTCACCGACTACCTGGAGCAGACACGTCTGCCGGGCGCGGTGATCGCCGTGACCAAGGGCGACCGGGTGGTCCACACGGCCGGTTACGGGCACACCGCCTCCGGGCAGACGGTGACCGCGCGCACCCGCCTGCCCGTGGCGTCGCTGTCGAAGTCCATGACCGCACTCGCCGTCATGCAGCTGGTCGAGGCGGGCAAGGTCGGCCTGGACCGGCCCGTGCACCGCTATCTGCCCGAGTTCGCCATGGCCGACCGGCGCGCGGCGCGGATCACCGTCCGCCAGCTGCTCACCCAGACCTCGGGCATGGCCGACTCGACCTATCCCGACCTGGCCCACGCCCAACCGCACACCCTCAAAGAGGCGGTGGCCGCGATGCGCGGGGCGCACCTTGCCACCGCCCCCGGCACCAAGTACCGCTACCACAACCCCAATTACTTCGTCGCGGCCCGCCTGGTCGAGGTCGTCAGCGGACGGCCCTTCGCCGACTACCTGTCCGCCAAGCTCTTCACGCCGCTGCGCATGACGCACACCACGTCCGTCGACAGCACCGACGACATGCCCGACCACGCCCGCGGCTACGTCCGCGCCTACGGCGCGGTGATCCCCCGTTCCCACCCCCGCTGGTTCGCCGCCGGCGGCCATGGCGTCGTCACCACCGCCGACGACCTCGCCCAGTGGCTGATCGCCCAGAACAACCAGGGGGTGTCCGCCGACGGACGCCGTATCGCCACCGCGCGCACCATCGAGGTCACCCACACCCCGCCACCGGCGCCCCGGGACAGCGACTACGCGATGGGCTGGACGGAGAACCGGCACGACGGCGGCCCCAGGGAGATCCAGCACACGGGCCAACTGCTGACCCACAACTCCATGGCGGCCCTGCTGCCCGACAGCAGGGTCGGCATCGCGGTCGTCACCAACACCGGTCTGATCGCCGGGGACGACGCACCCCAGATCCTGCAGGGCCTCGTCGACCTCGCCCACGGCAGGCACCCGGAGGTGGCCGAGCCGTTCTCGATGACGGCCGACTGGGTCCTGGCGGCCCTCACCCTGCTGGCCCTGGGCCTCGGCGTCCGCGGCGTCCTGCGCGCCCGCCGGTGGGCGCTGCGCACCGCACGGCGACCGTGGTGGCGAGGGGCGCTGCGGATGCTGCCCCAAGTCCTTCCCCTCCTTGTCCTCACCCAACTCGCCGCGCTACTAGGCCTTCTGATGAACCGTTCGGGCACCCTCGCCCAGACCACCTACGCCTGGCCCGCCCTCGTCGTCTGCGCGACCGCGGCGGCACTCGCCTCCACCGCGGTCGTCACCGCACGCACCGTGGCCCTGCTGCGCAGGCCTGCTGCGCGGCCGATCCGCACCTGAACACGTCCCGGCGTCGGCCGCGAGACCGGCCGACGCCGGGGCACCCGTCGCCCCAGAAGCCGACACCTCAATAATGTGGTCATGGAGTTCTTCTGCTACCACCGCGATCGACCCGGCTCCTTGGCACTGCGCGAGGAGCTGTTGGAAGAGCACTGGTCCTACATGGACCGCTACGCGAAGGAGATGATCGCCCGCGGTCCGACGCTCGTCGGCGACGTGCCCACCGGCAGCGTCCACATCGTCGATCTGCCCGATCTCGCCGCGGCGCGCGCGTTCGCCTTCGACGAGCCCGGCTACCAGGCCGGCGTGTACCGGGACGTGCTGCTGCGTCGGTGGCGCAACATACTGGGGCGCACGATGTGGGACTTCCCCGGTGGCGAGGAGGGCGGCAACCGCTACCTGGTGCTCGGTCTCGGCACGGGGCCGGCAGCCGACCTCGCGCTGCCGGCCGACCAGGACGAGCTGATCGCCTACGGTCCGCTGCTGTCCGACGACGGCACCACCTGGGTGGGGACCGCGGCCCTGGTCCGGGCGCCGGACCCGGACTCGGCACGCACCGTCCTGACCCGGGAGCGATACGCCGACATCGAGGTCCACAACTGGCAGTTCGGCGGGCGGTCGTGAGGAATCGGGGCGTGGCCCGTCATCACGTCCTGGGGCTGTCCGCGCCGGTGGCCCGGGAGCGGTCGGCCGTGGCCTCGCGCGCCGACCGCTCAGGGGCGCCGCAGTGTCGCGGTGGCGATCTCCAGGAAGTCGCGTAGCAGCTTCTCGCGCCGGTCCGCTGCAACGGCCAGGCAGGACTCGACCCCTGGGGCGTCCGTGACGGGGAGATGGGCGAGGTCGGGACGGGAGTAGGACCGCGCGACGCTCAGCGGGACGAGCGCGATGCCGTGCCCGGAGGCGATGAGCTCGAACTTCTCTTCAAGCGACGACGTCCGCCGCCTGGGTACGTCGAGCATCCGCTCGCCGTCGAGGTCCGCGGAGGTGAGCTGCTGACGGCACGCCAGCGGGTGCGCCGCGGGCATGCAGGCGACCCTGGGCTCGCGGCCGATGGGGATGGTGCGCAGGCCCGAGTCGTCGAACGGGCGCCGCAGGTAGCCGACCTGGGCACGGCCGTCCCGGAGCGGCCGGTCCTGCTCCCACCAGCGTGCCGGGACGACGTCGGTCTCGACGTCCGGGTGGCGCGACGCGAACGCCCGGATCGCGTCGGCCACATGGAGCCCCGGGGAGAAGGCGACCACGAGCCGTTGGACGCCCTGGTCGACGTCGTGCACGCGCCGCACCGCCGCGGTGACCGACCGGAGGATCTGCTGCGCCTCCTCGTAGAGCTGTTTCCCGGCGTCGGTCAGCTCCACGCTGCGGGTGGACCGCACGAGCAGGGTGCACCCCAACTCCTCCTCCAGAGACCTGATCTGACGGCTGAGAACCGGCTGGGTGATGTAGAGCTGTTCCGCCGCCCGGCCGAAGTGCCGGTGCTCGGCCACCGTGGCGAAGTAGCGGAGCTTGCGCAGATCGAGATCCATGCCCTGAAGGTATCAATTGTCGGGAAGGGTATTGGACGCCGCGGACGGCCGCACCAAGACTTGACGCATGATCGTCATCACCACTCCCACCGGCCAGATCGGCGGCCGGCTCCTGGAGATACTCCTGGGCGAGACCCGCACGCACGGCGAGGAGCTGCGCGTCGTCGCGCGTGACCCCGGGAAGCTTCCCGACGCGGTCCGCACCCGCGTCGACGTCGTCACCGGCTCGCACGGCGACGCCGAGGTCGTCGACCGGGCCTTCGCCGGCGCGGACGCCGTCTTCTGGGTGGTCCCCCCGACCCCCCGGGCGCCGAGCCTGGACGCCCTGTACTCCGAGTTCACCCGCGCCGCCGCGAAGGCCTTCACACACCACGGCGTCGGACACGTCGTCGGCGTCTCGGCGCTCGGCCGGGGCACCCCCGTCGCGGGCCGCGCCGGGCACGTGACGGCGTCGCTGGCCATGGACGACCTCATCGCGAGCACCGGCGTGGCCTACCGGGCGCTCGCCAACCCGACATTCGTCGACAACCTGTTGTGGCAGGTGGCTTCGATCCGCGACGACGGCGTGTTCACCGGCACCGGCACCGCTGACCGCAAGGCACCGACGGCCGCCACCCGGGACATCGCCGCGGCCGCCGCCGACCTCCTGCTCGACCGCTCGTGGACGGGGACGGGCGAGGTCCCGGTACTGGGCCCCGAGGATCTTTCACCGAACGACCTCGCGCGCATCATGTCCGAGGTGCTGGGCCGCCCGATCCGCTACGAGCGGCAGACGCTCGACGCACTCCGCGCCTCACTCGCCGGACACGGCACCGGGGACGCGGTCGTGCAGGGGTACCTCGACATGATGCGGGCCAAGGACGAGGGCCTCGACGACGGGGTGCGGCGCACCCCGCAGACCGCGAGCCCGACGTCGTTCCGCGCGTGGTGTGAGCAGGTCCTCAAGCCGGCGGTGCAGGCATGAGCGCCCGAACCGCCCTCATCGTCGGGGCGTCCCGGTCCCTCGGGCTCGGCCTGGCCACCGAGTACGCGCAGCGGGGTTGGGAGGTCATCGGGACGGTCCGGGGCGATCGGCGCACCGGACTGCACGACCTGGCCGAGGCCTCGGACGGTCGCGTCACCGTCGAGTCGCTGGACATGACGGAGCCGGCGGAGATCGCCGCGCTCCGCGAACGCCTGGCGAAGCGCACCCTCGACCTGCTGTTCGTCAACGCCGGCATCACCCGGGGCGACATCCCCGTCGGCGAGGTCCCGACGGAGATGTTCGCCGAGGTCATGGTCACCAATGCGCTCAGCCCGATGCGCGTGGTCGAGTCCTTCCGCTCGCTGGTCGCGCCGACCGGGACCATCGGCGTGATGTCCTCGCGCCAGGGCAGCCTCGGCCTGAACACCAAGGGCGGTCACGACGTCTACCGCGCCAGCAAGTCCGCCCTGAACCAGCTGATGCGCAGCTACGCCGCCCGATACGCCGACGCCACGCACACGCTGCTGCTCCTGTGCCCCGGCCACGTCCGCACCGAACTCGGCGGACCAGCCGCACCTTTGACCATCGACCAGTCCGTCCCGGGCGTGGTGGACACGATCAACCGCCACGGCGGCGAACCGGGCCTGAAGTTCCTCAACTACCAGGATCAGCCGGTGCCCTGGTAGCGGTCGCCGGAGTGACCTCGCCGGCCGGGAGACGACCACGGCCCGGTGCTCCGCCCCAGCTGCCGTGGTGAGCGTGGCGAGGCGGTCTCGTCGTCGTCATCAGCGCCCGCCGTCTGTGCGGAAGTGCTCGACGAGCACGCGGAGGACGAAGAGGTTCCGGATCGTGGACGGGGTGTCCGACAGGGTGTGCCAGGTGCCGTCGATGTCGAGCCTGACCGCCCCGCGCTCGATCTCCAGTCGCCGTACCTGCGGCCACCGGGCGGAGACCTCAGCGGAACCGACCCCTTCCCGGGTCAGCCAGATGTCCCCGAAGGCGAGTCGTGGGGGGGGGGGGGGCGCGGGCGCGGCGCGCGCGCCGAGGGGGGGGGGGGCAGGCCCGGG
>NZ_JBHYJC010000003.1:179721-207297 GCF_042749045.1 Streptomyces sp. NPDC059008 | reverse complement strand
CCGTACCTGCGGCCCCGGGGCGGACACCTCCGCGCAACCCACCCCTCCCGGGGCCAGCCTGTGGCCCCCTACGGCTTGTGGTCCGCCCTGGGCGCGCGCGGCCGGGGCGCACGGCAGTTGGGCGCGGACGACGGCCCGTCGGACTTCGGGCGCCCATTCCTCCGCATCGCCGTGCTCCGGCCCGTCGTACAGCACGACCCGCTTCCCTTCGACGTCGGTGAGCGTGTGGACGCCGAGAGCGCCGGCCCGCGCCGAGCCGTGTGCGGGCCGGACGCTCTTGTGGAACACCGAGGTGGTGTCGTAGCGGATGACCTGGATCCGTCCCCTGACGGCCACCGTCATCCCGTGCTCGTACAGGTCCAGTCGCGCCTCCACGCGCGCCTTCGTCGCGGCGGACCGGCCGTACCGGGCGAAGGCCAGCAGGTGGCGGATCACCCGGAGCGGGCCGGTCAGCGCGGTGGCCGGATGCCCGGCCCCCGCGTAGGTGGCGCGCCGCCTGCCCAGGCGCGCGCGGCCGGCCGCTGCCGAGATCCGCGCCAGCAGCAGTTCCTCACCGCGCGCACGCGGCGCCGGACGGGTCATGGCGTGGTGCGGGTGAGGCCGAGGCCGGCGTCGTGCCCGCGCAGGATGATCAGGTGCGTCCGGCTCAGCAGCCGGCCCGGCGAGACCCCCAGGTCGTCGGCCAGACGGCGTCGGGTGCGGTCGTAGACGGCCAACGCTTCGGCCCGCCGGCCGCTGCGGTGCAGCGCACGCATCAGCATCGCGGCGACCGGTTCGTTCAGGGGCTGCGCCACGGACAGGGCCCACAGCTCGGCGACGGCCTCGGAGTGCCGGCCCAGCCGCAGCTGCCAGTCCAGCTTCCGCTGCGCGAGGGCGATCCTGCGCTCGGTGAGCCGTAGCCGCTCCAACTCGACGAACGGCCCGGGCAGACAGGACAGCAGCTCCCCGCGGAACAGGTCCACCGCCTGGGCGCAGACCCGGACCGCCTCGGCGAGTTCGCCGGCCCGCTCGGCCTTCGCGGCGGCGGTGACCAGTTCCTCCATGCGCGTCACATCCACCTCGACCGCGCCGGGGACCAGCCGGTAGCCGCACCGATCGCGCCGGATCACCGAGTCCTGGCCGTCCCCCCTGTTGAGGATCTTCCGTAGTCGGTAGATGTACACCGGCACCACCTTCGTGTTCGGCGGTTCCGTCCCCCACACCCCGTCGAGCAGTTCGTGCTGGCTGACCGTCCGGTCCGGGCAGAGCGCCAGCGCCGCGAGCACGGCCTGCTGGCGGAGCGGCCCCAGGTCCACGGGCTGTCCGTCGCGCCAGGCCCGCAGGGGGCCGAGCACGCAGATCCGCACCCGCGGCTCGCGTGCCCGGCCGCCGGCGGTCCGTGCCACCGGGCTCGCCGCCTCGCGCGGGCCGTGGCCGGGGACGACCAGGCCGCAGTCGAAGGCGTGGACGATGGCGGCGGCCCGGTCGCGCAGCCCGAGTTTGGCGAGGATCCGGGCGAGGCGTCCGGCCACGGCGTCGTCGGGGAGGGCGAGGGCGGAGGCGATCTCGGCGTCCCTCAGGCCGCAGCCGACCGCGTAGAGCAGCTCGCGCTCCTGGGGCGTGAGCGTGGTGACGGTCGGTCGGTCGGCGGTCGCGGTCGGCGGCATCGTGGGATCCCCTGACTCCGGTGGTCGGTCTGGTCGATGCCGTCGACGCTGGCCCCGGCACCGTGCGGCGGACAGGCCAGCAGACCGGCCGTATCCGGCCGGTGGCCGCGCTAGAGTCCCTCACCTGGGGGAATCGACATGCCGGGGGAAGGCGTGACCTGTGACGACCAGTGAGTTCAGCGCCCTGCTGAAGCGGCTGCGGCGGGCGGCCGGGATGACCCAGGAGGCGCTGGCGGAGCGCGCCGGAGTGGGCGTGCGCACCGTCCGCGGGCTGGAGACCGGCGAACGCGCCGACCCCAGGGTGACCACGGTGCGCCTGCTGGCCGACGCGCTCGGGCTGAGCCCCGAGGAACGTGAGGAGCTGCTGGCGGCTGCCGTCCGCCGGACCGGGGACGGCAGCCGGCCGGAGGACCCGGCCGCGCGCCCCGAGCCGGTTCCGGGCGGCCGGCCGGAGTCGGCGTTGGACGAAACCCTGGCCGACGTGTCCGAGCAGCTGGCGCAGTCGGTGGCCGCCCGCTGGCGGCGCGAGGAGGAGCAGCGGCAGGTCCACGATCCCTATCCGCTGCCGGTGCGCTGGCGGCCGGTCGCCGAGGAGTTGACCGATCACTGGGCCAACGTCCGCCGGCTGCCCGCCGGTGCCGCGCCCGGCCCGCTGGACCTGAGCGGGCAACTGGACGAGATCGCGGACGTGTACCGGCGGATCCCGTCCGGGCGGCTGGTGGTGCTGGGCCGTTCAGGGTCCGGGAAGACGATCCTCGCCGTGCGGTTCGTCCTGGACCACCTGACGTCGAGGAGCCGTACCGACGCGGTACCGGTGATCTTCAGCATCGGCTCGTGGGATCCGACCGTCGTGACGTTCCGGGACTGGCTGGCCGCGCAACTCACCCGCGATCACCCCGGTCTCGCCGCCCCGGGACCCGGCGGGTCGAGCCTGGCCGCCGCGCTGGTCGAGACCGGCCGGGTGCTTCCCGTGCTGGACGGCTTCGACGAGATAGCCGGTGGACTGCGCCGTCCCGCGCTGGAGGCGCTCAACGCCACGACGCTTCCCCTGCTGCTGACGAGCCGTCCGTCCGAGTACGCCGCCGCGGTGGCGGAGACCGACGTACTCACCTCCGCCGCCGCGGTGGAGCTGACCGACCTCACCCTCGGAGACCTGGCCGACTACCTGCCGCGCACCACGCGCAAGGCCCGCGGTGGGGCCCCCTCGGCGACCGCCTGGGATCCCGTACTGAACGAGCTGCGCGAACGGCCGCACAGCCAGGCCGGTGCCAACCTCGCCACGGTGCTGACCACTCCGCTGATGGTCACCCTCGCCCGCGCCGTCTACAGCGACACACCCGGCAACGACCCGGCCTCGCTCCTGGAAACCCGGCGCTTCTCCCGCCCCGAGGAGTTGGAGGACCACCTCCTCGACAACTTCATCGCCACCGCCTACCGCCCCCGGCCCGAGCACCGCCCCGGCAGCGGGCCGCGCCGCGCCGTCGACCCGGAACGCGCCCAGTACTGGCTCGGCTACCTGGCCGACCACCTGACCCGGCTCGACACCCCCAACCTGGAGTGGTGGCGGCTCGGCCACGGGCTGCGCCGTACCACGCGCACGCTGGTGACGGCGCTGGCGACCTGCCTGGCCATCGGGCTCGTCGACAGTTTCGTCGGCACCCTCTTCGACTCCCTCTCCTTCCAGCTCGCGGACGGGCTGGCGGCGGGACTCCTCTCCGGGCTGCTGTTCGGCATCGCGTACTGGCTGCTGGTCGCGTCCGACGACGCGGCCGTGGAGCCGTCCGGCATGCGCATGAAGCTGTTCGGCCGGGACGCGCGGGCCAGACGGAGAGCCCTCCCCCGGCTGGTGATCGGTTTGGTGTGCGGGCTCGTGTTCGGTCTCTGCTACGGCTTCGTCCGCGGGGTGCTCAACGGCGTCCTCGCGCACGGCAGCATTCCGGCCGTCCTGGCCGTCGGCCTCGACGACGGCATCGTCTACGGGCTCGTGTTCGCGCTGGGAGCCGGCCCCACGTTCGGCCTGCTGGCCCTCTTCGAAGCCCCCCTCGACATCCGGTCCGCCGTCAGTCCGGTCAGTCTGCTGCGTACGAACTCCCGGACGGTCGCCACCCAACTCCTGCTCTGGTCCCCCACCTTCGGCCTCCTGGTCGGCCTGGGATCCATGGCCGTGATCGGTCTCGTGGAGGCGGTCGCGGGCCCGGTCGTCTGGAGCCTCACCGCCTCCCTCAAGCTCGGCCTCATCAGCGGGCTCGGCGGCGCCCTCGGCTATGCGCTGAGCCTGACCGCCTGGGGCCAGTGGGCGGTGTTCTCCCGGATCTGGCTGCCGCTGACCGGCCGACTGCCCTGGTCCGTCGTCACCTTCCTCGAAGACGCCTACCAGCGCGGTGTGCTCCGTCAGGCCGGCGCGGTCTACCAGTTCCGCCACGCCCGGCTGCAACGCCACCTCGCCCGCGCCTACCGCTCGCCCCGTGTCCCACCGCGGCCGACGGGGCCGGACGGCCCACGCCCGACCGACGCATCGGGGTCAGCCTGACGAGACGGTCCGGGGGTGGACGGCCCCCCTCGGCCTCTGGGCGGGCCTGGTGACCGTCACCTCCACAACACGCCGTCCTGAGCGGGGACTTCCGTTCCCCGCAGGGCGGCGTAGTTCCCCAGGGCGCGCACCAGCACCTTGGTGACGGACTCCGCCAGCAAGGGGTCAAGTCGGTGCCATGCGGCGTCGACGTGGGCCTTCGCCTCTTCGTAACAGGCTTGGACGGCGCCGCAGCCGGTGACGGCGGTGGCGACCTCGCGCACCGTCGCCGCATCCGCTCCACCGCCGCGCACGGACCTCCACAGCCGCGAGATCTCCTCGGCCGGCAGCAGGGAGACGGAGCGGGCGAGCGGGGTGGTGACCTTGCCGGTCCGGAGGTCCTCCCCGCAGTGCTTGCGGTGTGCGCCCTGCGGGGCGGGAATCGTCGCGCCGTGCAGGTCGAGGAGGTCGTCGGTGATCTGGTAGGCGGTGCCTACGGCTTCGAAGTACTCCCCCAGAGCGTCGATCCGCGGGGTGTCGCCTCTGGCGATCAGGCCTCCGATCTCGGCGAAGGCGCGGGCCGGCAAACCGGTCTTGAACCGGTGGGCCGCCTGGATGCGGGCCAGCAGCGCGGTCGGATCGTGGGCGGCGACCGCCTGGTCCATCGCTTCGGTGTGGCCCGCTATGTCGACCGCCTGGCCGCCGTGCGCCGCCCGCACGGCCCGTATCCACCGCTGGTAGACGCCCAGGCGCAGGGTGTCGTCATCGGGCACGACCTCCTCGATGACACGGTCGAGGACGAAGTACGCGGCGGTGGCGGCGTTGATCGCGGTCGGCACGCCGTAGACGGTGTGCACGGCCGGGACGCCCCTCCGGGAGGTCGAACCGTCCTGCACGTCGTCGATCGCCAGGTTCGCGCTGTGGATCACCTCGACGACCGCCAGCAACGGGGCGTACGCGCCGCTGTCGACTCCGAGCAGCCCCATCGCCGCGCAGCACACGAACGTCCGCCAGCCCCTGCCCCCGGGGTCCGTGAGGTGGCGGATGGGCCGCACCATGGTCTCGTGCACC
The DNA here is from genome assembly GCF_042749045.1 of Streptomyces sp. NPDC059008. NCBI lineage: Bacteria > Bacillati > Actinomycetota > Actinomycetes > Kitasatosporales > Streptomycetaceae > Streptomyces > Streptomyces sp. NPDC059008. The sequence goes on along the minus strand of NZ_JBHYJC010000003.1, from coordinate 202,071 downwards.
GTCGTATCGGACATGCCCTCGGTCGAGGTGCCGCAGCCACCGAGCAGCGAGGCCGTCAAGGCCGGTGAGGGACGGTCCGGGTAGAGCAGGTCCACCTCGCGCCGGGTGACCTTCTGGAGCCGTCCCAGATATTCCACGATGTCGGTGACCTTCTGGGCGGGCACCACTTCCACCCAGGCCCGGCCCCGGACCGGCCGACCGCCCAGAGTGCCCCGCACCTCGGCGTCCGTACACAGCAGCCCCCAGCCGAACAGCAGGCTGCGGATGTCCTGGTCCACGGTCGCCGTGACCGTGAGCTGTGCGTCCACTTCCGGGAGCCGGACCTCCCAGGACGTCGGATAGGTGTTGAGCGTGGCGAGCGAGGTCCACGAGGACGATTCCGCGAGGTGCGGCCGGGCCCGGACGACGGTGCCGTCGGGAGCCACGACGCCCGCCGCCGTAAGGCGGTCGGTGACACGGCGGGAGACCAGGTCCTGGACCCGGACGTCTCCGACGCAGATGTCCCAGCCGCAGTCCAACCCGATGTCCAGACGGCTCCAGCCGGCATCGGCCGTCGGCCTCCCGCCGGTCATCCGCGGAAGGTCGGCGCCGGTGGTGTGGTCGTACCATCCGCTGCCCGACACCGCCGCCGGCCGCTCGCCCGGTACGGCGATCACGCCCCGCACGTCGCAGCGCGGCCGGCAATGGCCGCCCAGGTCCCCAAGGCCCCTGTGCGGGAGTGCTGCCCGGGTGGGCGCGACGACCAGGTCCAGTCCGAGGCCGTCCTCCTCCAGCACGGTGAGCCGGTACGAGCCGTCGGCGGCCTCCTGCAGGGCGGCCACACCGCCGTATTCGAGCCCCACCCGCCCCGTGGCGGCGACCGCGACCGGCCCGGGCAGCAGCCGGTCGGGAGGCACCGGCGTCCCGTCCGCCAACGCCTCCGCCAGCGCCGCCCGCACCCGAGGATCCATCGCCCCGTCGGCCTCTACGGCCGACCGCAGCATCGCCACCGCCTGACCGTCCATCCAGGTGCGGACAGCCGGCTCCCGGCCGCCGGCACCCGACCGGGACCACAACAGCGCGTGCCACGGGACCGATGGGCCGGCGTCCGCCGCGTCCACACCCCGTAGGAACATCACCGCGAACGTGGACGACTCGCCGGCCTCCCCGCACAGCCGGCCGCGCAGGGCCCACCGCTCCAGCATGCTCCCCCCAACGGCACACCGACACCCGGCCACGGTGGGCGGCCCAAGGAATCCAGTGCCGCCTTCAGGCCTACCAGGAAACCGCCACCGGCCAGGCGAGTTGCCCACCACCGTCCGTCAGCAAACCGCCTGCACAGGTGAACCGCTCCCCCTCGGCCCCCTCCGACCCCGACCTCGACTTGTCCGAATCCGAGTTGACGGCCTGACGGATTCGTCCTCGATCCGCGATCGTAGGCCGCATGAACTCCGATGAAACCGAGATGCGTGAAGCGGTCCGCGAGCTGGCCGACGCATTGGAGACGATGCTCAACCTGATCAAGGCTGACGCCCTTCCCGCCACCCCCGAAGCGCACAGCCTCTTCCAGAAGGCGGGGGCCTTCCTCGACGAGTCGACCGACCGGATCAGCGCCTCGGACCGGCCTGCGGAGATCCTCTCCCTGGCCACCGCGCTCAACCGGCTGGTCGTTTCGGCACGGGAGCAGATCCTCGACGACGCCGTCGCCGCCTCGCCCGCACCCGACCACCCGACCATGTGAACACTCGGCACGGAAAGCGAAACCGAGACCGGTAACGAGGGGGCGATGCCGCGGCGTTCCACGCGTTCACGCCCCTGGGCGGGGACGAGGCTTGCCCCCGGACGGCATGGCGGGGTCTCCTGGAACCGCGGTCGCTGTGCGCACCGAGGTGGCACATGAACATGGGCTTGCCCTCTGGAGGCCCCGACGCCGCCCGGCAGTTGAGCCGCCGAGGCGAAGGCTCACCCGCGCTCGCGTAGATACGCTTCCAGCGCGGCTGCCCCGGTGAGCATCGCCCGCCCGCGGGCGGAGAGCCGGCCGTGCCAGTCGTGCAGGGCGGCTTCCAGGGGCTCCAGCCCGCCGGCCGCCCGTACTTGGGCGAGCAGCGGGGCGATCTGCTCCAGTAGGTAGCCGCCCCGCCTGAGCTGGTGGGCCAGCCGGGCGTCCCGTACGTCGGCCTCGTCGTAGACGCGGTAGCCGGTCCGCGGGTCGCGGCGCGGGCGGACCAGGCCGACGCGCTCCCATTTGCGCAGCGTCGCGGGCCGGATGCCGAGGTTCCCCGCCAGCGGCCCGATGAACGTGCCGCCGGGCCCGGACAGCACGGCCGGTTCGGTACCCGCAGCAGGCCCGGAGGCCGTGGTGGGCTCCAGGTCGCGCAGGGCGCTCTCGACGGCCTGGAGGGTGCGGCGGTCGTCGAGGAGCTGGGCGTGGCTCTCGTCGATGAGGCGGAACGCCTCCTCGGCCGCGCCACCGTTGACCGCCCGCATGATCGACGTCGCGGTCTGGTGGCCGTGGCCGGGCAGCAGGGCGAGGAACGCGCGCAGGGCTTCCGCGTGCAGTGAGGTGTAGGTGCGGTAGCCGTGGGCCGTGCGACCGGCGGCCGGAAGGATGCCGGCCTCCTCGTAGTTCCTGATCGCCTGCGTGGACAGACCGTGCCCGCGCGCCAGATCAACCGGCCTGAGGCGTTCGCCGGTTTGAAGGTTTCGTCCCATGAGGCCGCCGATATCGTGGAGAAGTTTCAACCGAGGGTTCAACGATACCGTTGAAGGCATGGCTACTGACATCAAGGACACCGTCCATGCCGTCGAGGCCGCTGCCGTCATGGGGCTGCTCCCGGCCCGGCCGCGGCTGCTCGCCCTGGGCGAGCCCACCCACGGCGAGGACACACTGCTCGACCTGCGCAACGAGCTCTTCCGACAGCTCGTCGAGCAGGAGGGCTACCGAACGATCACGATCGAGAGCGACTGCCTGATGGGTCTGGTCGTGGACGACTACGTCACCTCGGGCACCGGCACCCTCGACGAGGTCATGGAGCACGGGTTCAGCCACGGTTTCGGCGCGTCCGCGGCCAACCGCGAGCTGGTGCGCTGGATGCGCGCCTACAACGACGGCCGGCCCGCGTCCGAGCGGCTCCGCTTCGCCGGTTTCGACGGCCCACTGGAGATCACCGGCGCCGCGAGCCCCCGACAGGCCCTCACCGCACTCCACGGCTACCTCGCCGCCCAGGTGGACGCGGAGCTGCTCCCCTGCACCGCGGAGACGCTCGACCGTCTGCTCGGCGCCGACGACCGCTGGACCAACCCCGCCGCGATGAGGGACCCGGCCCAGTCCGTGGGGCGGTCGACCGAGGCAGGTCAGTTGCGGCTGCTCGCCGACGACCTGGTGGCGCTGCTCGACGCGCAGACGCCGCACCTGATCACGGCGACCTCGCGGGGCGACTGGGACCGGGCGCGCCTGTACGGGCGTACCGCCACCGGGCTGCTGCGCTACCACTTCTGGATGGCCGACACCTCACCGGCCCGCATGACATGGCTGGTGAGCCTGCGGGACCGGATGATGGCCGACAACCTCCTCGCCCTCGCCGAACGGGGCCCGGCGCTGGTCCACGCCCACAACGCCCATCTCCAGCGGGACAAGAGCTCGATGCGGATGGGTGACCAGCGGCTGGAGTGGTGGAGCGCCGGCGCGCTCGCCGGCGCCCACCTGGGCGAGGGGTACGCCTTCCTGGCCACGGCCCTCGGCACGATCCGGCACCACGGAGTGGACACCCCGCCGCCGGACACCCTCGAAGGTCTCCTCCACGCCCTCCCGGAGGACCGCTGCCTCGTCGACGCCCCCCGGCTGACCACGGCGTTCGGTGACACGCGGCCCGCTCCCCATGTGTCGCCGTACTTCGGCTACTTCCCGCTGGACCCGGCCCACCTGGCCGGATACGACGGGATCGTGTTCATCAAGGACGTCCAGCAGAGTTAGGGCGTGCCATCGGCGGCTCGGACGCGCCGAGCCGCCGATGTGGGCACCCGTTCTCCGTGGGTCAGGACCGGGTGGCGAAGTCCTGGGTCCACCAAGGGCCGTTGGAGCTCAGGTTGACGCCCACGCCGGTGAACTTGTAGGAGCAGTTGAGGATGTTGGACCGGTGTCCCGGGCTGTCCATCCAGCCCTTCAGCGCGGTGGCCGGATCCTTGGGGCTCTTGAAGATGTTCTCGGCCCAGCTGCTCCACTGGAATCCGGCACGGGTCATCCGGGTTCCGGGGTCGACGCCTTCGGGGCTGTTGTGCTCGTAGTAGTTGCGGGCCGCCATGTCGTCCGAGTGGGCCTGCGCCGCGTTGCGCAGCCGGGGGTCGACGGTGAGCGGGCCGCAGCCGTGCCGGGCCCGCTGGTCGTTGACCAGGTCGACGACCTTTTGGGCGAACTGCGCGGCGGTGCCGGTGGCGGCCCGCGGTGCGGCGGGGGCGTCGGCTCTCGCCCCGGCCTCCGTGCGGGAGGTGCGGGGCGGTGTGTTCACGGTCGTCTTGGAGCCGCTCTCGGGGTGGGCCTTCCGCGGCCGTTGGGGGGTGTGCCGCTTGCCGTGCCGTTCGACACCGGAGGGGGAGGCCGACGCCTTGTGGCGCTGGGGCGAGGGGGCGGCACTGTGCGATGCCGACGGGGTGGAGGCGGTCTTCGTGGGCGGCGCCGCCATGGACCGGTTCGCCGCGAGCTCTTGGTCGGGGCCGGAGCCGGCACGTATCAGCGCCAGGGAGCAGCAGCCCGCGGCGATCGTGGCCGCCACCGCCAGCAGCACGGTCCTCCGCCGGGGCCGGGGGCCGCTGTTGACGGCGCGGTGGATGCCGCCTCGTTGCGCGGTCCGCCCGTGCCGGCCGCCGGTCCCGGGCGCGGTGGAGCGGCGGTGCGAGCCGGGCTCGCCGGTTCGGCGTCCGGTCCCGGTCGACGTCCCGTCGTGCGGTACTGCCTGCCGATGTGCGTCGTCGTTGTTCATGGTGTCGTTTCCTGTGCAGCCGTGGGGCCTGCATAGCCGTGGCCCGTAGGGGAAATGGGTCCGTGCGGCCCGCCGCGCGGGCGGACCACGCAAGGGAGACCCCACTGACGGCTCCGGATAACGAAAAGTGCTCCGCGTATGTCGTACGACCCCGCCGCGGCCACGCGCCGGTGTTGTCCGCACGGCGGTGACGTCAAGGGCAGAGGTTGCCAGAGTCAGCCAAAAGCGGTAATGGCCCCATACCAACCCACCGCATATCATCTACGCCATGGCGCCCCACTGCGTCCCTGACGCCACCGCCGAGGCCAATCGCGCGATACGCGACTTCATGGCCGCCCGTATCGGTCGGCCGCTATGGCCCGAGGAGCAGGACGAGTACGAGCATCTGCTTGCCACATGGGCCGCGGCCGTCCACAGCAACGAGAAAGGCTGAGAGACCGACCCGACCTCCCGGCCGCGGCGCAGCACCCGATGGGCGCGGCGCCGCGGCCGGGGGCGGGAACTCACCTTCGTCCCACTGCGTGCGAGGCCGGCTCCCACCGGCTCTATGCAGGTGGTTCACGCAGGAGCGGTGAAGGCATCCATCTGTTCCAGCTCGGCGAGTACGGAGGCGGCGCCGTCCTCCGCGGCGAGGTGGGACGCGACCGTCCGGGCCCGTTGGATGAAGGCCTGTCCCTCCACGGCGTCGCGCAACGCGTCGGCCAGGCGGGCGGCCGTCAACTGGCGGCGCGGAATCGGGGCGGGGGCGACTCCCATGGCGGCCAGTCGGGAGGCCCAGTAGAACTGGTCGAAGTGGACCGGCACGGGAACGGCCGGCACCCCGGCCTTGAGGCCCGCCCCCGTGGTGCCCGCGCCTGCGTGGTGCACCACCGCGGCCATACGGGGGAAGAGCCAGTCGTGCGGGACTTCGGAGACGGTGAGGACATCGTCGCCGGCCATGTGGATCCCCAGCCAGCCCGACTGGACCACGGCACGCAGCCGTGCCTTGCGCAGCGCCTGGACGAGCAGTCCGCTCAACTGCTCCGCGTCTCCCATGGCCATGCTGCCGAATCCGATGAACACCGGTTTGCTGCCGGAGTTCAGAAAGTCGACCAGTCGATCGTCCGGGCGCCAGCCGTCGGGGCGGGGCGGCCACCAGTATCCGCAGGTCCGCTGTCGCCCGGACGAATAGGCGAACGGCGGCACCATCATGGGGCTGTAGCCGTGGCACACCGTCTCGGTGCGCATCGCCCGTAGGGCGCGTCGGGTCGCCTGTCTGGGGAGTCCGAGGTCCCGCTGCAGCACGTTGAGGGACGGTGCGATGTTGAGGCCCGCGCTCTTGACCACGGAGGCCTCGACGACACGGTCCCGGAAGCGGCTGGGCACGACCCCGTTCAGACCGAACCGGACGGCCGAACGCATCGGCTGGAGGTAGGCGCCCAGGCAGCGCGCCCCCACGCCTTCGGCGACGAACGCGCAGATCGGATGGGTCACCAAATTGGTCAAGAGGACGTCCACCCCGCCTCGGGAGGCATCCAGGATCCCCTGGGCGATCTGCGGGAGGAGGTTGCGTCGAATCTCTCGGGCAAGACGGCGCGGGGGCGTGGGACGGATGTCGGTCGTCATGAAGTCCAGCGAGTCCAGCGGCAGGGTCCGGCAGTCCAGCCGGTGCGCGCGGACCGCGTCTGCGAAGCGTGCATGGCACGCCACGGTCACCTCGTGGCCGGCAGCCTTCAGCCGCCTGCCCAGCCCGAGGTACGGAGCCACGTCACCCCAGGTGCCGGGGCTTGGAATAAGAACTCGCACTGCTCGCCTCGCCAGGTCGTCCTGCTGCCGGGTGGGTGCCCGTAGCACCGCACATCACCTCGAAAAGGATGACCGTTGCGCACCCGGGAAGCGGCAGTGACACACAGGCAGCCACCTGAAGGGGGCCGGAATTTCCGCGCTCCACGGCGGCAGGCGCCTCACCGCCCCGTGGGCCACGGGGCGGTGAGGCTGACGCGAGGTTGTGGGTCGGACAGCGCCCTCGTGGCCGACGAGCAGGCCGGTGGAACCGCTACGGCCGGCTCGTCGGCGGCCTCGGGGGCCTCAGTTGCTGGTCAGGGTGCGACCGAGGAGGGGGAGCAGACGGTCCCAGTGGCGTTGCAGTGCGGAGGGGTTGAAGGCGTCGGTGTCGGACATGGTGAAGCCGTGGACGGTGCCGGGGTAGATCTCGGAGGTGTAGTCGACGCCCGCGGCGTCCAGGGACTGGTTGAGCTCGGTGAGGGCCTCGGGCGTCAAGTCGGTTTCGGCATGGCCGAAGTGGACCTGGGCGGTGAGCTTGGAGAGGCTCTCGGGCCCGTCGGCTCCCACGGGGCCGTGGAACGCGGCGACGGCGGCCACCCGGCCGGGGTGGGCCGTGGCGGTGCGCATCGCCAGGAGGCCGCCTATGCAGTAACCGGTCACCGCGACCGGTCCGGTGGCGACCTCGGGCCGGGTGGTGAGGAACCCGAGGTAGGCGTCGGCGTCGCTCAGGACGCGTTCGGCGGTGTGCGCCTCGACCAAGGGCATCACCTGGGCGATGACCGCGGGCCGGTCCTCTTCTCCGATGTGCTCGGGAAGTTCGATCAGCGGTGCCGGGCCGTGCCGGTAGAAGAAGTTGGGGACGAGCACGTAGTGCCCGTGCCCGGCCAGTTCGCGGGCCATCTCCCGCAGTACGGGCCGGATACCGAAGGCGTCCCCGTACATCAGCACCCCTGGGTGCCGCTCGCCGTCGTCGGGGAAGGCGGCGAAGGCGTCGGCCCGGCCGTCCGTGGTGGGAATCTGCAGCGACGTGATCTCGGTGGGAATGGTGGATGTTCCTTCCTGAGGTTCGCCGAGGCAACGTTCGTTTCACTAACGTTCCCGGCACGAGCGAACGTACATCGTTAGTCGTACTAACGCAACGGGTAGGATCGGCGCCATGATCAGAGCCGAAGCCGCGGACCTGCCCGACGACGACGCGCCCAGGACGCCGGACAGGCTGCGTCGACGGGCGAGCCGCCTGTTGTCGCAGCTGACCGTGCGGTCGGACCGGCTGATCACCGAAGGGCTGGCCCGGATCGACGCCCGCAAGTGGCACTACGCCGTACTCGCCTCACTGCAGGATCTCGGGCCGGGCAGCCAGGCGGCGTTGAGCACACGCACCGGCATCTACCGCAGCGACATGGTCGGCGTGCTCAACGAACTGGCCGAGCGCGACCTCGTCGAGCGGGCGCCCGACCCCGACGACCGGCGCCGCAACATCATCACCATCTCCGCCCTGGGCCGCCGCCGCCTGCGCCGCCTCGACAAGGTCCTGGACGACCTCCACGACGAGCTGCTCGCACCGCTGAGCCCGGCCGAACGCGACCAGTTCGTGCAGTTGCTCACCCGCTTGCTGGACCACCACACCCAGGCCTCCTGACCCGCTGGCCCCGGTCGGCCTTCCCGGCGGGCCCGGTCACACGTCGACCTGCGCCAGCCGGGCCGCGTCGTACCGCTCGCCCGCCACCGCTCCGCGCGGCACGGCCTCGTCGAGAGCCGCCAGCTCGCCCGCGGTCAGCGTGACATCGGCCGCGGCGGCGTTCTCCTCCAGATAGCGAACCCGCTTGGTGCCGGGGACCGCGGTGACGTCCGGCCCCTGGGCCAGCAGCCAGGCGAGGGCGAGCTGCGCGGGGGTGACGCCCTTGGCCTCGGCCAGCGCCCGTACCCGCTCGACGAGGGCGAGGTTCAGGGCGAGGTTCTCGCCCTGGAAGCGGGGCGCGGTGCGGCGGAAGTCCCGCTCGCCGTACGTCTGCCGGCCGAGGGTCCCGGTCAGCAGACCGCGCCCGATGGGGCTGTACGCGACCAGGCCGATGCCCAGCTCCCGCATCGTCGGCAGGTGTGCGTCCTCGATGTCCCGGGTGAACAGCGAGTACTCGTACTGTCCGGCGGTGATCGGGTGCACGGCGTGGGCCCGCCGGATCGTCGCCGGGGAGGCCTCGGAGATGCCGAGGTGGCGCACCTTGCCGGCGGCGACCAGCTCGGCCATCGCGCCCCAGGTCTCCTCGACGGGGACGCTCGGGTCGACGCGGTGCTGGTAGTAGAGATCGATGTGGTCGGCCCCCAGCCGGCGAAGTGACGCCTCGCACGCGGCCCGGACGTACTCCGGCCGCCCGTTGACACCGACCGGGGTCCCGTCGGGACGGCGCTCGACGCCGAACTTGGTGGCGAGGACGACCTCGTCCCGGCGGCCCGCGATCGCCTTGCCGACCAGCGTCTCGTTGGTGAAGGGGCCGTATGCGTCGGCCGTGTCCAGGAAGGTCACGCCCACGTCGAGGGCCCGCCTGATGGTGGTGAGCGAGTCGGCCTCGTCACCGGGGGCGTAGTAGTCGCTCATCCCCATGCAGCCGAGACCGAGGGCGGAGACACGGAGGGAGGCGAGGGTGCGCGCGTGCACGGCGAACTCCTTGGAGAGGCGGGGAGGATGTGGGGCGACGGCCCGACGTCGTCGATTCTGGTCCGCGCCGGGTGCCGTTGGCCAAGACCGGTTGGGCACCGTCCAGATACCCTGCGGGTATGACGATCGATCTACGGCTCATGCGCTACGTGGTGACCGTGGCCGACGAGGGCGGGTTCCAACGGGCCGCCGACCGGCTGCACATGGCCCAGCCGCCGCTGAGCCGGCAGATCGCCGCGCTGGAACGGGAGTTGGGCGCCCGGCTCTTCGAACGACGCCCCACCCGCCTCACCGAGCCCGGCAAGGTCTTCGTGGAGGGAGCCCGCGCCCTCCTCGCCGAAGCCGACGCCCTGGTGGAGCGGACCGTGAGCGTCGCGCACGGCACGGCCGGCACACTGCGGCTCGGCTACGTCACCAGCGCCGCCTACTGGGCCGTGCCCACCCTCCTGTCCGCCATGGGAGCCCGCCATCCCGGCATCCGTGTCGAGACCCGCGAGATGTGGTCGGCCGACCTCGCTGCCGCACTCGAACGGGACGAGATCGACGCCGCGCTCTCCCGCAGCCTCCCGCACCGGCCGGACCTGGCCCGTCTGACGCTCGTACGGGAGGGCCTCGTCGTGGTCGTCGCGGCCGGCCACCGCCTCGCCGGCCGGACCGAACTGTCGCTGCGCGAACTGCGCGGCGACACACTGCGGGCCATCAGACGCGACATCGCACCCGCCTTCCACGACGCGGTCCTCGCCGCGCTCCGCGGCGCCGGCGAGGCCTTCCCCGTCGAGGAGGAGCCGGTGCCGGGCTTTCGGCACCTGGTCCTGGACCACCGCACCTTCGCCGTCGTGCCGCAGGCCCTGACCCGCCACCTGCCGGCCGGCACGGCCGCCCTGCGGATAGGCGACGACCTGCCCGGCTTCGACCTCGAACTCGTCTGGCGGGCGGACACCTCCGTGCCGCCCGTACCCCTGCTGGTACGGGCGGCACGGGCGCTGGCAGCCCAGTGACCCGCCCCACGGCTTCCGGGCGGCCCCTGTCCTGAGGTGCCGTCACCGGACGGGATCACCGGGTGGCGCCGACCCCTGCCGCAGGTGTGTCGGCCCCCAGCGAGGGCAGATAGCGCGGCGCTCGCCAGGCGTCGAGTCGGTGCTCCACCGCGGCCCCCAGCGACAGGAGCTCGGCGTCCTTGCGGTCACCCGCCATCAGGAGCAGCCCCACGGGCAGCTCGTCGACGAACCCCGCGGGCACCGACAAGGACGGGTAACCGGCCACGGCCGCGGGGGTCGAGGACGGGATGACGTCGTTGTCGCCCCGCGCGCAGTTCGTCGTCCAGGCGGGCGGGTTGGTCGGCGAGGCGATGGCGTCCAGCCGATGGGCGGCGAGGGTCTCGTCCAAGGAGCGCCGGGCGAGGTCCGTCAACTCGGCGCGCCTGGCCCGATATTCCGGGTCGGTGGTGGACGGCGCGGCGAGAGCCCGCTCGAACAGCTCCTGACCGGCGAAACAGGTGCGCTCGGCCGGGTGGGTGCGGTGGAACTCGATCAGCTCGGCGAGGTTCCGCGGCCCGTCACGGGTGCCGAGGTAGGCGTCGATGTCCCGGTGGAACTCGCTCAGCAGCGCCGGGAATTCGAGTGCGGCGAGGCGCTGCTGGTACGGGGGTGTCACCTCGGCGACCTCGGCTCCCGCCTTGCGCAGCTTCTCCGCGGTACGGGTGATCAGCGCATCCACCTCCGCGCCGAGCGAGGGCAGTCGCCACAGGCCGATCCGTTTGCCGCGCAGGCCGGTGGAGCGCGTCAGCTCGTCGGGGAGGCCTCGTGGAGCGCCCGGGCGCGAGGGGCCCCTCCCGCTGAGCGCCGAGAGGGTGAGCGCGGTGTCGATCACGTTGCGCGCCATGGGCCCCGCGGTGTCCTGCTCGGCGGAGATCGGGACCACACCGGCCTGGCTGACGAGGCCGAGGCTGGGCTTGTGGCCGACCACCCCGTTCATCCCGGCCGGGCACACGATGGAGCCGTCCGTCTCGGTCCCGATCGCCACCTGCGCCAACGACGCGGCGAGCGCGGCGGCCGAACCGGAGGAGGACCCGCACGGGTTGCGGTCGAGGACATAGGGGTTGTGGGTCTGGCCACCCACCGCCGACCACCCCGACGTCGGCTTCTCCGCACGGAAGTTCGCCCACTCGGACAGATTGGTCTTGCCGAGGATCACCGCCCCGGCCTCCCGCAGCCGGGCCACCAGGGCGGCGTCGGCGTCCGGTGGGCTCCCGGCCAACGCCAGCGATCCGGCCGTCGTGGGCATGTCCCGGGTGTTCACGTTGTCCTTGAGCAGGACCGGTATGCCGTCGAGCGGGCCACGGGCGGCGCCGCCCCGGTGCCTGGCGTCGCTGGCGGCCGCCTGGCGCAGCGCCGTCGGGTCGGTGCGCAGCACCGCGTTGATCTCGGGGTCGACGGTCCTGATCCGCCGCAGATAGGCCGTGGTCAGCGCCGACGAGGTCAGCGAACCGTCCGCCATGCGCGCCTGCAGCTGGGGAATCGTCACGGTGTCGAGATCGACGCCCAGTTGCGGGGGCCGGCCGCCTGGTGGCGGGGTGCCGGCGCCGGATCCCGCGGCTTCCGCTCGCGGGCCCGGTGCGCCGGTGCACAGGGAGACCGCGACCAGGGCAGTGATCAGCGCGGCGGCGCTCCGCTTCCTCATGCTCCTCATGAGGTCAGCGGACTACAGGCCGGCGGCCCGGAACAAGAGCCTTTCGCGCCGCCGTCCCTCGCGCTCCCCGGACCCGCCCGGATCGTGTCCATGTCGAGGCGGTCGCTCGACTCCTGCGCGATGCACACGGCACCACGACCGCACCTCTCCGGCAGATGAACCCACGGTGAAAGCCGGGCTGGAACTTCCCGGCGATCGCATCGCTCGCCTCGCGGTGCGGTACTCCCGGACTTCGACACCACAGGCGAATAATTCTTCGAATGATCGACTCCCTGTTCGCGATTATTCCGTACGGGATGGATATCTCCGCTCACGGCACCGGGCAGACCGTAGAACAAACGTTGCTTCACGAACCCGTTGCCGCACTACAGCGAGGGTGCAAGGGCGCAAGGAGACGCTCAACTGTTGCGCACCGGAATTGCGCGCCCTCTGTGTACCACTCAATGCCATCGGTCCGTCATTGTGCTGTTGGGGTTGTCCTACTTATCGTTGTGCCGCGGATTTCACCGCTCGCAATTCCCGTCCGGGAGTTGCTCGAAATCCGTTGCACAGGCGCCTGTTGTGTACACCGTCCCCAGGAAAAAAGGAGTACGACCATGACTTACGAGCGCCCCACCCTCACCAAGGCCGGCAGCTTCCGCAAGGTCACCGGCATCAAGAACACCGGCCCGAAGGACGTCCTCGGCGGCAAGCAGCTCCTCTGACCGAGGCCACCCGCGACCGCTGAGCGGTCCGGGGCGCAGCGTGCACCGGACCGGCCACCGAGCCGGTCCGGTCATCGGGTGGCGGCAGCCGGCCGCCACCCGTTCTCTGTTCTGCCTCCCTGTTCCGAGCGTCACCGACCGAAGGCCGTAGCCCATGGACCAGTCCTTGTCGCTCCAGGTCGTACCCGCCTGGTTCATCGTCCTGCCCGACACCGACGCGGCCGGGGCCCTCGCTGTCAAGGCGCTCTCCTACGCGGACCGGAGCCTGACCCATGCATCGGGACGCCCCTGGCTGGTGGGCCGTTGGGCACCAAAAACGGTCGTGACGGGAACGTACGGGGGGACGCGGATCGCGGTGATCGGGGAGCATGCCGTCACCGCGCGGGATGCCGAGCGGGCCGCGGCGGCGATCGACGCCGGCCCGCCGACGACATGGGACCGCGCGGCCGACTGGGCCGGCAGTTTCCACCTTGTCGTCAGCGACGGGGACCGGGTATCGGTGCGGGCCGGCGCGGTCGACCTGCGCCGGGTGTTCCACACCCGGGCCGGTACGTCCGGCCGCGGACCGGTGAGCGTGGCCTCCGACCGGGCCGACGTCCTCGCCGAACTGGTCGGTGCCGAACTGGACGAGCGCCGCATCGCTCTGGAGATGCTCGGTGCACCGTACCCCCGCGCGGGGGACCCGCTGTGGCGCGGTCTGCACGCCGTACCGGCCGGGCACTGTCTGACGATCCACCACGACGCTCGGGTCCACACCAGGCGGTGGTGGTCACCGCCCGACCCCGTCGTCCCCCTCGCCGTCGGCGCCGGGCACCTGCGAGAGGCCCTCGACGAAGCGATCGAGGTGCGTGTCCGCGGGCGCGACCTGGTGACGTCGGACCTGGGCGGGCTGGACTCCACGGCCGTGTGCTGTACGGCGGCACGCTCGGGGACCAGGGTCGTCGCCTACACCGCCGGGATCCACGACGCGGCCGGCGACGACGTGTACTGGGCCAGGCGGACCGTCGAGGCGCTGAACGGCATCGAACACCACATCATCCCGGCCCAGGGCGTGGCCATGACCTTCGACGGGATCGACGCCCTGGAGGACGTCCTGGACACGCCCAGCATCCTCACCGTCGACCGCAACCGCCGTATGGGCATCGTGGAACTGGCGGCCGCCCGCGGTTCCGACCTCCACCTCACCGGCCTGGGCGGCGACGAACTGCTGGCCGGTACGCCCGCCCGTCTGCATGCGCTGCTGCGCACCCATCCCCTCGTCGCCCTGCAGGCGGTACGGGGGTACGCCGCCAAATACCGATGGTCGCGGCGCGGCGTACTGCGCCAGCTCCTGGACCGGAGCCCCTACCGGACCTGGCTCCGGCGGGTGGCCCGCGATCTGACCGAACCGGCGGTACCCGAAGGCGAGCCGTTGCTCGGCTGGGCGGTCCCGCCCCGGATGCCGCCCTGGGCCACCCCGGACGCCGTCGGTACGGTACGCGAGCTGCTCCGTGCGGAGCTGTCCGACGTCCGGCCCCGGGGCCGGGGACACGGCGAACACCGCGAGCTGGTCGCGATGGACGGTATCTCCCAATGGACGCGGCACATCGGTCAGATGGCCGCCCCGCTGGGCATCGGGGTCAGCGCGCCCTACTACGACACCCGCGTCATCGAGGCGGCCCTCGCCGTCCGGCCACAGGAGCGGATCACTCCGTGGCGGTACAAGCCGCTCATCGTCGAGGCCATGCGCGGAGTCGTGCCGGAAGCCAGCCGCACTCGCGACACCAAGGCGAACGCCACGTACGAGGAGGAAGCAGGACTGCGCGAGCACCGCAGGGGCCTGCTGGCGCTGTGCGAGGACTCCCGGCTCGCCCGGCTCGGTCTGGTCGACGAGCGGATCCTTCGTGAATGGTGCAGTCGCGCTCTGGCCGCGGAGACGGAGAGCTATCGGCTGCACCCGACCATCGCCTGTGAAGTCTGGCTGCGTTCCCGGGAGTTGACACCACCGGCCACCAGCCGGGCAGCGCCGCGGCACGGCCGGGAACCCGCCCCCGCCAGCCCGTCGGGCCTGCCCACCGTCAACCGCGAGACCTGAGAGTGGTGAGTTCCGTGTTTACCTTGAAGCCCGGTGTCCTGCTGACCGAGACCGAGTACGGTGTGGCGCTGCTCGACCAGGAGAGTGCCGAGTACTGGACGCTCAATCCGACGGCCGCCATCGTTCTGCAGACCCTCACGGACGGCTACGGCCCCGAGCGTGCGGTGGAGATCCTGACCGCGCGCTACGAGAACGTCGACGTCGACCTGGCCATGGAGGACGTCGGCCGCATCGTCGACGAGCTGCGCTCGGCGGGACTCGTCACGTCCTGAGCGCCGCCGGCCCGGCACCTGCCGGTGCAGTAGCCGTTCGGCCGGCCCCACCGCTCTGCCCGTCGGGTCCCTCCGTGTCATCGGAGCCGTCCGGCGACTTCGTCCGTCCAGGCCCGGCCGCCCCGGGCCTGTCCGCCCAGACCGGAGAGCCACGCATGTCGACGCCGGAAGTGGTCCCGTACCGCCCGCGCTCCGTTCCACCGGCCCGCCGTTTCCTGACCCGGGTGGTGGTGTGCTGTGCCCATCTGCTCGCCACCCAGCCGCCCGGCCGTATCCGCGCCGTCCTGCTCCGGCTGCGCCGCGGCGCGAGGCCCGCGACCCTCGCCGAGGCGAGCGCGGCGCGGGAGACGGTGCTCGCCGTGAGTCTCGCCGCAGGAGGCCACAAAGGGTGCCTGACCAGGTCTCTGGCCACGGTCCTGCTGTGCCGTTGGGACGGCCGGTGGCCCGTGTGGTGCGTGGGCGTGCGCAGCCGCCCGCCGTTCGCGGCGCACGCCTGGGTGGAGGCCGAGGGAGTCCTGGTCGGCGAGGGTGCCTCGGCCGACTACTTCCAGCGCTTCTTCACCGTGGAGTGAGCCGATGAGCGCGGCACCCTCCGTCGAGACCCCCCGCACCGGCCCCGGCGGCCACTCCCGGACGGGTGGGGACCCGGTCGGCGCCAGGTCGGGGCACCGGGCTCTCGCAGCCCATCTGCACCGGCAGCGCGGGCGTATGGCCGTGGGCGTCGGACTGGGGCTGGCGGGCAGCGTCATGGGGCTCGCCCAGCCGCTGGCGGCCAAGCGGGTGATGGACGGTATGAGCCGTGGGCAGCCCGAGGCCTGGCCGGTCGTCGTGCTCAGTCTGCTGGTGGTGGCCGGGGCGCTCCTGGTCGGGCTGGGGCACTACGTACTGCAGTGGTCGTCCGAGTCCATGGTGTACACCGCTCGGCGCCGGCTGACCGAGCGGCTTCTGCGGCTGCGGGTGCCGGTGGTGGAGCGCACCGAACCGGGTGATCTGATCGCCCGCGTGACCTCCGATACGGCGCTGCTGCGCCAGGCCGTGCCCCAGGCGGTGTCCGCGGCGGTCACCGGCACCCTGGTCACCGCGGCGACGGTCGTCATGATGGGGCTGCTCGACGCCGTGCTGCTGTGCGTCACCCTCGCGGTGGTCGCCGTCGTCGGTGTCATCGTCGCGGTCGTGGCCCCGCGGATCGGCCGTGCCACCCGGCGCACACAGGAGTCGGTGGGACAGATCGGAGCGGCACTGGAGCGGGTCTTCGGAGCGTTCCGTACGGTCAAGGCGTCGGGCGCCGAGCGCAGGGAAGCCGCGGCGCTGCACCGGACGGCAGAGGAAGCCCGCCGGACCGGGGTCCGGGCCGCGGCCTGGGAAGCGGTGTCGGCGACGGCGTCGGCGGTCGTCGTCCAGGTCAGTTTCCTCGTCGTCCTCGGGGTGGGGGGCGCCCGCGTCACGTCCGGGGCCATCAGCGTCTCCACGCTCGTCGCCTTCCTCCTCTACCTCTTCGCGCTGGCTCCTCGCATCGGCCAACTGGCCGAGGGGGTCGGCCAGTTCCAGGTCTGTTCGGCAGCTGCCGTCCGTATCGAACACATCGAGAGGCTGGAGGTCGAGCAGCTGGAGGCGGAGCCCGTACGGGAGCGGGAAGCGACGCACGCAGAGGCGGCTTCCGAATGCGGCGGGCCGCCCGTCGGCGTGGCGTTCCATCAGGTGTGCTTCGCCTACCGCCCGGGACTGCCCCGCGTCCACCACGAGGTCACGTTCTCCGTCCCCCCGCGCGGACTGACCGCCTTCGTCGGCCCGTCCGGCGCCGGCAAGACCACGGTCTTCTCCCTGATCGAGCGCTT
The DNA here is from genome assembly GCF_042749045.1 of Streptomyces sp. NPDC059008. Lineage (NCBI taxonomy): Bacteria > Bacillati > Actinomycetota > Actinomycetes > Kitasatosporales > Streptomycetaceae > Streptomyces > Streptomyces sp. NPDC059008. Next base: position 185,126 of record NZ_JBHYJC010000003.1, on the reverse strand, counting down.
CTACGAGCCCGCGGCCGGTCGCGTGCTCCTGGACGGCGAGGACGTACGCCGGTGGCCTCTGACCCGGCTTCGCGCATCGATCGGCTACGTCGAGCAGGACGTCCCCGTCCTCGCCGGCACCCTGCGCGACAACCTGACCCTCGGCACCGTCGAGCCCGGCGACGAGGAACTCGCCCGTGTCCTGCGGATGGCCCGCCTGGATACGCTGACGGACCGTCTGCCGCACGGCCTGGACACCGACGTCGGCCATCGGGGCAGCCGGCTCTCCGGTGGCGAGCGACAGCGGGTCGCGATCGCCCGCGCCTTGTTGCGTCGGCCGAGGCTGCTGCTGCTGGACGAGGCCACCTCCCAGCTCGACGCGGCCAACGAGGCGGCGTTGCGCGACACGATCACCGAGACCGCCCTCGATACCACGGTGTTGGTGGTCGCCCACCGGCTCTCCACCGTGACCAGCGCGGACCGGATCGTGGTGATGGAGGCGGGTCGGGTACGGGCGGTCGGCACCCATGCCCAGCTCATGGAATGCGACGCCCTTTACGGTGAACTGGCGCGGACTCAGCTGCTCGGCCGGTAGCCGCAGTGCGGGGCAGCCGTGCTGCCCGGGCGGACGGGCCCTAGCCCTCCGTGCACCAGGCGCCGCACTCGTCCTGGGTGCCGGGGAAGAGTTCGACGCGCAGGTCGTCGCCTTCGTGGAGGACGTAGGTGGGGCCGGTCCGGTGGTTCCAGCCGAGGGGGAGGAGGTAGTAGCGGCCGTTGCGTTCGACGAGGCGGCGCAGGCCGGTGTAGCGATAGCGGTAGTGGACCTTGGCGCCCAGGTCCGCCACCTCCACGCCGGGCCCGGCCAGGCTGAGCCGGTCGCTGCTCAGGAGGACGACGGCGGGCCGGCGCACGAGGTTGGCGGCGGCCTGCCGGGCCTCCCGCTCACCCAGCCCGGCGGTGCCCAGGCTGAGCCCCCACATCATCAGCAGACCGGCCGTGAAGGCCGGTACCGCCCGACTCCACACTCTGGGCAGCACGGGGTGGGAGGGCACCGCGGCGCTCTCGTCGGTGTCGGGTGGTACCGCGGTGCCCCTGTCTCCGGCCCGGCTACGGGCCCATGGGCTCTGGCCGAGGAGTACGCCGACTCCCAGCACGATGAGCGCCGTCCATCTGAAGCCCCCGAGCCAGGACCAGAGGAGCAGGAGCACCAGGCCGGCTCCGACGATGGAGAGGTGAGCCCGGGCGACGGCTCGCAAGGCGCGCTGCACTGCGCGGACCAGGCGTTCCTGGTGCGTCTGCTGCGTCTGGTCGGTGTCCGACTGCGCGGCGAGGGCGAGGGCCGGGGTCGTCGCCAAGTGACGGAGTATCAGGACGGCGAGGAGGCAGCCGCCCGCCAGTGGAGCGGTGACGACATTGAGGCTCTGGATCGCCATCTCCGCGAATCCGAAGCCGAGGTTGAAGGAGTCCACCCGAAAGTAGCTGTAGTAGGCCGTCATATAGACCGCGCCCAGGAAGTACATGACGGCCACGAGGAAGGAGGCCTGGGCGATGAGGCCGCCGAGGAGGGAGGTCGCCGTACGTTCCTCGCCGGCCGGGGTGGAAGGGCCGGCGGGTGGCGGGGAGGGCGGGGGCGCCGGGTCACCGCTCATGTGTCGGACTGCGAGGGGCAGGTCCCGCTCGGCGAGGGGGTGTTCTCCGGGGAGGCCGAGCCCGTCGCCTCGGACGGGGGTGGCGAGCCCGTCGCCTCCGACGGGGAGGGCGAGCCCCCGGAGGGCGGACACGTCTCGCCGCCCGTTTGGCCTTCGCTGGCTTCGTTCCCGCCTCCTCCGACCCCGCCGCCCACGTCTCCGCCCCCGTCGGCGCCACCGGTCGGATCCACACCGCCGCCCACCGGGGGCCTGCCATGTCCCTTGGGTGGCGGCTTGACCGGCGGCACCGGGTCTCCGCCGTAACTCGGGCCGCCGTCACCGGTGTTGTCCTGGTCGGAGTCTCCCTTGGTGGGCGCGCTCCCCTGCGCGCCGCCCCCGGACTGATCTCCGCCTGACGCGCCTCCCGCCGCCCCGCCCGCCGTCGGGGAGGAGCCGACGGAGGCCGTGGGCCGTACGGAATCGGACTCCCCGGGAGCCGCGGTGGCGCAACCGGCCATGGCGATGAGCGCTCCGGCGGCGACGAGGATGCGTAAGAGATGTCTGTGCGCGAATGCCTCTCGGCGTTTCATGTGTGGTCGGCTCCCTCTCTCCTGCAGGGTGCGTAGAGAACAACGCCCGCCGACCGGTCCCGGTTCCCGCGGCGTCGGCGTGCCGACGGGTGGACGGTCGGCGGATCGACCGCTTCCCTTCACACAAAACATGTATTTCTCACGATCTCTTCGTGACACTCATGACTGGTTCACGCCTCCGCGGCTGTGACAGCGTCGTGGTGTCACCGGCCGAGGGAGTGGGATGAACAAGGGATACGCGGTCTTCTGCGACGCGGACCGCCAGTTCTACGACGCTCCGCACCGGCTGCCCCAAGACGCCCAGGGCCGCAGCGGCCAGTACCCGGTGCTGAACCGGGAGTTGCCGGCCGGCTGGCAGCGGCACCGCTCTGGTGACTGGCTGGCCTTCCGGCCGCTCGACCGTGAACTTCCCTCTCAGGGCTGGAAGATCCATGTGTCGGCCTGCCTCGACAACGCCGAGCGGGTGCTCACGAAGGTCTGGGAGTACTGCGTACCCCGCTCGGTGGCCTTCAAGTGCATGCCGAGCCGGTATCTGCTGCACATCCGCAACGCCAAGTACACCGACCGGGGCGCGAGCGGCAAGTTCATCACGGTCTATCCGGCCGACGAGGAGCAGTGCCGGATCATCGCCGAGGAGCTGGATGCGCTGCTGGCCGGTGAGCCCGGTCCGTACATCCTCAGTGATCTGCGCTGGGGCGCCGGCCCGGTGTACGTGCGCTACGGCAGCTTCACCGAGCGGCACTGCTACGACGACAAGGGCGAGCTGTGCCCTGCCGTGGAGGACGACCGGGGGCAGCTCGTTCCCGACCGCCGGGAGCCCGCGTTCCGGGTTCCGGAGTGGGTGCCGCTTCCGGAGTTCCTCAAGCCGCATCTGGCGGCGCGCTCCGCCACCACCGTCACCGACCTCCCGTACGCCATCGAGCGGGCGCTGCACTTCTCCAACGGCGGCGGCGTGTACGTCGGCCGGGACCTGCGGACCCAGCGGCGTGTGGTGCTGAAGGAGGGGCGACCGTACGCCGGACTGGCTGCGGACGAGGCGGACGCGGTGACCCGGCTGGCGCGGGAACGGGACGCCCTGCGGCGGCTGTCCGGGCTGGGGTGCGCCCCCGAGGTGCTGGACTGGTTCACGCTCGGCGAGCACACCTTCCTGGTGCTGGAGTACATCGAGGGGCGCCCGCTCAACAGCTTCTTCGCGCATCGGCATCCGCTGATCGAGTCCGATCCCGGTCCGGAGCGGCTGGCCGAGTACACCGCATGGGCACTGCGCGTGCACCGGCTGGTGGAGGAGGCCGTCGAGGCGATCCACGCCCGGGGCGTGGTCTTCAACGACCTCCATCTGTTCAACATCATGCTCTCCGAGGACGAATCCTCGGTCGTGCTACTGGACTTCGAGGCCGCCTCCATCGATGACCCGGGCAGCCGGCAGGTGATCGCCAACCCCGGATTCGTGGCCCCCGCCGACCGCCGTGGCCCCGACGTCGACCGCTATGCCCTGGCCTGTCTGCGGCTCGCCCTGTTCCTGCCGCTGACCAGCCTGTTCGCGGTGGACCGGGCCAAGAGCCGGCATCTGGCGCGAATCGCCGCCGAGCAGTTCCCGGTGCCGGTGGAGTTCCTCGACGCGGCGGTGGACGAGATTCTGCGGGGTGATCGAGGCGCCGCCGGCGCGGTCGGGAACGGCGCCGCGGGCGGCGGGAACGGGCACGACTACCTGCCGGTCTCGCTCGCGGACTGGCCCCGCAGCCGGGACTCCGCCGTCCGCGCCGTACTGGCCTCCGCCACCCCAGCGCGGGAGGACCGCATCTTTCCGGGCGACATCGGCCAGTTCGCCCTCACCGGCGGCGGGACCTGTTTCGCCTACGGCGCGGCCGGCGTGCTCTACGCCCTCGCCGCGACGGGCGCCGAGCGATGTCCGCAGGCGGAGGAGTGGTTGCTGCAGCGGACGAAGGCGCCCGCCTCGGGCAGTCCCGTCGGCTTCTACGACGGTCTTTCCGGCGTCGCCTGGGTCCTCGACCGGCTCGGGCACCACGCACGGGCCCTGGACCTGATGGATCTGGTCACGGCGCAGAGCTGGCAGGACATCGGACCCGACCTGCACGGTGGACTGGCCGGTGTGGGGCTGGCGTTGGACGCGCTCGCCGACACCGCCGGTGCCTCCGGAATGCGAGAACCGGCCCTGCGCTGCGCCGAGTTGGTCGCCGATCGGTTCGACCGGACGACCGCCGGGGAGGGGCCCGGACCCTCCCGCGCCGGGCTGCTGCACGGCGACAGCGGGGCGGCGCTGCTCTTCCTGCGGCTGTACGAACGCACCGGCGACGGCGCGCTGTTGGATCTGGCCGGGGACGCCCTGCGCCGTGACCTGGCGCGCTGCGTGCGGAGCGCGGCGGGGACCCTCCAGGTCAACGAGGGCTGGCGGACCATGCCCTACCTCGGCGCCGGAAGTGTGGGCATCGGGATGGTGCTCGACGACTACCTCTCCCATCGGCCCGATGACGGCTTCGCGGCGGCGCGGGGCGAGATAGTGCGGGCCGCGCAGGCCAAGTTCTACGCCCAGCCGGGGCTGTTCCGCGGTGCCGCCGGCATGGTGCTGTACCTGAGCCGGACCACCGCCCCGGGACCGGGCACCGGTGCCGCGGACCTGCGCCGCCAGATCGACTCCCTCTCCTGGGGCGCCGTCCCCTACCAAGGGCATCTGGCCTTCGCCGGTGAGCAGATGATGCGGCTCTCGATGGACCTGAGCACCGGCACGGCCGGATGTCTGCTCGCCCTGGGCAGCGCGCTGCACGACGAGCCCGTGCACCTGCCCTTCCTTCCGCCGCTCCGGCGGCCCTGAAGCCGGCCCCGTACCGGGGTCGAACAGAAAGTCATCCCCGTCCCCATATCGAAAGGAATCATCATGTCGCTTCTCGACCTGCAGACGATGGAGACCCCCAAGCCCGAGGCCACCGAGGAGCTGCACACCGGCAGCCGCGCGAGCCTGCTGCTCTGCGGCGACAGCAGCCTGAGCGTCACCACCTGTAACTGACTGCCGGTCGCCGCGGGGCCCCGGGTCCCGTAGCGACGAGGAGGGCGGGGTGGGGGGGGCGGGGGGCCGCGGGTATCGGGTCCGGGGGGGCCGGGCGCGGTGCTATGGGGGGGGGTGGCGGTTTGGGCGTTGAGGGGGGGGCGGGGCGGGGCAGCGTCGGCGTCGGCGTCGGGAGCCGCGTACGGC
>NZ_JBHYJC010000003.1:115942-179711 GCF_042749045.1 Streptomyces sp. NPDC059008 | reverse complement strand
GCGCGGGGGGGGGGGGGTCCGGGGCCCGGGCCCCCCGCACCCCGCCCACCGGCATGGAGCCCACCCGCGTGGACACGTCCGAAGGAGGCCCGGTCCCTCGCATGGTCGGTCGCATGGCCCCTCGCCCGTCCCCCGCGCCCGGGCCCTCCTCGCCGACGCGGCAACCGGACGCCGGGAGTGTCCTGACCGGTGCGCTCCGGCACAGCCTGCTGCGCACCCTCGCCGTCGGCCTCCTCGGCACGGCCTCCGCCGCCACGGCCGTCGCGCTGCCCGCCGTACTCGGCCACACCCTCGACCTCGCGCTCGACTCCGCGCCCGGAGCGGGCACCGCCCTCGCGCTGAGTGCCGTCCTGCTGGTGGCAGAGGTGCTGCTGGACGCTCTGGTGACGCTCACCGGCGGCGTCACCACCGCCCGCAGCACCGCCTGGCTGCGCCGCCGTGGATTCGACCATCTGCTGTCCCTCGGCCCGCTGCGCGCCACCGACCGCTTCTCGACCGGCGATCTGGTGAACCGCCTCACGGGCAACGCCGCCGAGGCCGGATACGCGCCCACCACGGCGGCTGCCGCGCTGGCCGCGCTGCTCACCCCGGTCGGGGCCCTCGTCGCGCTGGCGGTCACCGACATCTGGCTGGCGGCCGTCTTCCTGGCCGGGCTCCCCCTGCTGACCCTGCTGCTGCGGGCCTTCGCCCGGGACTCCTCCGACAGCGTCCGGCGCTATCAACGCGTACAGGCGGAGATCGCCTCCCGGCTCGTGGAGGCACTGGGCGGGGCCCGGACGATCGCCGCCGCGGGCACCGCGCGCCGGGAAACCGCCCGCGTCCTGGCCCCGTTGCCCGAACTCGGCGCACAGGGCCGACTGATGTGGCAGGTGTACGGGCGGGCGGTGGTCGGCAGCAGCATTCTGGTGCCCTTGCTGACCACGGCCGTCCTCGCGGTGGGCGGGGTCCGACTCGCCCACGGCGCCCTGACCGTCGGTGGACTGCTGGCCGCCTCCCGATACGCGGCACTCACCGCGGGTCTGGGAGGGCTGACCGGTCAGCTCAGCGCCTTGGTGCGCAGCCGCGCCGCGGCCCGGCGCATCGGCGAACTGCTGGCGCTGCCCCCGGTGGGGCACGGTTCCCGGCCGCTGCCCCCCGACGGCCGTGGACGGCTCGAACTGCGCGGGGTCACCCTCGCCCGCGACGGCGTGCCCGTGCTGCGCGGTGTGGATCTGATCGTGCCCGGGGGGACCACCATGGCCGTGGTCGGGCGGTCGGGGGCGGGCAAGTCCCTGCTGGCCGCCGTCGCGGGGCGGCTCACCGATCCCGACGACGGCACGGTGCTGCTGGACGGGGTTGCGCTCGATCAGGCCGATCCGGAGCGGCTGCGCCGAGAAGTCGGCTATGCCTTCGAACGGCCGGCGCTCTTCGGCGACACCGTCGGCGCGGCCCTCGCGTTCGGGCCCCGGCCGGTTCCGGCCCACGACATCGAGGCCGCGGCCCGCGCGGCCGGCGCCGATCCGTTCGTACGGCTGCTGCCGCGCGGCTACGCCACACCGCTGGCCGACGCGCCCCTCTCCGGCGGCGAGTTCCAGCGCCTCGGCGTGGCCCGGGCCTTCGCCCACGCCGGTCGTCTGCTGATCCTCGACGACGCCACCTCCAGCCTGGACACCGTCACCGAGCACCATGTCAGCCGGGCGCTTTTGCAGGACGTACGGCCGGGCACCCGGCTGCTGATCACCCACCGGCTGTCCTCGGCCGCCCGCGCCGATCTGGTCGCCTGGCTGGAGCACGGCCGGATACGGGCGGTCGCGCCGCACGATCTGCTGTGGCGGGACCCCGACTACCGCGCGGTCTTCTCCCCCACCGCCCCGGACCCGGGCACCTCCTCATGACGGCGACGACGATCCGGCTGCTGCCGCGAGCGCTCCGCTTCCTGCGGGGCCGCACCCGGGTGTTGCTGCTGATGGGCGGCTGGTCCCTGCTGGAGACCGGGCACACCTTCATCAGCGGCTACGGCGTGGCCAAGGCCCTGGACGACGGCTTTCTGGCCGGCCGCACCGGAACGGCCATGGCATGGCTGGCCGTTGCCGCGGTGGCGGTGGTCCTCGGCGGGGCCGCCGGCCGTGGCGTCTTCCGCGGGCTCGCCGACCTGGTCGAACCGCTGCGTGACGTGCTGATCCGTACGGTGGTGACCCGCGCGCTGGACCAGGCGGTCGCCGATCCGGCCCGCGCCGCGGACACCGCGGTGGTCTCGCGGCTGACCAACCAGACGGAGCTGGCACGGGACAGCTTCGCCGGGCTGGTCCTGGTGGCCCGTTCCTTCGTCTTCACCTCCGCGGGGGCCCTGCTCGGACTCTTCTCCCTGGCCCCGCAGCTGCTGCTGATCGTGCTGCCGCCCCTCGTCGTCGGACTGCTGCTGTTCCTGGCCACGCTGCGCCCGATGGCACGTCAACAGCGCGCCTTCCTCCAAGCCGACGAAACGCTCTCGGCCCACTTCGGTGCCGTTGCGGCGGGGCTGCGCGACGTGGCCGCCTGCGGCGCGCGCCGCACCGTCAAGGGGCGTGCCGACGGCCTGATCGACGCCGAGGCACGGGCGGCCCGGCGCCTGGCGGGTTGGGCCGCGGCCCGCTGTCTCGCACTCGGCGTCGCCGGTCAGCTGCCGGTCCTCCTGCTGCTGCTGAGCACGCCGTGGCTGCTGCGGCAGCACCTCACGGCGGGGACCGTGCTCGGTGCCCTGACGTATCTCACGCAGGCCCTGCTGCCCGCCCTGCACACCCTGATGAACGCGCTCGGCTCCGCCGGGACCCGGCTCCTGGTCGTACTGGACCGGCTCACCGGGTCCCCCGACCGAACTCCTCGGGGTGGACCGGCTGCGGCAGGCCACGCCGGCCATGCCGATTCCGTTTGCGGCACGGCCGCCGCCGAGCCGGGAAGCGCCGCGCCACGCCCCGGGGCCCGCACCGATCCGGTCGGCCCCCGGGTCGAACTACGCTCGGTGACCTTCGCCTACGGCCCCGGCGCGCAACCGGTCCTGCACGATCTCGATCTCGTCGTCGAGCCGGGTGAGCACCTCGCCGTCGTCGGTCCGAGCGGCATCGGCAAGTCCACCCTGGCCGGCCTCGTCACCGGCCTGCTGCCCCCCACGGAGGGCACGGTACGGGTGGACGGCCGTCCGCCGGCCGCGCCCCGTCCCACTCCCGATGCCGAGCCCGGCTGCCCCGCCCTCCCCGATCCCGGTCCCTCCCGCCGCCGGGTCCTGATCCCACAGCAGGCGTACGTCTTCTCCGGCACCGTGCGGGACAACCTGCTCTATCTGTGTCCTGACGGTGCGTCCGACGCCGCCGCGGCGGCCGCGGCGGACGCCGTGGGGCTGAGCCCGTTGGTGTCCCGGCTGGGCGGTCTGGACGCACGGATCGATCCGGCCGCGCTGTCCCAGGGCGAACGCCAGCTGATCGCACTCGGCCGGGCCCACCTCGCGCCGGCGCCGCTGGTCCTCCTCGACGAGGCCACCTGCCATCTCGACCCCGTGGCCGAGCAGCGAGCCGAGCAGGCCTTCGCCGACCGACCCGGCACTCTGATCGTCATCGCGCACCGGATCACCTCGGCCCAACGCGCCGACCGCGTCCTGGTACTGGACGGGATCCGGGCCACCGTCGGCAGCCACACCGAACTGCTGGACCGCTCGCCCCTCTACCGCGAGCTGGCCGGCAACTGGCAACCGGAGTCCGCCGAAAGGGGCCGGTGACGACCGGGGACGTGTCGGGTGACCGCCCACAGCACGAGCCCGAGGCAGCTGAACGCGGCACCCAGTGCGCATACGGCGCCCCAGCCGGCCAGCGCGTAGAGGGAGGTCGCGGCGAGGGCGCCGGTGGCGCTGCCGATCGAGTAGAAGACCATGTACCCGCCGATCAGCCGGCTGCCCGCGTCCGGGTGCAGCGCGTAGATCAGGGTCTGGTTGGTGACATGGACCGCCTGCACGGCGAGGTCGAGCAGGATCACCCCGACGACCAGGGCCCACAGCGAGCTGCGGGTGAAGGCCAAGGGCAGCCACGAGGCGGCGAGCAGTGCCAGGGCGAGGCCGGTGGTCCGCCGGGAGAGTCCGCGGTCGTTCAGGCGGCCCGCCACGGTCGCGGCCAGCGCGCCGGCGACACCGATCAGCCCCAGCGCCCCGATCGCGCTGTGGGACAGGAAGTACGGGGCCCCGCTGAGCGGCAGCGCGACGCTGCTCCACAGGGTGCTGAAGGAGGCGAAGATCAGCAGACCGAACAGGGCCCGGAGCCGCAGCAGTCGTTCCCGTGCGAACAGGGCGATCGTGGAGCGCAGGAGCTGTCCGTAGCGCAGGGTTGTCGGCGGCGTGTCACTGTGGCGCGGCAGCACTCGGTACAGGACCAGGGCGAGCAGGGCGGTGAGCGACGCCGAGGCGAGGTAGACGGAGCGCCAGCCCGCGAGATCGGCCATGAGTCCGGACGCGGTGCGGGCGAGCAGGATGCCGATGACCACGCCGCTGGTGACCAGACCGACGACCCGTCCGCGCCCGGCGGGAGGGGCCAGTGATGCCGCGAAGGCCACCAGCGTCTGCGTGACGACCGCGAGAAGCCCCGTCGCGGCCATGCCCGCGAGCAGGATCACCGCCGTGTGGGCGACGGCCACCACGGCCAACGCCACCACCAGGAGCAGTAACTGGGCCACGACGAGCCGTCTGCGGTCGGCCACGTCGCCCAGCGGCACCAGGAAGAAGAGTCCCAGCCCGTATCCGACGTGCGTGAGGGTGACCACGCTGCCGACGAGTGCCGGGCTCATGGCGAGGTCCTGGCCCATCGTCACCAGGAGCGGCTGGGAGAAGTAGACGTTGGCCACCGCGGCCCCGCAGGCGACCGCGAACAGGATGACGACGCCGCGGGACAGGACGAACGCGGAACCCCCTCCGCTTCGGGCCCCGGTCCGTCGCGTCACGGCCTCACCGTTTCCGGGCATCAGCACTCCTCCACTCTCCTGGTTTCAAATTGCTACCAGTGGCGACGGTAACCTTGCTGGTAGCATGTTGCAACCAGATGGAGAGCGAGGGACGCCATGGTGACCAGGACGCGCTTCGACGACAGCGAATGTCCCGTCGCCCGGTCGGTGGACGCGATCGGCGACTGGTGGTCCCTGCTGATCGTGCGGGACGCCTTCGACGGAAGCCGGCGCTTCGGGGAGTTCCAGCGCAGTCTCGGCGTGGCGAAGAACATCCTCACCGCGCGGCTGCGCACCCTGGTCGCCGGCGGCGTCCTCGAATCCGTCCCGGCCTCGGACGGCAGCGCCTACCGCGAGTACGTACTGACCCCGAAGGGCAAGGCGCTCTTCCCCGTCATCGTGGCACTCCGGCAGTGGGGCGAACAGAACTTCTTCGCACCCGACGAACCGCACTCACAGTTGGTCGACCGCCGACAGGGACATCGCCTCCGCGCACTGGAAGTGCTGTCCGCGGACGGACGACGGCTCGACCCCGACGACACCACCGTCCACAAGGTCTCCCCCCAGTGATCCGACTCGGAGGCCCGGGGCGATCCGCACTCGGCGACGGCGAAGGTCAGCGACCTGGACGACGCCCCCGAGCCATGACCTGGAAGAACACGCCGAGCGGTCGCGCCCCTCAGCTCTCGGACAGCGGCTTCTGGTACCAACCCACGTCCCAGAACCTCCCGAACTTCCGCCCGACCTGCTCGTAGACGCCGACGGGCCGGAAGCCGAAGCGTTCATGGAGCCGTTGTGACGCCGGGTTGGGCAGGGCGATTCCGGCGAGCGCCATATGGACGTCCTCCTGCGCCAGCGCCTCGAAGAGCGCGGCGTACAGCAGGCCGCCGACACCGCGTCCGACGTGCTCGGGCGCCAGATAGACGCTGGTCTCCACGGAGGTCGCGTAGGCCGGCTTCGGCCGGAACGCGCTGCTGGTCGTGTAGCCGAGAAGCTTTCCGCCCTCCTCGGCCACGAGGAGCCGGTGCGGGCCGGAGTCGGGGTGGGCCAGCAGCCACGGCCGGCGCTGTTCCACGGTGAACGGCTCGATGTCGAAGGTGATCGGCGTCTCGTTCACGTAGTGGTTGTAGATCCGGGTCAGCTCGTCGAGGTCGTCCCCGGTGCCGGGCCGGATCCGTGCGCCTGGGACCGTCCCGTTTTCCTTCACCGCTGTGCTCATCCGTAAGACGGTACGTGGCGCGTGTGACCTCGCGGGAAATTCCAGGGAACGCGGTGCGCCGGGCTCAAGGGACGGCCTGAAGGACGCCTGCGACCTGGCACTTTCACCGTATATCAGGTGGGGGGCCTTGCCGCAAGGCCCCCCATAAAGGGCAAAATCGCTTCCCGTACTCCGGAGTTCGCAGTCCGGCACGAGACGGGGAGCACCATGCGTTTTCTGTTGTCCACGATCGGGTCACGTGGGGAAGTCCAGCCGGTCGTGGCGCTGGCCAGGCAACTGGGGGAACTGGGGCAGGAGGCCGTGGTGTGCGCGCCCCCCGACTTCCAGGAATGGGCCGAGTCGCTGGGGGTCCGCTATCTCCCCGTCGGCCCCGAGCTGCGCGGCACGGCGAAACGGAGCGCCACCACCCTCCCGACGCCCGAGCAGCGGCGTCGGATGGTCGAGGGCACGGTCGCCGCGCAGTTCGAAGCGTTCGGCGCGGCCGCCGAGGGCTGCGACGTCGTCGTGGGCGGCGGTGGGCTGGCCCTCGCCGCGCACTCGGTGGCCGAGCAGCGCGGCATCGGCTACGTGTACGCCGCGTTCGCTCCGATCACGCTGCCGTCCGCGCACCACGCACCGCCCGTCCTCGGGATGCTGGGACAGAAGCCGGCGGACGGATCGGTCGACAACCGCACGCTCTGGGCCGAGGACGCCGAACGTTGGAACACCACCTTCCGGGCGGCCCTCCACGCGCACCGTGCGGCTGCCGGACTGCCCACGGTCGAGGACATCCGCCACCACCTCTTCACCAGCACTCCGTGGCTGGCCGCGGATCCGACGCTGGCACCCTGGCCGACGCCGACCGAGCCGGAGGTGTTCCAGACCGGAGCCTGGCTGCTGTCGGACGACCGGCCGCTGCCTGCCGAACTGACGTCGTTCCTGGAAGCCGGCGAGCCGCCCGTCTACTGCGGATTCGGCAGCGTTCGCGCGCCCGAGGGCGTCTCCCAGGCGGTGATCGAGGCGGCTCGCGCGCTGGGACGACGCGTGATCGTCTCGCGCGGGTGGGCCGATCTGTCGCTCGTGGACGACGAGCCCGACTGCCTGTCGATCGGCGAGGTGAACCAGCAGGCGTTGTTCCGTCGGGTCGCCGCGGTGGTGCACCACGGTGGCGCGGGCACCACCACCGCAGCCGCGGCATCCGGGGCACCACAGGTGGTCGTCCCGCAGATGTTCGACCAGTTCTACTTCGCCGACCGTGTCGACCGGCTCGGCATCGGCAGTGCGCACCCGGCGGGCGAACCCACCGCCGATTCGCTCCTCGCCGCTCTCCGCCACGCCCTGGAACGTGACGTCGCCGGCCGGGCCCGAACCGTCGCCGGCGCCGTACGCACCGATGGTGCGCTGATCGCCGCCCGGCGACTGATCGACATGCGGTAGACCTCTTGCGGAACGGCCCTCACAGCCAGCCGGCCCCCTGCGATATGCGAATGGCGTCGACCCGGTTTCGGGCGCCGGTCTTGCGATTGATCGCGGTCATGTAGTTGCGCACCGTGCCGCTGCTCAGATGCAGTTCGCGTGCGATCTCCGGAACGGACGCCCCACCCGCGGCGAGCGAGAGCACGGTCAACTCCCTTGCGGTCAGGGGCATATCGGCGGCCTGCAGAAAGTCCAGTGTCAACGTGTGGTCGACGTACCGCTCTCCCGCCGCGACCTGGTTTATGGCGTGCCGAAACCGGTGCGGCGGGGCGTCCTTGTCCACGAACCCACGAGCCTTTGCGGCGACGGCGCGCCGGAGGGTGCCGGGCCGGCAGGAGCTGGCGAGCACGAGCAGTTCGCAGCCCGGCCCTCCGGGATGGCCCGTCGGCTGCGGCGACCCCGCGGAGTCGCCGTCCACCACACACACCTGGGGCCGGAAGGAACGCGCTCGTCTGGGGGCGCTCGCCCAGCAGGCCGCGATCGCGTCGATGCCCTCCGCATCGCGCAGCAACGCAGCAAGCCCCGATCGCACCAGCCGTGTCTCATGGACCACCAAGACCCGGATCACCCTCGTTCCTTCCGTTGGCCATGCAGTTTGCACTGCTGAATTGTCATGGCCCGGATTTCCAGCCAGAGGGAGCTTCGAGGGATTTGACTGGAACCTGTGCGCTGCCGGCGTACTGACGCTCCGTTCATTACCCGTGGGAATGGCAGGAGTCCACAACTCCTCAGGCCTTCCGGCGATCAAGGCCGTACCCGCCCCGGCGGCCATCGCTCCCGTACGCACGGGCGTCGCCGCCGCGGACCGCCGACCGCACCGGCTCCGCCAGCTCGCGCGGGGATGCGGAATCAGAGGAACTGCACACACCACCGGCGGCGATGCCGCGAGCGAAACCTCCCGTTCGGGGGCCGCTTCTCGCCAACCTGGGTCTGGCAGTACACCGCACTCATGTTCACCTCAGATGCACCTGTGACGACTGTGCCCTGTGTGACGCTGCGGATTCGGCCCGCGAAAGCCTACGGGTGGCGACGGGCACCTCGCGCCGATCCCGCCGATCGCGGCCGACGGGCGCCGTCGTGCACCCTCGCGGAGCGCCCGGGACTACCCGCGAGTGCCGGCGCGGGTCCGCCAGAGGTCGCGGAGCAACGCGATCTCCGCCATGTGGTGGATGAACTCGAGGTTGGCCCCCCACAGCACATCGACGAACGGGTCGTCCGGGTGGGAGCCGTGCGGATACTGCGAGAAGCCGATCGTGTCGAGCTGCTGGTCGGTCACCGTGGCGAGGCTGTCGCGCCAGCGGTCGATCGCCGCCCAGAACCGCTCGAGGGCCGAGGCGGCGCCGGGCGCGAAGTCGACCAGCAGTTTCGGGTCCCGCCGCCGTTCGCCGAAGGCCCACTCCCATTCGCCCGCGAAGCAGTAGTGCAGGTGCCCCAGCCGCCACGCGATCGTGGTGACCGGGGTCCGGTCGGGCTCCGGGGGGCCGGTGTGGGCGAGGACCTGCTCGACCCGCTCGACGCTCACGCCCCAGTCTTCGGCGATCTTTGCGACCGTCATGCCTCCGGCGGCCTGCCGGGCGACCTCGGCGTACTCGCTCGACGGGATCTGCGGGGCGCCTTGGTCGAGCACCCAGTCACCCGGCCCGAACGCCCTGGGTGTCACCGCCTCGCCCCGGCGCCGGATCGACCAGCAATCGGGGGCCGGCTCCCACAGATACTCCTCGTCGCCGAGCCCCGCCAGCCGGACCTGCGCCATCTCCCTGGCGCAGTCGAACTGGTCGAGCAGCAAGTCCAAACGTCCGGTCCTCGCACGCCCAGTCTCCACGTCGGCCCCCTTCGCGGTCAGCCACCTCGCTACGTCCGGGCGGAGGCTAACTGATCATCCTCACGGGGCGCGACGGAGTTCGCCGCGAGAGCCCGACTTCCGGGAGTGAGAAACCTCCCACGGTAGCGGTGCGCCTCGAACGCAGGCAATGCCACCGCAGCGAAAGCAGCTGACACGCTCGGCCGACATCCGCCGTCGATCACCCCGGCCGTCTGCTGCCGCCGCCGCTCGTCCCGAAAGCCTCCGTCAGTTGACGGATGTAACGCCGCGTGGACGCCCGTACGTTGACACCGCCGCGGCGGGCCGCAGCCAGGGGCGGAGTGCCTCCTCCTCCCCTCGACCCGCCCCGCAGGCAAGAACTGCCGAAGGAGAACAGACCAATCATGATCACCGAGTCGACCCCTCACGGGCCGGTGCGGCGCACGATGGCCGCATTCGCCGCGGTCGCCTTCGCCACGCTCGCCACATCGGTGTCTCCGCTGACGACCGGAACGGCCCATGCGGACACCTCCGCCTTGGCGGGCCTGTCCCTGTCACCGCGTCTGCCCCAGGCAGACGGCCTCGCGCCGTCCCTGGACCTGGCGAAGGACTCGCCCGACTACGGGACCGAGATCGTCGTCGACAAGACTCCGATGGCGAACTGGAGCATCCTGCCCAACGGTGACGGGAGTTTCCTGATCCGCAAC
Organism: Streptomyces sp. NPDC059008; assembly: GCF_042749045.1. Taxonomy (NCBI): domain Bacteria; kingdom Bacillati; phylum Actinomycetota; class Actinomycetes; order Kitasatosporales; family Streptomycetaceae; genus Streptomyces; species Streptomyces sp. NPDC059008. The sequence goes on along the minus strand of NZ_JBHYJC010000003.1, from coordinate 169,594 downwards.
GACAAGACGCAGAAGTGCCTCGACTTCAACACCGACAACAACCACCTCGTCGAGCCGGTGTACTGCGACCCGACCAACACCAAGCAGAACTGGTATCTGCAGCCCTCGGACGGTGGGGGCGGCTACTACCTGATCCGGAACGTCAACACCGACAAGTGCATGGACGTGTTCGGGGGAAGCGGTAGCGACGGCACGACGGTCGGCCTCGACGGTTGCCACGGTCGCGGCAACCAGGAGTGGATCATCGGTCCGACGCCCAGCCCGGGGTCCACGGGCCCCACCCTGTCGGATCTGGCCACCGCGTACGCCCTCAAGCAGTGCAGCAACAGTTCCAGCGTCATCAAGTCCTGTGACTACACGGTCACCGGCGACAGCGTGGCGTCCGTGGGGAACCTCAAGCGGGTCAGCTCCAACGTGTGGAACAACAGCACCGATCCGGCGGACCGGACCATCACATGGACGCAGACCTCGTCCGAGACCAACACGGTGGGCAGCTCCCTCACCGTCACCAGCGAGGTCGGGGTCAACATCGAGGTCGTCTCGGTCAAGGTCAGCAGCGCGATCAGCGCACGCTACGAGCACTCCTGGACCCAGACCAACACCGTGAGCGACGCCAACAAGATATCCGTGAAGCCGAACAACTACAGCTGGGCGATGCGGGGCCAGCTGATGAAGACGGTGACGGGCAAGTGGACGTTCACCAACGACCTCGGTGACAAGTGGTCCGGCGACGGCACCGCCACGCTCCCCGCCGTCGACGGCACCGACGACCTCAGCAGCAACCTGGTGCTGTGCACGAGCGACAGCACCGCCAAGGAGTGCGTCGACAACCGGTGACCGGCGCACCGCCCGCCACCTCGTGATCTGACGGCACGCCGTCGGACGGTTCCCCGGCCTCCGCGAACGGAGCCGGGGAACAACGCGTCGGCCACCCCGGCCCTACGCCGGCCGCCGACGGGTCACCTCCGCGGCGATCTCGACCCGCGAGGTCATCGCCAGCTTTCTGAGGATGCTGGAGACATGGGTGCTGACGGTGCTTCGGGCGATGGACAGCCGCGCCGCGATCTCGGGGTTGGAACACCCTTCGGCCACGTGCTCCGCGACCAGGCGTTCCGTGTGGGTGAGCGCCTGCCAGCCGTCGCGGACGCCGGTTCGGGCCCGGTGTGAGCCGCGGCGTACGGCGACCGCCCGCAGCCGGGACGTCGCCTGTGCCGCGTCCCAGGCCGCGCCGAGCCCGGTGAACGTCTCCAGCGCCTGGTCGAGCAGGAGGCGGGCGTCGTCCAGGCGCCCGCGGCGGGCGAGCGCTTCGGCCGCGTCGGTGCAGGCGTGTGCCGCGTCGAGCGGCCGCGGTGCGTTGCGGTAGCAGCGGACCGCCTCCATGAGCAGATCGGGGTCCCCGCTCAGCAGACCCTCGCAGCGGTAGGCGTCACCCAGGTGGTAGAGGCCGCCGCTGTCCTCGGCCCGTCGCTGCGCGGCGGCGGCGTAGCGCCGTGCGCTGCCGTGGTCCCCCTGGGCCAGGGCGAGTCGCACCAGATCGGGGGTCAAGAAGCCCAGGATCAGCTGGCCCGGCAGATGGCCGACGCCCTCGTCGAACGCCTCGGCGAGCCGGGAGTACGCCCGCCGGTCGTCGCCCCGTGCCTCGTCCAACAGGGCGCCCGCGCACATCGGCAGATACTCGTAGAAGGCGGCGACCGTCGCGTTGTCGGGCTCGGGCAGCACGGCGGTCAGATGTGTTTCGGCCAGGGGGCGCCGGCCTCGGTGTACGGCGATCATCGCTGCCATCGCCCGTAGCGCCCGGCTCATCGCGGCCTGGTCCCCGCATTCGAGCCCCGCTTCGATCTCCGCCAGCGCGTCGTCCCAGCGCCCCGTGTGGAACGCCAGGAGCGCGCAGGACAGGTGGTACCAGGGCAGGAACACCCCTCCGATGCGCTCCGCCGGTCTGCGCAGCGCGGCGAGGGTCCGCTGGGCGTCGGGCCCGAGGTCGAGATCGATGTAGCAGTTGACCAGGGAGAGTTGCAGTCCGAGCCACTGCGCGGGGTGCATCGTGTCGGGGGTGAGGCGGGTGGCCTGCCGTGCCAGTTCGACCGCTTCGGCATCCGGTGTTTCGAGGAAGCGCTTGGCGGCCAGTACGTGCAGGGTACTGGCCAGAGCGGAGCTGTCACCGGCCTCGTCGGCGGCGGACCGGGCGCGTGAGGCGACCGCGCCGGCTTCGGTGAGGTCGCCCAGCGCGAACAGGCACACCGCGCCGAACGCCTGGAGCCGGACCCGCTCGATCGCCGCGACACCGGGGCTCCGGCATCCGGCCCGCGCCTCCGCCAGCGCCAGGTCGGGTCGGCCGCGGGCGAACGCGGCCTGGATGACGATCCAGCGCAGCACGGATGCCAACCCGGGCTCGGGCGCCTTGGCCAGGGCGGAGCGGGCGCTCTCCTCGGCCTCCGCGAGATGGCCGCAGGAGAGCTGCGCGACGGCGTGGTGCAGACGGAGGTTGCCGTACCCGGCGTCCGCGGGGTCGCCGAGTTCCAGTGCCGTGGTGAGCAGCCGCAGGGCCATGGCGGGGGCCCGGGTGGTGAGCCGGGCCGCGGATCCGTCCAGCCATGTGGTCAGGAACTCCGGGCTCGGCACCCCGTTGAGCAGGTGCTCGGCGACGCGTTCAGGAGCCGCGCCGGCCTCGGCGAGACGCTGCGCCGCTGTCATGTGCAGCATGGTCCGGACCGACCCCGGGACGGCGTCGTACAGCGCGTCCCGGATGAGCTCATGACGAAAGCGCAGGCTCTGGCCGGTGTCCCTCAGGATGCCGGAGGTCTCGGCCTCCGCCATGGCGCTCAGCAGGTCGCGCGGCGGGAGGTCCATGACCGCCGCGAGTTCGGCGGTGGTGCAACCGGCGCCCAGTACGGAGACGGTGCGCAGCATCTGCAGTACGTCCGCACGCAGGTAGCGAAGCCGGTGCGTCACCAGCGCGGTCAGCGGCGGCAGCGCACAGCCGGCGGCGATCTCCGCCGTGGTCCCGACGGTCTCGATGGCGTGCTCGCGCTGCAGCGCGGCGATCAACTCGGTGAGGTACAGCGGGTTTCCGGCGGCTCCCTCGGCCATCCGCCGCAGTCGCGGACCGGCCTCCCGGCCGCACAGGTCCGCCAGCAGGGCGGCCACGTCCCCGGGGTTCAGCGGTGCCAGTTCCAGCAGGGTGCGGTTGCCGGCGATCGGGCTCCGTGACAGGTGGGCGACGTCCCCCGCTCCGGGTACGGGCCGATGAGCGCCGACCACCAGAAGCGGCAGCTGATGCACCGAACGCACCAGCTTGTCCAGCACGGCCAGGCTCGCCGGATCGGCCCACTGCAGATCGTCGAGGAACAGGGCCAGCGGCCCCTGCGCGCACAGGTCCTCGACCAGCCCGACCATCGCCTCGATCGTGGCGGCGGCCGCCCCCGCCGCCTCGCTCCTGGCGCCCGGCAGGCCGTAGCGAGCATCGCCGCGCAGGACCTCGGCGGCCTGCGCTCGCCGGTCGTCCGAGGGGGAATCCTCCAGCCCCAAGCAGCTGGAGACGACGGCGAACGGGCATGGCTGCGCCAGGTTGGGGGCGCTCGCGGAGAGCACCTGTACGCCCTCGCGCCGTGCGTCGGCCGCGGCCCGCTCCAGCATCGCGGTCTTCCCGAGACCGGCCTCCCCCACCACGAAGGCGGCCTGCCCCACGCCCGCGAGGGTGGACTCCGCCAACCGGGACAGCTCCGCCAGCTCGGCCGCCCGCCCCAGAAGGGGACCTTCGAAAGAAGCCATTAACTCCCCCACGCGCCATGCAATGTTAGGGATTTAATAGCACAGGTCTTGGATATGCCTGGCGAATGACCGTTCCCCGGACAGAACGCCCGCCGGCAGAACGACGGTGCCCCGCGGCACGGGCCACCAGGCCACGTGCCGCGGGGCACCGATGCGTCGCGGTGACTCGACCGCCGGCTCTCAGCCGCCGGCGGCGGCCCGCCGGTCGCGGCGCTGCTTGAGATGGCCCGCACCGGCCAGCGCCGCCACCACGACGGCCGTACCGGCGAGCTGATGACGCCCGTCGGAACTGGCGGCCATGACGCCGAAAACGCCGAGGATGGCGGCGAACGCGAGCCAGGTCAGGTAGGGGAAGCCCCACATCCGCACCGAGAGCAGCTCGGGCGCCTCGCGTTCCAGACGGCGGCGCATCCTCAGCTGGGTGAGGCAGACGACGGACCAGACGACCAGCACCGAGCAGCCGGCGATGTTCAGCAGCCAGGCGAACACGGTGGTCGGCCAGATGATGCCGGCGATCACCGCCGCGAAGCCGAACACGCAGGACGCCAGCACGGCCGCCATCGGCACACCCTTGGTGACCCTGCCCAGCAGGCGCGGGCCCTGGCCCCGGTTGACGAGGGAGTACGCCATCCGCGACGAGCCGTAGATGTTGGCGTTCATCGCCGAGAGCAGGGCCACCAGCACCACGATCTGCATGATGGTGCCGGCCGCCGGGATGCCGAGCCGGTCGAGCACGGTGACGTACGGGCCGTCCGTGGCGACCTTCGGGTCGTTCCACGGCACCAGGGTGACGACCACGGCCATGGAGCCGATGTAGAAGACGGCGATGCGCCAGACGGCGGTGCGGACGGCACGGGCCACGTTCCGGCTCGGGTGGTCGGACTCCGCCGCCGCGATGGTGACGGTCTCCAGACCGGCGAACGCGGAGATGGCGGTCAGCAGCCCGGCGGCGAGTCCGGCCGCGCCGGTCGGGAAGAAGCCGCCGTGGCCGGTGAGATGGCCGGTGCCGGGTGCGCTGCCGAACACCCCGAGGATGCCGAGCACACCCAGCACCAGGAAGGCGACGATGGTGGCGACCTTGATGGCGGCGAACCAGAACTCGAACTCGCCGAAGTTCTTGACCGCGGTCAGGTTGCTGGCGCAGAAGAACGCCATGAAGATCGCCACCCAGCCGTAGGCGGGGACGAACGACACCCAGGTGTGCATGATCGCGCCGGCCGCGGTGGCCTCGGCGGCCACACCGGCGCAGAGCATCAGCCAGTACATCCAGCCCGAGGTGGTCCCCGCCCAGGAGCCGAGCTCCTCCTCGGCGTGCACCGAGAACGAGCCGGTGGAGGGCCGGGCCGCGGACATCTCGCCGAGCATGCGCATGATCAGCATGACCAGCGCGCCGGCACCCACGAAGAGCAGGACGATGGCCGGACCGGCCGCCGCGATGCCGGCGCCGGAGCCCACGAAGAGCCCCGCGCCGATCACCCCGCCGAGTGCGATCATCGACAGATGGCGCTGCTTGAGGCCGTGCGACAACACGGGTTCGCCGCTCTGCACGGCCTGCGGGGAGTCCGGGGTGGACCGGGTGACTGTCCGACTCATGGTCGTGCCTGTTCATTGCTTGAGACGTTCGGTGAGCCGCACGAGTCTGAGGGGACACGTTGCACGTATGACGTGAACGCCCACTATTCGGAACTCTCCGTTACGTGCAGTGAAGATCATGTCGCGCACCGAAGGCACTCGAAGCGGGGGGCCACGCCCGCCGGACCACCTCGACAGTGCGCCCGCTCCCCCGGCGGTGGGATTTGCCTTCGAGTGCACTCCAGCACCCACACTGACCACGACACGATCCGCGCCGCGGAACGCAGCCGCGGAACAGAAAGGGCGGCAGCAGATGGAGACGACGAGCCGGGCGGGGCACCCTCTTCCGTACGACACCTACCGGCAGGCGATCGAGCGGGAGACCCTGCGCTTCGCCGACGTGGTCAAGGGCGCCGACCCCACGACCCCCGTGCCCTCCTGCCCCGACTGGACGCTGGCCGAGCTCACCCGGCATGTGGGAGCGCTACAGCGCTGGTTCTCCGCTCTGCTGACCCAGCTGGTGCAGGAGCCTCCGCGCAGCCGCGATGTGGAGCTGGGGCTGCCCGAGCGCGCGGCGGACTATGCCGACTGGGTGGCCGCGGGTGTCCCCGCGGTGGCCGACGTGCTGGGCAGGACCGATCCCCAGGCGCCGATGTGGGCCTGGGGCGCGGACCAGCACGCACGGTTCTGGGCCCGCCGGATGCTGTTCGAGACCCTGGTGCACCGCGTGGACGCGGAGCGGGCCGTCGGCCGGGAGTCGGACATCGAACCCGCGCTGGCGGCGGACGGGGGGGACGAGTTCCTCGTCAACCTGCCCTCCGCGGGCTTCTTCGCCCCGGCTGTGGCGAAGCTGCGCGGCAACGGCGAGACCATCGCCTTCCGGTGTGCGGACGCCGACGGCGGCACCGGCGAGGAGTGGCGGGTGCGACTGGAGCCGGACGGTTTCCGCCTGCTGCCGCGGGCCTCGGCCGACGCCGCTCCGGCCGAGGCGCAGACGGTGGTACGGGGGCAGGCGTCGGACCTCCTGCTGCTGCTCTACAAGCGGCGGTCGTACCAGGACGCCGCCTTCGACGTCTCGGGCGAAGTCACCACGCTCGACCACTGGTTCACCCACACGGCCTTCTGACCCGCGGGGGTCGCGGTCAGGAGAGGGCCCTGCCGCGGGCTCGTTGACAGCCGAGGTCCCATGGGCATCATGAGGGGGTGGTCGGGGGCGGGGACGAGGGGGACGGCGCGCGGCGGGCGGCGACGGTGTTCGTCAGCTACTCGCGGCGTGAATTCCACTTCGCCGAGGCGGTGACCGCGACGCTGAGGTCGCAGGTCGGGCTGGACCCTTGGTTCGATGTGCAGCGGCTGCGGCCGGGCACGGACTGGGCCAGGGCCCTGGACGAGAGCCTCGACCACGCCGACGCCCTGCTCCTGCTGGCCTCGCCGGCGGCCCTCGCCTCGACATATGTGCGGCGCGAATGGACCCGGGCCCTGGAGCGCGGCATCCCGATTCGCATCGGTGTCGTCGAAGCCGTCGACCTCCCGGCGGAGCTCGCCGGCTTCCCCGTACACGACCTGCGCACCCGGTTCTGGGAGCGCGCCGCCGGACTCGCGGAGGCGATGGCCCAGGCGCGCACCGGACCGGGTGTCGCCGCCCCCCGGCCGAACCGCTTCGGCCTGCCCGGCCGGATGCCCGCCCCGGTGGCCGCGACGGTGGTGCTGTCGGCGCTCGCCTCGGTCGCCCTGGTGTGGGCGATCGTGCTCTTGGTGGGCCTGGACCTCGCGGTCGTGCGCCTGGCGTGGAGCCCCTTCGACAACGACGTTCCCTGGGTGGACCGGGGCAGCGCGTTGGAGGTGCTACGCACCCATCGCTGGCAGGGGACGATGTTCGGCCTGCTGGGTCTGACCGCTCTCGCGGCGCCGTTGGTGCCCTGTGTCCTGATCCCGGGCCTGCGGCTGTTGCGGCGCCGAAGCAGCCGCCGGGCGCTGGCGATCGGCTTCGTCGCGACCGTGGGCGCGGGATCGATCCTCCTGGGCGGTGTCGGGCTCGTCATGCAGGCCGGGGAGCTGCGGAATGCCGCCGTCACGGAGCTGATCTTCCCGACCCCGCCCGAGGTGAGCGCCGCCCTGGCGATGCTCAGAGCGCCGTTGGCGGCCGCGGTGGTGTGCGCGGCGGCCGGCGCGGTCGTGGTCGGGTGGTCGCGCACGCTGCATCTGTGGCTGCCCACCGGGGCGGACGGGGACCATCACCGCACCCGGATCATCACGAGGCGGCGCGCGCACCAGCAGTTCGCCGTGGAGTGGCGGCAGTTCCTCGCGGCCTGGGACGCGTACCCCGCGCTGGACACCTCCGCCCTGCCGCGAGGCGCGGATGTGGTCTTTCTGAGCCGGTGGAAGAGCCTCTGTGAGCGCCTGGCCGCGCTGCCGGTGCCGGACGGGGACGTACCGGTGACGGTCGAGGTGTGGAGTCCGGCGCCGGCGGAGGAGGCCGTCGCCCACCACCTCAGGGTGGCGTGCCGGCAGGCGGGCATGGCGGCGGGCGCGTCTCCGGCACGGTGGGTCCTGGTGCTGGTCAGTTCACAGGCCCCCTGGCAAGAGACGGCGCGTGCGATACGGCAGTTGGGGCCCCGCGCGATCTGCGTCCTCCTGGACGCCGTCCGCCTGCCGCCCGACGCGGCGGAACTGCGACGGCATCAGTGGCTGGACTTCCGCGAACGGCGCCCCGACAGCCTGTTCCAGCTCCTGGCCGCGCTGCGGTCCCCCGAAGCCGAGACGGCGGGCAAGGTCCTCCCCCCGACGCCGGTCATCACCGAGCGCTATCTCGCGCCGACCTGGGTGCGCTACTTCGTCATGTCGTGCCGGAACATCACCGCCTTCTTTCCCGGCTTCGCGCTGGTGGCCGTGGTGTTGCGGCCGTTGCAGGTCCAGAGCACCCTTCTGGTCGCGGTGACCGTCCCGCTGGTCGTGCACCTGGTGCGCATGGGGAACCTCGTGGCGACGCGCAGGGTGTCCGCGTCCCGGTTCCGTACGCACTGTGCGGTGGCGTCGGTGCTGTCGCTCCTGTGGGCCGGTGTGGCGATCTCGGTGCTGTGGATTCCCGTGACGCTCTCCTCGACCTGGCGAGGGCAGTGGTCCTATGTGCCGCAGGAGCGGATCTCGGGCCTGACGACGGTCGCGTTGCTGGCGGCGACGGCCGCCCTCCCCGCGCTCATCACCCTGTTCTTCCCCTACTTCTACCTACTGCTCCGCGGACAGTGGCTGCCGACGACGGTGATCCACGCCAACTCGCCCGCCCTGCCTGCCCACATGGGCACATGGACGGGTTTCGAGCCGGTGTCGAGCGCCCCCGGCGGCTATTTCGCCCTCTTGATCGAGTTCTGGGTGGCGTACGGCTAGGGCCTATCCGACCCTGACCCATCGGACACGCCCTAGCGATCGTCACCACGGCACCGAAACCGCTCCGGACGGCCGGGCTCGACAGCTCTGCGACCGTTCGCTCCCCGCACCGTCAACCGCTGGTGAGGGGCGTCACCCGCAGGTGCGGGTGATCGTTCGGGAGGGGTGGGCCGCGGGAGCCCGCCGGGCAACGGCGCTCACATCGGCGGGTTCGGCCCCGGGGGGCGCACGGTGGTGTTCGGGAGCACGGACACCCTCCAACGGCGCGTTCCTGCCCTTAGAGTGGTGGGCTTGCACAGTCAGTCCGCTGGTTCAACAACACTCGATCCGTAGGTGAGAGCCGGGCGATCCGGCCCGCACACCCATCGTGGAAGCGGTGAGAACCATGTAGCGGAAACCGGTCAACTCGGCGCGCCACCCTCGATGTTGGTGCCGGAGCCACTGCTCACGCGGTGGGTCTCGTGCGACTGCTCCACCAGGCACCGGTAAACCTGCAATCATGATCACGAATATGTCTCACCTGGTGGCGAGATGATTCAAAACCGAATTGATCTGGCCCGTTGTGGGCAGTGTGGTCCGGTCTCCCACGCACACCCCGTACGCCCCGGAGAGCCCATGAAGAGAAACGGTGACCTAGCCATTCGGCCGATGTCAGACGACCAGGCGTTCGACGAGAGCGCGGTGCCGCTGTACTACAGGCGGAAGACGGCCGACATACTCCACAAGTACGGCCCGGGGCCGCGGGTGCACTTCCATGTCGGTCTCTTCGACCCGGCCGTCACGCTCAACACGACCGTCCCGCAGCGCGTCCTCAAGAGACGCATCGTCGCGGCGCAGGAGGCGATCGTGGCGCACGCGGCCCGCTCGTGGGCGGCCGGCGGCCCGCCCCCGGCGCATCTGCTCGACATCGGCTGCGGACTGGGGGGCGGCTCTCTGTACTGGGCTCAGGAGCACGGCGCACACGTCACCGGCCTCACCGTCGCGGCCGAGCACATCCCGGTCATCAAGTCCTTCGCACGTGAGGCCGGCGTCGGCCAACGGGTCACCCCGCGGCTGGGGGACGTCCACGAACTGTCCGAGCAGCGCAGGTACGACGCCGCGTACGCGAACGAGAGCTCCGGCTACATGGATCGCGGACGGCTGTTCCAGGTCGTGGCCCGCGCACTGCGACCCGGGGGCTGGTTCGGCATCCAGGAGCACTTCATCTGCCGTCCTGAATGGGTCGACTGGATCAACGGCTACTACAAGACCCGGCTGGGCACCCTCACCGAGTACATCATCGCCGCGAAGGAAGCGGGCTTCGAACTGGAGCAGGACGAGGACGTCACGGACGGAGTCAGCGAGTTCTGGCTGCAGTCGATGGCGTGGAACACCGCCGAGCTGACCCGCATCGAACAAGGGGGGCCACAGGCCGCGTGGTCCCTGCCACGGCTCCAGGAGAGCGCCATCGCCCACGGCAAGCTCTTCCGCATCTGGCGCGACCACGCCGTGGAGACCCGGCTGCTGCTCTTCCGGCTCGGGGGCTGACCATGGTTCCCGAGCACGGGCACCCCTCCCGCATCGGGTGGCAACTCCCGCCGTTCTTCTGCCCCTTCGGCGCCCGGCTGCACACCGAGGCGAAGGAGATCGAGCGGCGGGCCCTGGCGTGGCTCGACGACTTCGGCATCTACGCCGACGCCACCGAGCGCGCCTGGGGTCTGGCCACCCACAGCACCGACTTCTCCTGCCGGATCATCCCTTTCGGCGACGTCGAGCATGTGCTGACGTTCACCCTGTGGAACTACTGGGCCAACGCGATCGACGACTGGCAGGACGCCGGGCCCGCGACCACCAGCACGGCCGACATCACCGACCACGGCGCCCGACTCGCCCGCGCGCTGGAGACCCCCGGCTGCGCGCTGCTTCCTCCCGGGCCGCTCACGACGGCACTCGACGACCTCGTCACACGGACCCGCGACCTGCTCACCCCCTTCCAGCTGCGCAGGTTCACGGAGGGGGCCCGGGACTGGCTGATCGGGGCCGGCTGGCGCACCGCCAACGCCGAACGCGGCCGTATGCCGAACCTCAACGACTACGCGGGCCTCGGTGCGCTCGCCAACGGCACCCGCTTCAGCCTCACTTGGGCCGACGCGGCGAACGGGACGCGGCTGCCGCCCGACACCCTCTACTCGGCGCCGGTCCAGGCCCTGACCGACGCCGCGGGGTTCATCGTCAGCGCCGACAACGACCTCTTCTCGTACAACAAGGACGATGACCAGGAACCGTGGGAACAGAACCTGATCAACGTCCTCGCCCATGAGCGCGGCTGCACGCCCCGGGAGGCCGTCGCCGAGGCGGTCGCCCTGCGGGACCGGGTGATGACGCTCTTCCTCCGGCTGCGGGCACAGCTCGCACGGGAAGCGGACGGACCGCTTCGCCGCTACCTCGATTCGCTGGAGCACTACATCGCCGGCAGCATCGCCTGGCAGGACGTCGCTCCCCGCTACGCAAGTCCCCGCAACCGCAACAGGCTGCCCGTCGAAGGAGCGTCCTTCGGAGTCGTCTGGAGCGACACCCCGAGCATCCCGGGCACCGAGCCGCCTCCCCTGCCCGCGCTGGCGTGGTGGTGGCGGCAGTTGGACCGGTGAACGGTCCGGGAGAACCGGGTACGGGACAGCGAGAGGGGCCCGCAGCGGTGGAAGCTGCGGGCCCCACTCGACGGGCTCAGCGCCGGCGGAACAGGCGTCCCAGCCACGGCCACAACTGCCGGGTCCGGGGCGGTGGCGCCACATGAACCGCCGTGGCGGGCGCGGGGAACGGCATCGGGCCGGGCGCGGGAGCTGCGGCGGGCGCCGGGCCGACGTGCTTGGGGGTGAACGACACCGGCAGCGCCACGAGTTGCTGGGACATCAGCGTGCCCCGGCGACTGAGTTCAGCGTCGTCCACGGTCAACTCGATGTCGGGCAGGCGCGCCAGCAGCACCTCGATGCCGGTGTCGGCGATGGCCCGGCCGATGTCCTGACCGGGGCACTCGTGCGGGCCGGCGCTGAACGCCAGGTGCGAGCGGTTGCCGTGGACCGGCTGCGAGAGGTCCGGCCGGATCTCCGGATCGACGTTGCCCGCGGCCAGGGAGAGCAGCAGCATGTCACCGCGCTTGATCTCCTGCCCGCCCAGCACGGTGTCCGCCGTCGCCCAGCGCCCCAGGACGGTGTTGATGGGAGGCTGGTCCCACAGCACCTGCTCCAGGGCGTCCGGGAGCGTCATACGGCCACCCGAGAGGTTCGCGCGGAAGCGCGGGTCGGTGAGCACCATCCGCAGGGTGTTCGCGATCAGGTTGGCCGTCGTCGCATAGGCCGCGACCAGGATCACCCGCACATGCGCCAGCACCTCGACGTCCGTCAGCTCCGCGGGGTGGTCCAGCAACCAGGACGTGAGGTCGTGGCCGCGGGCGGCCTTCTTGGTCTCCACGAGCTGGTACAGCATGGTCGTGACGTACTCGTCGCTGGCGAGGGCGGTGTCCGAGCCCTCCAGCATGTCGGGGACCGCCCGTACGAGCCTCGGGCCGTGCTCGTCCGGTGCCCCGATCAGCTGCGTCATCACCAGCATCGGCAACTGGCTGGAGAACTCCGCCACGAGATCGGCCCGGCCGTTCGCCACGAAGTCGTCGATCAACTGGTGGGCGAAGCGCATCACATACCGGCGGATCCCGCGCCGGTCGAAGCGCTGGAGGGACTCCAGCACCGCGCCTCGCAACCGCTCGAAGACCGGGCCGTCATTGAAGTTGATCACCGGCCACCAGGTCACCATCGGTCCCAGCGCGTGTTCCTCGGGGACCACCGACCCCTCCTGCGCGGCGCGCCAGGTCCGCGGGTCACGGGCGAAGCGGCTGGAGTTGCGGGCCACTTCGAGGTTCTCGTTGTGGCCGAGGACCAGCCAGGCCGGCAGGTCCCCGTGGACCAGCACGGGTGCCACCGCGCCGTGCTCCGCGCGCAGCTTCTCGTACAGGTGCATGGGGTCCCGCTCGGCTTCCACGCCGTACAGGCGCTGCAGGCCGTCCGGGCCGAGACCGTGGGCCGGACACCCGGGTGGCGGGAGGGGAGTCGTGCTCATGAGATCTCCGATACGACAAGGGAGTGGAGGTAGTGCATGAGGGTCATCAGGACGTCGCGGCTGGAGTCACGGCGCCGGGCATCGCAGGCCAGGAGGGGAACGCCCGAAGGAAGGTCGAGGGCGGCGCGGAGCTCCTCCAGCGAATGCACCGGGGCGCCCGGAAAGGAGTTGACCGCGACGACGAAGGGGACCCCGCTCTCCTCCAGGCGGCCCATCACATCGAAGCTGACCTCCAGGCGGCGGGTGTCTACCAACACCACCGCACCCAGGGCCCCTTCGAACAGGCCGTTCCACAGGAACCAGAACCGCTCCTGCCCAGGGGTGCCGAACAGATACAGGACCAGCTCGTCGCTGATGCTGATCCGACCGAAGTCCATCGCGACGGTGGTCGCCGTCTTGCGCTCCACGCCCGCGGGATCGTCGATGCCGACGCCGGCCTGCGTCATCGTCTCCTCGGTGGTGAGCGGCCGGATCTCGCTCACCGAACCGACCAGGGTCGTCTTGCCGACCCCGAAACCGCCCACCACCACGATCTTGACCGCGGCCGACGCCGTCTGCGGCAGCCGTTCCTCACTGAGCGGCGCCATGGGCTCAGAGTTTTTGAAGTCCATCGATCACTTTCTCGATAAGTGAGATGTCGGGGAGCTCTGCAGGCGGCACCGGTGCGCGCGTGAGCACCCTCTGCTCGTCCAGGAGATCGCTGATCAATACGGTCACGGCGCTCACCGGCAGACCGGTGTAGGCGGATATCTCGGCCACCGAGAGCGGAGACTGACACAGCCTCAGGATCGCCGCGTGCTCCGGCTGGGTCCCGGGGGTGGGACCGGTCCTGGCCACGATCAGGGTGACGAGGTCGAGGCGGTTGGAGGCGGATGCGCGGCCACCGGTGATGACATAGAGACGCTCCGGGACGTCATCCATCCCGTCCTGGTCCGAGTCGTTCACCTGACCTGCCCGTCGCTGCGGGGCGGACTCGTGATGTGTTCTCCGAGCCGGATGATCAGGTCGCGCATGCGCTGGCCCATCAGCCCGGCGTCCACGCCCTCGTCGGCCAGTACCGCGAGGTAGGCACCCGCGCCGGCGGCCATCAGATAGAAGAAGCCGCCGTCCATCTCGATGACCACCAGCTTCATCCTGCCCGCCTGGGGCAGCTCGGCGCCCACCGCGCCCGCCAGGCTCTGCAGCCCCGAACAGGCGGCGGCCAGCCGGTCGGCCGCGTCGGTGTCGCCACCGTGCTGGCCCATGCGCAGCCCGTCCGCGGACAACACCACGACGTTGCGGGTCTGCGGCACGCTCTCCGCCAGATCCTTGAGCATCCAGTCCAGGTTGGCCTGCCGCTGATTCACTGTTCTCCTCTCGGCGCGGCGGCGTCGTCGCTACCGCTGTTGCCGTCGCCCGTCAGGCCGTCCTTGAACGCGACCAGCCACTCTCCCGGCGCTCGTTGTGGTGCTGGCTCCGCTTGACGTGTGCTTGCAGTGGGTTCCGCCGCCTCCGCCACCCGCGTTCTGCGGCGTCGCTGCGGCAGACCGTTCGCCGTACGCTCGACCGCCGGCGCCGTCTCGGTGTGGTGGTCCGCGGCCTGCGGCTTCATGGACTGGCGGGGGAGCGACTGCGGCGTTCCACCCGCCACCCGGGGGCCGGAGAAGGTGCCGATCCCGTGCGCCACACCCGAGGCCTCGGCCACCGTGGTGATCAGCTGCTGCGGGACGATGAGCACGGCCCGTACGCCGCCATAGGCGGACGTGCGCAGGGCGACCTGAAGGCCGTAGGCCTGGGCCAGCCTGCCCACCACCGCGAGACCGAGCCGCGGGGTCTCCCCCAGGTCGCCGAGGTCGATGCCCTGCTGTGCCTGTTCCAGCATCTGCTCGGCGCGTCGACGGGCGGACTCGCTCATGCCCACGCCGCCGTCCTCGATCTCCACCGCGATCCCGGACTGCACCTCCGCCGCCGTCAGATGGACGCGGGTGTGCGGCGGCGAATAGCGCGTCGCGTTGTCCAGCAGCTCGGCCAGGGCGTGGATGAGCGGCTCGACGGCCGGGCCGATGACGGCGACATCTGTGGCGGGACTCAGGTCGACCCGCTCGTAGCCGACGATCCGGGACATCGCACCACGCAGCACGCTGTACAGCGGCACCGGCCGGTTCCACTGGCGGCCGGGCCGGGCGCCGCCGAGAACGGCGATGGAGTCGGCGAGCCTGCCGATCAGCGCGGTGTTGTGGTCGATCCGCAGCAGGTCGCCGAAGACACCGGGCGACCGTCCGTGGCGGTCCTCCATCTCCCGCAGCTCCTGCGCCTGCTGATGCACGATCGCCTGCACGCGCCGGGACAGGTTCACCAGCGACCGCTGCGCGGAGTCCCGCAGCCCTTCCTCCGCGTCGACGGCGTCGATCACGGTGCGCAGCACCGACCAGTGGGCCGCCTGGAACTCGGGGGGCAGACCGTTGTAGGAGTCCGCCCACCGTACGGTGAGCCAGTTGAGCACCTCCTCGGGAGCCTCGTTCAGCCGCAGCCGCGTCAGCATGTCCGGCACCAGGTTGTCGGCCAGCCGTACGGTCGCCTCCTGCTGCCGTGCCATCGCGACCGTCTGCGCGTGGCCGCCTTCCTCCAACGCGACGGCCTGCCGGCTCCGATGTGCGGCCACGCTCGCGGTGACGGTCACCGCGACCACCGCCGGCACACCGATCCACAGTGCCGCGGTGAGCGCCGACGATCCGACGAGGCTCACCACGATCGCGGACGCAACTACTGGTATGAGCCACGCGTAAACCGCCACGGAAGGCAATCTCGACAGCGACTTCTTCCGGACCATTAGCACCCTCAACCCATGGGAATAGAAGATCGTAGGACGACCTGCGGGAGCGTATCCGGCATATGCGCAAGGAAGTTGGCAGGGCGTCAGATCACCACCGGGACGAGCGGACCTTTCTGATACCGGTGGCGATCACGCTTCCCTACGGGCACAATGCCGCCCCGCATCCCCGGGGAAGGAGGCGCATCAGATCACGACCGCAACCCCGAACCGCCCTCGTCGCCGTCGGCGGTCTTGAGGGTGCCGGTGACGCGGAGGGCGTCGTCGGTGTCGAGGCCGAGGCGGGCCGCCCAGGCAAGGGCGTCGTCGAAGGTGGCGTCCGCGTCGGCCAGGCGGGCGGCGGCCAGGGTGGGTGGCACCTTGCCCTCGTCCAGCAAGGCGGTCCACTGGCGTCCGGTGAGGGCCAGATAGCGGAGGTCCGGCAGGTCGGCCAGGGCCCCCGGCTCGGGGACCTCGGCTCCGGAGAGGTCGAGGCCGCGCAGCTGGTGGGTGGTGCGCAGCGGGGTGAGGTCGACCGGGGCGGTGGTGTTCAGGTCGAGGGAGGTGAGGTGGCGGTGGCCCGCGAGCGGGGTCAGATCGCCGTCGGCGAGGGTGAGGCGCAGTGATTCGACGGGGAGTTCGCGCACCGGCGTCAGGTCGGCGGCGGTGGAGCGGTTCAGGTGCAGCAGGCGGAGGTGGGGGGGCGGCGGTGAGCGGGGCGAGGTCGACGAGGCCGGTGGCGTCGTTGAGGTGGATCGCCTGGAGGGTGGGCGGGACCTCGTCGGGGATCGCGCCGATGATGCGCTGGGGGGTGGGATCGCAGGTGGGCGACAGCAGGCGGAGGTGGTCGCCGTCCTTCTCGTATGCGCCCTGGTCCAGCAGTTCCAGATACCGGCCCAGGAGGGAGGTGATCGAGTCCGCGACATAGACGGGCCCCTCGCCCGCAGGTCGGCGGGCAGGCGGCGGCCGAGGCGGCGTTCGGCGTCGTCGAGGGCGGCGGGAGTGGCGGGCGGGGGCAGTTCTTCGGGGTGTCCCAGGATCTCGGCGCGCCGCTGGAGGTAGGTGTGGAAGCGGGCCGCGGCCGGCTCGGGGGCGCCGGCCGGTGCGGCGGTGCCGGGCTGCTGATGCCGGCCGGGCTGGGGCAGGCGGTAGTCGCCGTCCAGGACCACGTGGAAGCCGCTGCCCCCACCGGTCATCCACGTGACGGCGTCGTGGAAGACGACGAGCCGGTACTCACCGGACGGCCGGCACCGGAGCTCAAGGCTGACGGGATCCCAGCCACGGTCCGTGCGGAGCGTCTCGCCCAGCGCCATGAGTTCTTCGTAGGGGTGGGGCATGCCGGTGTTCCGGTACTCCCCCCGCACGGTGTATCCGCCGGTCACCGAGCTGCCGCCCCGCCCTGCCCGGCTGTGCAGCACCGCCTCGGTCCAGCCGTACGGCGCCTTCGCGGCGATCGCCTCGACCATCGGCCGTATTGCCTGCTCCACCATGTTCCGCTCCCCTGCCGTCGATGTCGCGGGCATCATGGCAGCGGCCACTGACACCGCGACCGGGTGCCTGGGCCGGGCGCTCTGGCGGCGTGATGGTTGCCATAGGAAATTCTCGAAAAGCAGGGGCAACTGCCCGGTTTCACCGAGATCCTCCCCTGCGGTTCGCCGGCCGCCCACCCGCCGGCCTGCGGCGGAGCGCTGGGCGACCCGGCCGCACGGCCTTACGATCAGCGCCTGCCGCACCGCGCACCCCCATACCGCGACGGCCCTCTTCCTTTCCTGAGTGCGTTATCTGATCAAGAAGAAGGCTTCATGAAGCTTCGTCGTGCCTTGGTGACGGTCGCCACGACCGCTGTCCTGCCGCTCGCCCTCACCGCCTGCTCCGGTGGCTCCGGCAGCCCCTCGAAGGAATCGTCCGCCCCGTCGGCCGGTGCCGGTGCCTCCAAGACCCCGCTGCTCAACGGCACCCGGCTGAAGTCCCTGCTGCTTCCGGTCGGGGTGCTGCCCAAGGGCTACAAGGCCGACCCGGAGGCCACCCGCGACTCCGGGGGCACCCTGGCCGCCGCGTCGTCGAAGAAGCCCGTCGACCTGGCGAGCGCCTGCCCGAAGCTGGAGGCCAGCGCCTGGATCCAGACCAGTGGCATCGAGGGCGCCGCCTTCGCGCAGGGCGACTTCGTCAACGCCGCCCAGGAGGAGTTCAACCAGGAGCTCGACAGCTTCCGGGGCACGGACGCGCAGACGGTCATGAAGCGCCTGGGACAGGTCCTCAAGCACTGCGCGCACTTCAAGGACACCTCCGGCGACACCACGGCCTCGGTGACGATCAAGACCACGACCGTGCCGAAGGTGGGCGACCAGACCCTCAAGGCCGAGCTCTCCGCACCTGAGTGGGAGGGCGGCACCACGCTGGTGGCGACTCGCGTCGGGAACGTCGTCGTCACGACCTTCTACAGCGTCCAGTCCAGTGACATGGGCGCCGCCGGCCTCGATCTGACCAAGAAGATCGTGGCGCGGGTGCAGCAGGCGAAGTAGCCGGCCGGCTGTGCCGCGGTGCCGCGGTGGGGTTCGGCGGGGCACTGCCGAACCCCGGTCAGCCGGGAAGCGAGCGCCACACCGTTCCCACGACGCACGCGGCCGGGAAGTAGCCCCGGTGGCGGGAGTCGAAGCTGGCCGACGGGTTGTCCCCGAGCAGGACCAGCTGTCCGCGGGGCACATACCGCTCCGGTACACCGGCCAGCGCGGCCACCCGGTCGCGGGGCACGGGGTCCCCGGGCACCGCGGCCACGCGTTTGATCACCAGCGCCGGACCCGGCACCGCGCGGGCCGCGGTGGCACGTACCGGGGCGGCACGTACCGGGGCGGTGGCCGGGTCGGCGGTCGGGCCGGTGTCCGGAAGGTCCGTCACCACGACGACCTGGCCCGGTGCCGGCAGGCGCCCGCGCCGTACGAGGACGCGGTCGCCGTCCCGGTAGGCCGGTTCCATGCTCGCTCCGCGTACGGTAACCGCGACCAGCCGGCGCCGCAGCGCGGTGGCGGTCAGGACGAGGACGAAGGCCGCCAGCACCGGTACGCCCCCCGCCAGGGCCCATGACGCCGTGCTCATGGCGCCGCCGCACCGGGCTCGGCGCCCACCGGCTCGCCGTCCGTCCGGTAACCGGCCGCCTGCAGGGTGAACAGGCGGGCGTACTCGCCGTCCAGCGCCATCAGCGCGTCATGGCTGCCCTGTTCGGCGACGAGACCGTCCTTGAGCACGACGATCCGGTCCGCGTCACGTACCGCGCTGAGCCGGTGGGAGATCAGCAGGCCGGTGCGCTCGCCCCGGTGGCCGCACAAGGCGGCGTGGATCTCGTGCTCGGCCGCGGCGTCGAGCCCGGCCGAGGGTTCGTCCAGGATCATCAGGTCCCGCCCCTCGCGCAGGAACGCGCGGGCCAGCGCCAGCCGTTGCCACTGTCCGCCGGAGAGCATCACCCCGCTCTGCGCCCCGTCCCCCTCGGGCCGGGTGAAGAAGATCCGTGACAGGAGGGTGCGGTAGCCGTGCGGCAGGCCGGCCAGCTTCTGGTGGATGCCGGACCGTTCGGCGGCGGCGCGAAGCCGCCGGTCGTCGTGGAGTGCGTCCAGGTCCCCCAGGGCGATGTTCTCCGCCGCCGTCATGTCGTAGTGCATGTAGTCCTGGAACACCACGCTGAGGCGTCGGCGGTACGCGGCGACGTCCACCTCGCGCAGGTCCACCCCGTCCCACAGGATCGCTCCGCGGGTGGGGTCGTAGAACCGGCACAGCAGCTTCACCAGCGTGGACTTCCCGGCTCCGTTGAGCCCGACGAGCGCCAGCGCCCGGCCGTGGGGGATGTGCAGGCTGACCCCGCGCAGGATCCAGGGGTGCGCGTCGGAGTACCGGAACCACACGTCGCGCAGTTCGATTCCGCCGCTCAGGGCGGGGAGCGGCCGGGGCGCCGCCGCGAGCGGCAGATCGGGACCCGCGGTGGTCACCGCCAGGTAGTGGTCGAGCATCAGCAGGGCCTGGTGCGTGCGGGCGACCTCCAGCGCGAGCGTGGCGAGCGCGCCCTGCACACCGGCCACCGCGGCCACGAACAGGGTGACGTCTCCGGCCGACAGGCCTCCGGACCGCGCCGCGCCCACCGCCCATACGAGCCCGCAGCCGGAGATCAGCGCGGCGAGCAGCCCGAGCCCCGCCTGGGCGCGGACCTCCCGCCGGTCCACCGCCCGCTTGGCGGCGTCGGACGTGCGCCGCTCGGCCAGCATCCGCCCGCGCAGGAAGCCCCCGATGCCGAACAGCCGCACCTCCTTGGCGGCTTCCATGCTGGAGAGCAGGTCGTTGTAGAACAGCTCGCGCCGCTCGGCGGGGCCGATGTCCCACACCATCCGCGCCCGCCGTCGCGACAGCGCGATCTCCGCGAGCAGCACCGGCACTCCGGCCACCAGCACCAGCCCGGTCAGGACGGGGCTGAGCACCAGCAGCGAGCCGACGAACCCGGTGAGGGTGACGACGGCCCGGACGATGCCCAGTGCCCCGGAGACGGTTTCGTTGGGGGTGCCGCCGGCGGCCTGCTGGGCCAGCCGCAGCCGGTCCAGGAAGCGGGGGTCCTCGAACCGTTCCAGTCCGACGAACCCGTCCACGGCGGTGAACAGCCGGTCCTGCATGAGCAGTCCGACCCGGCGGTCGAGCTCCGCACGCAGATACTGGCTGATCTGCGGGGCCGCCCCGGCCACCACACCGGCCGCGCCGAGGCAGAGCCCCAGTCCGGTCAGGGTCCCGGACGAAGCACCGGCGACCAGGTGGTCCAGCACCAGTTTGGTCAGCAGGGCCGTGGCGACCGGCAGCCCGCCGGTCGCCAGCGTCAGGAGCACGAAGGCCGCCAGGGTGCCGGGCGCCGCCTTGACCGCGAGCGACCACGCCGTGGTGACCCGGGCCCCCGTGCCCCGGGTCACCCGGCGTCCGCGCGGTGTGACGTCGGTGTCCGTCATCGCGCCGCGGTGACCGGTCGGTCCAGCGCCATGCGGTTGGCGGTGACCCGGACCGTGCCGTCGGCGTCCGGGGACACCCGCAGCAGCGTGGGGTACGAGCGCGCCCGGAACGCGGCGCTCAGCGGTGCGTCGGGCCCCTCCTCGACGACCACCCGGGCGACCGGGGACAACTCGGCCACGAACGCGGCGGACTCGGCGGGATCGCCGACCACGGCGGCCACCACCTGTGCCCGCCCGCCGGGCAGGGCCCGCGCATGGTCCACGAACGCCGGCAGCTTCTCCCGGCACGGCCGGCATCCGGGGGCGAAGAACGCCACCAGTGTGTCCGCGGCGAGCATGCCGTGGGTCAGCCGTTCGCCGTCCACGGTGGCGGTGGCGAACTCCCCCACCTCCTCCCCCACGGCCGGGTCGAGGGCGTCGAACCGGCCGCCCGGCCCGCTCGCCCCGGACAGCTGCTCGGAGTGCTCCCGCAGGCGCTTGATCACCCCCAGGGTGAGCACCAGGTCCAGCGTGCACAGCGTGCCGACGAACACCACTGCCGCTATCAGGAAGGCCATTTCCCCACTCCTCTCGTTCCGTACGGCCCCTGGAGTGCCGGGCCGGTGTTGTTCCCTTGGTCGCGGGCGTGTTCCGGCCGGGCCGGTACCGTCGGGCGGAACAGCGCTACGAGGTCGTCGAGCCTGGTCACCAGCGCCCCGGCGACGGCGCCGCCGGCCACGGCCACCGCCGTGTACGCCGGTGCGACCGCGCCGGCCCCGCCGCCGCTCAGCACTCCCCCCGCCGCGAGCAGCGTCAGCGCGCCGTTGCGCAGCACATGGAGCCGGCCCATCGGGCCGCCTGATGCCCCGAAACAGCGGCACACCACGCGTACTTGTCGGATGACGGTGAGCGCGGCGCCCACGGTGAACGCCAGCAGCAGGCCGGCGGCGAGGACGCACCCCACGACGCCCGCGGGCGCCGTCAACGGGCTTGCCAGCAGCAGGAGGAGCACCGCCACCTCGCCCCCCGCCACGAGCACGGCGCAGGCGCGCACCCAGCCGGCCGGAAGCAGGTCCATGGCGGTCAGCGACTGGGCGAAACGGGAGAACGCGGCCCTGCTGCGGATCTTGCCGAGCGCCGCCGCCCCGAAGACCACGACAAGGCAGGACGCGCAGGCTACAGCGAGTATGTCCACGGTACGGATACCCCTTTGGTGCGCCGGAGCCGGCCGGGCGGCGCGGCGGTGCGCGACCCGGCCGGACGGCGATGACCTGTGAGAACCGCGCCTCGTCAGAAGCAGCCGCAGCGGATGAACGTATTCGTGCACTGGTCCTTCACCCAGGTGTGGTTCCACCGCGCGCAGCCGGACCCCGGCCCGCCGGTGACGCACACGTAGCAGCCGGCGGCGGATGCCTCGGCCTTGGGCACGAACCGCTCCAGGAGCCTGCTCCCCATCGCTTCCATCTTCCGGTACACGTCCACACTCCCTACTCGTTTCCGGGTGCCGTATTGGCGTTGCCAACGTTGCTCGGGCGGTCCTGGACAAACCTTGTCCATCTCTTGAATGAGCTGGTCAGGAAGGGTTTTGGAGTTTGGTGCGGAGCCGGTGGAGGTCCGCGTCGTTGTGTCCGATGGCGTGCAGGAGGTCCGCTGCCCGCCGCCAGGCCGCGCGGGCCGCCGCGGTGTCGCCGCCGGCCTCGTGGGTGTCGCCGAGATGCTCCAACGTCTCGGCCTGGTTGTACTGGTGGCCGAGTTCCTCGTTCAGGTGCAGGCTCCGCAGGAAGCAGTCGGCGGCCTGCCGGTGGTCGCCGAGGTGCTGGAGCGCGTATCCGAGGCTGTCCCAGGTGTTCGCCTCGCCTCGGCGGTCGCCGAGGTGTTGCTGCAGGGCGAGCGCCTCCCGGCAGAAGTCGGCGGCCTCCTCGTACTTGCCGAGCTGCGCGTGGTCCCAGCCGGCGGCGTTGAGGGCCCTGGCCCGGCCGGTCTCGTGGTCCGCGGCCTCGAAGCGGTCGAGTGCGAGCAGATCGTGTTCCAGACCCCTTTGCTGATCTCCCCGGCGCTCCCACAGCCAGCCGAGGTTGAGGTGGGTGTGGGCCTGGCCGACCGTGTCGCCCAGCTCCTGGTACAGGGTGAGGGCCTGTTCCAGGTGGGCGTGCGCCTCGTCGAAGCGGCCGGTCTCGCAGCAGGAGTTGCCCAGTTCGCGGTGGGCGCGTGCCTGGTACGAGCGGTCGGCAAGGGCGGTCGCGGCTTCGAGCCCGGCGTACTGTGTCGCGGTGAGCTCGTCCCAGAGGCCGCGTCGTGCCAGGAACGTGGGGAGGACGGCCGCCAGTTGCCAGGTCTTGGCGTGCAGTTCGGTGTGGCGGGCCTGTGCCACGAGGGAGGTCAGCACGGCGCGTTCGGCGGCGAACCACGCCAGGGCGCCCTGGTGGTCGGCCGGTTGGACGGGCGCCGCGCCCGGCAGGGCCGGTGCCAGGGCGATCGGCTCGCCGTGGGGGGACAGCAGCCGGTCGGCGGCGTGGGCGGTGTGCAGGTAGTGGTCGACCAGGCGCTCGAAGGCGGATCGGCTCGCCGGGTCCGCCGCGGCCAGCTCCGCGGCGTAGGCGCTCAGCAGGTCGTGCATCGTGTAGCGGTTGGGCCGGTGGGCGGTCACCAGGTGCGAGCGGACCAGTTCGGTCAGGGCCCGGCTGACCTCGTGCGGCGCGGCCCCGGCCAGGGCGGCCGCCGCGGCCAGGCCGATGTCGGGGCCCGCGTGCAGGCCGAGCAGGGGGAAGAGCCGGCGCGCGGGTTCGCTGAGCGCGCCGTAGGACGAGGCGAAGACGGCCCGCAGGTCGGCGGAGTCGTCGCCCGCGTCGAGGGTGTCGAGGGCGCCGCCCGCCCCGTGCAGATCGCGGATCAGCGCCCGCAGCGGGAACGTCGGGTGGACGGCGGCGCGGGCGGCGATGATGCTGATGGCCAGTGGCAGCCCGCCGCACAGCTGGAGCAGGCCGGCGGCCGCGGTGGGTTCCTTGCGCAGCCGCTCCCGGCCGAGCCGGCGGGTGAGCAGTGACGCGGCGTCGGCGGTGGACAGCGGGCCGAGCGTGAGGAGCCGGGCGCCGTGCGTGGTGACCAGGCCGGCCAGGTGGTGGCGGCTGGTGACGATGACGACGCAGGTGGGGCTGCCGGGGAGCAGGGGCAGGACCTGTTCGGTGTCGCGTGCGTTGTCCAGGATCACGAGGATGCGGCGGCCCTGGATGAGGCTGCGGTAGAGCCCCACCTGGGCGTTCAGTCCGGTGGGGACGGCCCCCTCGGGCGCGCCCAGGCTGTCGAGCAGGTCGCGGAGGGCCGAGGCGACGGTCGTCGGCGTCCCCGAGGGCTCGAAGCCGCGCAGGTTCAGATAGAGCTGCCCCTCGGGGAACTCCTCCAGCCGCTGGTGCGCCCAGTGCAGGGCGAGGCAGGTCTTGCCGATGCCGCCGGATCCGCCGATGCCCGCGATCGGCACCGTACCGCCGTGGGCGGACGGTGGTTCCAGGAGCCGGTCGAGCTCCGCCATGGCGCGCCCCCTGCCGGTGAACACCGGTGGGGGCGGCGGTAATTGGCGCGGCACCGGCAACCGGGCGGCTTCGGGTGCCACTACCGGTGACGGGCCGGGACCCTCACCGGAAACGGAATCGGAAGCGAAACCGGTACCGGTACCGGAGCCGGAGCCGGGGAGGGAGTCGCCGGGAGCCCCGGCCGGTCCGTCGGTGCCCGGGAGTGGCGCGCCCATGAGGAGGTCCTGGTGCAGTCGCCGTAGCGAGGGGCTCGGGGCGAGGCCGAGCTCCGCGTCCAGGAGCCGGGTGATGTCCCGGTAGACCTCCAGCGCCTGCGGGGTGCGGCCCTGCCGGTGCAGGGCGAGCATCAGTTGCGCGGCGATCCGCTCGTCGAGGGGGTGTTCCCGGGCCCGCAGGCGCAAGGGGGCCAGCAGCTCGGACTCCCGGCCCTGCCGCAGCAGCAGGTCGTTGAGGTCCAACTCGGCGCCCAGGCGCTCGCCTTCGAGGGTGTCGCGCAGCGCGTTGAACCAGGGGGTGTCCGGCTCGGTCGGCGCGTCGCTGGGCCACAGCCGCAGCGCCTCGGTGAGCAGCCGTGCGGCGTGGGTGTCGTCCCCGGCGGAACGGGCCCGTACGACCAGGTCGCGGAAGCGGTGCAGGTCGACCGTTCGCGGGTCCACCTCGCACACGTAGCCGTGCGGATGGCGGCTGATCGACGCGCCGAGCGGCTCGATGACGCGACGCAGCCGCGAGAGATAGCTGTAGAGCGTCGTCGCGGCGCGCTGCGGTGGGCGTTCGCCCCAGAGCCGGTCGATCAACCGCTCCACGGAGACGGGGCGGTTGGCGTCGACGAGGAGAGCCGCGAGGACCTGGCGCTGGCGCAGATGCCCCAGATCCACCTCCCGGCCGTCCACCTGCGCGCTGATCGTGTGGAGCAAGCAGAATTCGACGGCCACCCCGTACCCCTTCCCCCGTGCGCGCCAGTGTTCGGGGATCCGGCAGGGGAGGCAAGGGACATCCAGGACGTTCTTCCGTCCCTACCGGGTGCGTGAGCACGGTCGTCTCCCGGTGCGTGAGCGCGGTCGTCTCCCGTTGTGTGAGCGCGGTGCGCCGACGGTGGCGGCGTCCGTAGCCCGGGGCTCCGACCACCCGTGCCGGAGGCCGCCCACCCGGCCACCGCCCCTGGGCACCGGCCCGCCGCCGGCTCGGCGGGCCGGTGCCGGGTTTCCGGACTACGCTGGTCGTGGGCCGGCATCCGGGTGACAGCGCATGCCGAAAGGGGCGCCCCGATGGACGACTACCCGCTGATCGAGAACCACGGCCTGATCGGGGATCTGCAGACCGCGGCCCTGGTGACCACGGACGGGACGGTCGACTGGTTCTGCTGCCCGCGGTTCGACTCCCCCAGTGTGTTCGGCGCTCTGCTGGACCGGGAGAAGGGCGGACACTGCACGGTCCGGCCGGCCCATGCGACCTACGCGACCAAGCAGTTGTACCTCCCCGACACGGCCGTCCTGGTGACCCGGTTCATGACCGAGGCGGGGGCCGGTGAGGTCGTCGACTTCATGCCGGTGACCGGGACCACGGTCTCGGCCCGTCACCGTCTGGTCCGTATGGTCCGCTGCGTACGGGGCAGCATGACCTTCGAGATCGACATCGCGCCGCGGTTTGACTACGGACGCGAACCGCACGAGTTGCACTTCACCGAGCAGGGCGTGGTGTTCGCCTCGAAGGGGCTGGAGCTGACCGTGCACACGGTCCGTGAACCGCAGGACGAGCGGCTGCTCAACACCCTCACCGGCCAGAACGACCTGCACTTCGCCCTCACCTTGCAGGCGGGCGAGCAGCGCGGCATGGTCCTGGAGTCGTCGGCGGACGGACCGCCCCGGGAGATCCGGCACGACGAGTTCCAGCAGCTCTTCGACGACACCGTCCGCTTCTGGCGGTCCTGGCTGGGCCAGTCCCGGTACACGGGACGTTGGCGGGAGGCGGTGGAACGCGCGGCCGTGACGCTGAAGCTGATGACCTACGCGCCCAGTGGCGCGCTCGTGGCCGCGCCGACGGCCGGGCTCCCGGAGCAGCTGGGCGGCGAACGCAACTGGGACTACCGCTTCACCTGGATCCGCGACGCCTCCTTCTCCGTCTACGCCCTGCTGGGGCTGGGTTTCACCGACGAGGCGAAGGCGTTCATCGACTGGCTGAGCGACCGGGTCCAGGAACGCGTCGGCAGCCAGGGGGACTCCGGACCGCTGAACATCATGTACAAGGTCGACGGCTCCTCGGACCTGGACGAGGAGGTCCTGGAGCACTGGGAGGGCTATGAGCGTTCCGCCCCGGTGCGCATCGGCAACGGTGCGGCCACCCAGCTCCAACTGGACATCTACGGGGAGGCGCTGGACAGCATCTCCTTCGCTCACCGGCACGGGCTCCAGCTCGGTCACCGGGGCTGGACGTCGCTGCTCACCCTGCTCGACTGGCTGGTCGACCACTGGGACCAGGCGGGAGAGGGCCTGTGGGAGACCCGCGGCGGCCGCCAGCACTTCACGTACGGCCGGGTGATGTCGTGGGTCGCCTTCGACCGCGCGTTGCGGCTGGCGGCGGACAACGGCCGTCCGGCCACCGCCGCCCGGTGGAGCAGCGCACGGGACGAGATCTACGCACAGGTCATGGCGAAGGGCTGGAACGAGGAGCGCCACGCCTTCGTCCAGCACTTCGGCAGCGATGTGCTCGACTCCTCGCTGCTGCGCGCACCGACGGTCGGGTTCATCACGCCCGACGACCCGATGTGGGTCTCCACTCTGGACGCGATGGAACAGGAGCTGGTCACCGACAGCCTGGTCTACCGGTACAACCCCGAGGCCTCACCCGACGGGCTGCGCGGATCGGAAGGCACCTTCTCGCTGTGCACGTTCATGTACGTCGACGCGCTGGCACGGGCGGGGCGGACCGACCGGGCCCGGCTGGTGCTGGAGAAGATGCTGGGGTACGCCAACCATCTGGGCCTGTACTCGGAGGAGATCGCCCTGACGGGCCGCCAACTAGGCAATTTCCCCCAGGCGTTCACCCATCTCGCGCTGATCGACGCGGCGATCACCCTGGACGCGTCCCTGAACCGGCGACGCTAGGGCGTGTCCGACCCTGACCCATGGGACAGGCACCAGGAAGCGCGAAAGCCGGCCGGTCAGCCCGGGGCGTGGTGCGTCCCGGCGGGGTCCGGGCCGTCGTGCGGCAGCGGCCCGAAGAGCACGAGCGTGTCGCCTTCCGCCGGCGCGGCCCGCCGGGTGTCGGTGACCGGTTCGAGCCGGCCGTCGGCCCGTACGACGAAGAGGATCCGGTGCCCCGGTGGCAGCGGTCGGGCGGCGGGCTGCACGGGAAAGCGGGCCCCTTGCTCATGGCGGGCCGCCAGGGTGTCGCGGAGCAGGCCGGAGCCGAAGAGGACGGCGCCGCCGGTGGAGGGGGCCACCACGCCCGGGGGGCCGGGCGGCGGGCCGACACGGTAGACGGGCCCCTCGACGCCCTCCTGGACGACGACCGAGGCGAGCGCGTTGAAGTCGTCGTCGTCGGTGAGCAGCAGGACCGCCGTGACCCCCTCCAGCCGGGCTTCGGGGTCGGTCGCCGCGGCCATGAGCTCCCCGGCGGCCAGCTCGATCCCCGCGTCCCGGATCCGGTCCCGCTGCGGTGCCGGTCCGGCCCACATCAGCACGTCGAGCCCGGCGGCGCGCAGCGACCGGGCGAGGTCCACCGCCCAGGGGTCGCCGCCCACCAGCAGGGGGCGGGTACGCGCGGACCGGACGACGCCCAGTGCGGCGGCCGCCGGCCGGGCCGTCAGCGCGTAGACCAGGACGGTGCCGACGATCGTCAGGAAGGTGACCGGCAGGATCCGGTCGGCGCCCCTGAGGCCGTCGCGGACGAGGTCGGACGAGAAGGTGGCGGCCGTGGAGGCGGCGACGATGCCGCGGGGCGCCATCCAGCCGACGAACGCGCGCTCCCCGGTGGTCAGATCCGTGCGCACGGTGGAGAGGAGGGCGATCAACGGCCGCGCCACCAGGACGAGCACGGCGACGAGTACGAGGGTGGGCAGCAACACCGGAACGACGGACTTCGGCGTCACGGTGGCCGAGATGGAGACGAACAGCAGGCCGATGATGAGCTGCACCAGCGTCTCGAAGAACGGCCGGCGTGCGGGCATGTCGAAGCCCGGCAGGTTCGCCACGGTCATCCCCGTGACGATCGCGGCGATCAGGCCCGTGTCGTCGAGCACCATGTCGCACCCCGCGGCCACCACGACCACGGTGGCCAGTTGGGCGAGCGTGCCCAGCGTCTCGCCCAGGCCCAGCACCCGGAGGGTGAGCCACAGCAGCGCGGTCCCGATCAGGCCGCCGACGAGCCCGACGGCGATGCTGGCGAAGAAGTCGGCGAAGCGGAAGCCGTGTCCGGCCCGGAGTCCGCCGGACACGATGGAGTGGAAGAGGACGGCGCCGAGGATGCCCCCGACCGGGTCGATCAGGGAGCCCTCCCAGATCAGTACCCGTCGCACCTGGTCCGTGGGGCGCACGTGGTCGAGCAGCGGCCCGACGACCGTCGGCCCCGACACGACGAGGATCACGCCGAGCATGCAGGCCACGGCGAGCGGCACGCCGAACAGCGCGGGTCCCAGCGCCATGACGGTCCCCCAGGTGACCAGCACGCCCAGCAGGATGAGCCGGACGACCACGCTCCTGGTCGCGCCCCTGAGGTGGCGCAGGTCCAGACCCAGCCCGGCGTCGTAGAGGATCAGCGCCACCGACAGGGACACCAGGGCGGAGAAGTCCTGCCCCACCAGCTCGTCGGGGTGGACGACGTCCGTCAGCGCCCCGGCGGCGAAACCCGCCGGAAGGAGCACCACCAGGGCCGGGACCCGCAACCGGCTCGCCAGGATCTGGGAGCCGACGGCGAGGGCGACGGTCAGGCCGACGCCCAGCAGGATCTCGTCCTCGGTCATGGCCGCCTCACCCCGCGCACGGCCCGTGCGCCACGGGGCCCTTGAGGTCAGCCCTCGTCGCGAGCACCGCTGCTCCGCAGGTCGGCGTCGCTGAGGGCCTCCAGTTCGCCATGGGTGTCGAGCCAGTACAGGAGGGCGACCGCCGGGAAGACCAGGACGACCGCGACGAGGCTGACGAACATCAGCCAGCGCAGTGTCGTCGGGGCGCCCGCCCCCTCGGCGACGGTCAGTGAGGTCGGGATGAGGTACGGGCGCTGGGCCATGCCCCATGCCAGGACGGCCGAGGCGACCACGCCGACGGCGGTGACCCGGGACCAGGCGGCGGAGGTGCGCAGCAGCAGCCAGGCGGTCGCGACCGTGGCGAGCGCCGCGAGGACGACGAACAGCAGGCCCACGCCGTGGGTCAGGCCGTGCCATACGTGCGGGGCGTCACCGTGGGTGAGGAACAGGGTGAGCACGGCGAGTACGGCGACGGCGGCGAGGGCGGCGAGGGCCCGCCGCCGGAAGTAGCCGTCGAGATCGGGTGCGTCGAAGCGTCGGGCGTCCGCGGCCAGGAACACCGCTCCCAGGAAGGCCGTGGTGGTGACGGCGAGGAGGCCGAAGAGGATCGAGGTCGGGTTGGACCAGGCATGTGCCGACGGCTCGGTGCCGGGTGCCGCCCTGCCGGAGGCGATCCCCCCGGCGGCGGCGCCGAGGAAGAACGGTGTGAGGAGCGAGGAGATCGCGAACACCGCCCCGTAGAGGCGTCGGCCGGCCAGCCGGCGGCTGGGCTTGCGCAGGGCGAAGCCGGCGCCGCGCAGCACGGTCCCGACGGCGGCCAGCGCCAGCGGCAGCCACATCGCGGAGAAGAGGGCCTGGAACAGCACCGGGAAGCCGGTCCACATGAGGACCAGGACGAAGATCAGCCAGACGTTGTTGACCTCCCACACCGGGGCCATGGCGTGGTCGATCAGCCACCGGGGGCGCTTGCCGCGTTCCGCTCCGCCCGCGGTCAGGTCCCAGAACCCGGCCCCGTAGTCGGTACCGCCGGCGCAGGCGTACGCGGCGAGTGCGAGCAGCAGGACGACGGCGACGAGACCGGCGGTCATGGCCGGCCCTGCCCGGTCGGTGGGCCCTGGCCGGTCGGTGGGCCCTGCCCGGTCGGTGGGCCCTGCTCGGGGGAGGCCGGAGCGCCACCGGCCACCACCGCGGAGCGGGGCCCGTACGGCGTGTCCGTCTCCGGCAGCTCCGCCGCTCCCGCCTCCTTCGCTCCCGTCTCCTTCGCTCCCGCCTCCTTGTGCTGTTCGTCGGTGAGCCGCCAGCGGGTGCGCATCTTCAGGAGCACGGCGAGGAACGAGCCGAAGACGCACACGTACACCACGGCGACGAGGCCGAAGGTGGTCCACAGCGCGGCGGAACGGGTCGCGGTGACCGCTTCGGCGACCCGCATGTTCTGGTAGACGATCCAGGGCTGACGGCCCACTTCGGTGGTGATCCAGCCGCACTCCACGGCGACGACGGAGGCCGCGCCCGCGCCCGCGGCACACCGGAAGAACCACTTCGACTCGGGCAGCCGGCGGCGGCGCAGCCAGACGAGGCCGTACCAGAGGGCGAGCAGCACCAGCACGGAGCCGATCCCGACCATGATGTCGAAGGCCCAGTGGGCGATGGTGGCCTGAGTGGCCGTCGGCCGGTCCCGCGCCGGCACCGACGTCAGTCCGGTCACCTTCGTGTCCGCACGGAACCCGGCGAGGAGGGAGTCCAGCTGCGGGATCCTGATGCCGCCGGAGATGCTCCCGTCCGGATGGAGTCGGCCGAACAGGTACTCCGGTACGTGGGTGTCGGTCCGCCAGACGATCTCCATCGCGGCGAACTTCACCGGCTGCTTGTGGAAGACCGCGCGGGCGATGGCGTCGCCCAGCACGAACTGGACGGGGGTGAGCACCGCGGCGACGGTGAAGGGGACGGTGAAGCCGAGACGGTGGTAGCGGTCCCGGCGGCCGCGCAGCCGGCCGGCGGCGTAGACCCCGGCGACGACGTAGCCCGCGGTCACCAGCATCGCCACCACGAAGTGCCAGTACTGGGGCCCGAACATCGGGGTGAAGACGGCCTTCCAGATGTGCACGTCGGTGGGGTTGCCCGCGGAGTCGAGGGTGAAGCCCCGGGGGGTGTTCATCCAGGAGTTGGCGGCCAGGATGCCGAAGGCGCCGAGCAGGGCGACGGCCGGCAGGGGGAGCGCCAGCAGGAAGTGCGTGCGGGGCGGCAGTCTGCGCCAGCCGTACAGGTAGATGGCGATGAGGACCGCTTCGAGGAAGAAGGCCCAGGCCTCCACGCCGAAGCCGATGCCGAAGACGTCGCCCCACCTGCCCATCATGCCGGGCCACAGGAGACCGAACTCGAAGGACAGGACGGTGCCGGTGACGACCCCGATCGCGAACTGCACCGCCATGACCGCCGACCAGCGCCGCGCCAGCAGCAGGGCGGCCGGGGAGTCGCGGCGCAGCCCGTAGGCGTGCATGACGAGGGTGATGAACGGCAGCGCCACGCCGAGGGGGACCAGGATGATGTGGGAGGCGAGGGTGAAGGCCATCAGCGATCTGGCCGGCAGCATCTGGGGCGGCGCGTCCGCCAGCAGGTGAAGCGTGGTGTGCATGAGGTCTCCCCCGGGAACCGGCGCAGGTGGGCGGAGGTCGGCCGCCGGTGGGCGACCGAGCGGTGGTCAGCCGCCGGTGGCGAATCCGGGGAAGAGGGTCATTCCCCCGTCCACGTAGAGGGTGGTGCCCACGACGTAGTCCATGAGGTCGGAGGCGAGGCCGACGGCCGCGTGCGCGATGTCCTCGGGGTCGCCGATCCGGTCGTAGGGGATCAGGCGCAGGAGGTCCTGCTGCGCCTCGGGGGTCTCCCAGGCACCGCGGTTGATCGGGGTCTTGATGGCCCCCGGGGCGATCGCGTTGACGCGGATCTTCTTCGGGGCGAGTTCCTGAGCCAGGGTCTCCATCATCATCTGTACGCCGCCCTTGGAGGAGGCGTAGTTGACGTGGCCCGCCCACGGGATGAGCTGGTGCACCGAGCTCATGCAGATGATCTTTCCGGCGGCGCGCGAGACCTCGGGGACGACCCCGCGGCGGAGGAACTCCTTGGTCGCCTCGCGGGCGCAGAGGAACTGCCCGGTGAGGTTGACGTCCAGCACCTTCTGCCACTGGGCGAGGGACATCTCGGTGAAGGAGGCGTCACGCTGCAGGCCGGCGTTGGCGACGAGGATGTCGATCGTCCCGAACTCCTGGACCATCTGGTCCATCATGGCGACGACCTGGTCCTCCTGGGACACGTCCGCCTCGTACGCGGCCGCCCGCACTCCGCACGAGGTGATCTCCTCGACGACCTGCTCGGCCGCCTCCCGGCCGGCCACGTAGTTCACCACCACGTCCGCGCCCGCCCGGCCAAGACCCACCGCCGTCGCCTTGCCGATACCGGAGTTGGCACCCGTGACCAGCGCCTTCTGGCCCTTGAGCAGATGCGCCGGGACCACGCCCCGGGGGGCGCCCTCAGCAGGACTCACGATCGAAAGCCTCCTCCGCTCCGTGACCCGACGGCCGGACCGCACCCGGAAAGGTCGAGCGTCACGGAACCACCCCCGGGCGGAGCCGACGGTCGGGGCGTGCTGGGATTACGCCGCCCGGCCGAGGATCTTTCGCCCACTCGGAGGCCGGCAGAACCGGTCACTGGCGGCTGACCGATCGGGTCACACCCGCGACGATCGTGGTCGCCAGGATCCAGCCGGTGATGATCAAAACGTATGAGAGCCACTGGTGCCAGCCATGGGGGGCGAATGCCGCCTCCTGGCCGAAGCCGACGACCGGCAGGAGCAGGTCGAGGGTGTAGAAGACGGGGTTGAAGTCGGGGGCCTCGTCCGCCTTGATGGGGCGTGGGTGGTCCAGGCCGTACGCGATCGATCCGATGGCCACGAGGGACAGCAGCCAGACGGCCGCGCGCATCGGGCGGAAGCCGTAGCCGACGGTGGCGTCCTGCAGGTATCCCCACAGCCGTCCGTACCAGGTGAGCGTGGTGCGCCGGCGACGCGCCTTGGCGAGTTGGACGAGCCGGGCCGCGTCGTCGTCACCGATACGGCGGTAGGCGGCGGTCAACTGCTCGTAGGCGTACGGCTCATACTCGCCGCCGTCCCGTTCCAGCATCGCGAGGCGACGACCGGCGGGCTCGTGCGGGGTGAGTGCGGTGTACGTGAGATTGCCGAGATGCACCTCCTCCGGCAGCATCTCGGGGTCAAGGGTCAGGATCTCTATCTGGGAACGCCTCAGGTTCAGGGCACCTTCGATGCGCTCGCCTCCGCTCAGCCAGAGTTCACCGATGACACAGCTGCTCGCCCGCAGCGCCGTGTCGCCCGGATGCGACAGACGGGCGTGGAGAAGGTCGACCCGGCCCGCTATGCGTGAGCCTCGCAGTTCGACCCGGCCCCGCGTACGGACGCACCGCGCCCGTACATGGGCTCCCACGTTGAGGTTCTGGGCGTCCAGCGCGGTGCCACCGGGATTGTCGAACTCGGCGTCCTGGAGGTTGATCCGCCCGGTGATGGCGGCGCCGGTGAGCCGGACCTGTCCGTGCGCACGCATCTCCGGCGCCCACAGGTCGTCCCCGATCGTGGCCTGGTTCAGCTGCAGCACCGGCTCGGCGTCGTCCTGCGCCGTGAACTGTGCCCGCTCCATGAACAGCGCCCCGGAGATCCGTGCCCCTCCTAGCCGCACCGGCCCCCGCACACGGCAGTCCGTCATCCGCAGCACCCCCTCGACCCGCAACGTCCCTGAGGCCAGGCCCGGCAGAACGGACCTGCTCAGATTGAGCTGGCGCAGCCGGGCACCGTAAAGGTCGGGTACGCCGTCGAAGTGGCAGTGACTGAGCCGGACGGGGGCATCGATCTCGGCGTACTTCAGGTCCAGTGTTCCGGTGATCCGCGCACCCGTGATCTTGAGCGCGGCGATCTCCCCTTCCTCCCGCGGAGCCTTGACCAGCAGCGCCCGCAGGACACTCGCCCGTAGAGTCCGCTCGGCACCCCAGGTGTCGCACAGCGCCGGATCCTCGTTCTCGGCAGTACGGAAGTCCACGGACTCGCCTCGGGGAAACGCCCGCCATACCTGCGTCTCGGCCGGCGTAAGATCACTGGTCTCGCTCACGCCGGGACTCTGACCTGCCTCGTTCGAGCTGTCAACTGCCAGACGACGCACTCGCATTGCCTGATCCTGCTCAGCCGGCCGTGACGGCGCCCGGCGTCGGGCTCCTCGCCCAACCGACCCTTCCCCTCAGTACCTGTCCATCTCGTTCACCTCCGGGTCCGTATCCGTGGCGGCCAGCAGTGCGATCCGCCGCCCCGTCGGATCGAGCACGGCGAAACCGAGCTGGTTGCAGCCGAAGATCTCCCAGTGGCTGTCGGTGAACCAGTCGTTGTGGCTGCCGTCCGCCGCGGCGAAGCGCAGCCAGCGGTGCTCGGCGGCGTACCGGACGGCGTCGGTGTGCGGGGTTCCCCACGGCAGGTTCAGCAGCGCGTAGCAGCCGCGCCAGGCCGCCAGCCGCGCATAGGCGCCCTCCTGCCGCCCGCCCTGTACCCCGCCCGCGAACGCGGCGAGGAACAGGTCGGCCAGTACCTCATCACCCGTGGTGTGCACGGCGGCCAGGGTGTCCGGCGTCAGAGCGGCCAGGCAGTCGGCCGGGAGGCCGGTGAGCAGGCCCGCGTTCCAGTCGGCAGCGGGCAGCGGCTCGGGCAGCTCGTAGAAGCGTGCCTCCCACATCTCCAGCGCGGCCAGTGGTTCCCCGGCCGTCTCGGCGCGTCGCGGGTCGACGACCTCGCGGGCGTCGCGTGCCGCCCGCGCCCCCTCTTCAGTCGGCGGGATCTCCGGGTATCGGGCGCGCAGGTGCCTCGGGGTCAGCGTTCCCAGCCCGGTGTCCCGGCGTCGGGAGCAGTTCCGGGCGCGGTCCTCGAACGACAGGGTCTGGGGCGGCAGCCACGCCAGGGGGTGGTTCAGCTCGCGCAGCCGTCCGGCGTAGTCGAGATACGGCTCGTCGCATGGCCCCCACGAGCGCAGCGCGATCTCCTGCAGCAGACAGGCGCGGAACTCCGCGGCGATGTCCAGGCGTTGGGGAAGCCGCTGGAAGAGCGGGTACAGCAGTGTGGTGTCCGGCTTCTGCGCCGTTTGCATGTGCCAGGCCATCTGGCGCAGCACCGAGCGGTGATACTCGGGCCCGTCGAGTCTCAGCAGGGTGTCGACCAGCCGGGCCGCACAGGTGATCGCCCCGGTTGACGGCTCGGAGCACAGCGCCACGGCGATCCGACACAGGGCTGCGGGCGCGTGGTCCGCCCTCGCGCGCGAGACGAGGGCGGCGAGCTCGTACAGGCTCTCGGGGTCTTCGGCGGCACGGTCCCGCAGCGTCGCGTCGTCGGGAAGTCGGGGCAGGGCGGTGCCTGTCGCGTGGGACTGCTGTGGCATGGAGGCAACGCTACGCGGACCGCCGGCTAAGACGCGCTGCCGGTGAACGAGCCGTCGTGGGCGCTACTTCTCGGGTCGGGTCCGCTGGCGGCGGGCCTGTTTGACCTCGCGGTCGACGGCCCAGGCGTCGGCGACCGGCCCGAGGTGGCCGAGCTTGTCGGGATTGACCACGGTGCGGATGGTCTGGATCTGTCCGTCGAGCACGTCGAGGGCCAGGGTGTGGATCACCTTGCCGTCCCGGTCGCGGAAGATCGCGCCGGGCTGGCCGTTGACCTCGCGCGGCTCGCACGTCACGTCGATCCGGAACAGCCAGGGGAAGACCGTGCCCAGCAAGCGGGCCACGTTCTGCGCGCCCAGGACGCCCTTGGCCAGTTGCGGGGCCTTGCCGCCGCCGTCCCCGACCAGCTGCACGTCGGCGGCCAGCAGCTTGCGCAGTCCGTCCACATCGCCGTCCCGCAGCGCGTCGAAGAACCGCGTCGCCAGCTCCTGCCGCTCCTGACGGTCCGCCGCGAACCGCGGCCGCCCGGCCTCCATGTGCCGCCGCGCCCGCACCAACAACTGCCGGCAGGCCGCCTCCGATCGCCCCACCGCCGTGGCGATCTCGTCGAACCCGAAGGCGAACACCTCCCGCAGCACGAAGACCGCCCGCTCCAGCGGGCTGAGCCGCTCCAGCAGCAACAGCGCCGCCATCGACACCGAGTCGGCCAGCTCCACCGCCCGCGCCGGATCCTGATACGGGTCACCGAGCAGCGGTTCGGGGAGCCACGGGCCCACGTACTCCTCCCTGCGTACCCGCGCGGAGCGCAGCACATCGATCGAGATCCGCGTCACCGTGGTCGACAGATACGCCTTGGTCGACGCGGGCCGGGCCGACGAGCCGTCGAAGCGCAGCCACGTCTCCTGCACCGCGTCCTCGGCCTCGCCCACACTGCCCAGAATGCGATAGGCGATCGAGAACAGCAGCGGCCGCAGCTCCTCGAACTCCTCCACCTTGCTCACGCCGGTCCTTCCTCGAAGCCCTTGTGCCCGGCGGTACGTGCCGGTGCGCGTCTGCCAATGATCGTCCGGCCCGTCGGCGGGCCGGTGGGGTGCCCCCGGGTAGGGGCCCGGAGCCCGCAGTCGGACCCCGGGCCGCTGACGCGGTGCCCCTCAGTGGAACTGGCCGGGCTCGTAACCGCCGGCCGGCTGCTGGGCGATGACGTTCAGCCGGTTGGCCATGTTCATGAAGGAGATGAGCATCGCCAGGGCGGTGAGCTGCTCCTCGTCATAGTGCTTGGCGGCGTACGCCCACACCGCGTCGCCGACCCCGCCGGCCGCGTCCGCGACCCGGGTCCCCTCCTCCGCCAGCGCCAAGGCGGCCCGCTCGGCCTCGGTGAAGACCGTGGCCTCCCGCCACGCCGCGACCAGGTTCAGCCGCACCGCGGTCTCGCCGGCAGCGGCGGCATCCTTGGTGTGCATGTCGATGCACACGGCGCAGCCGTTGATCTGGCTCACGCGCAGCGCCACGAGCTCCTGCGTCGCGGCCGGCAGCGGCGATTCCTTGAGCACCTTGCCCGCCGCCATGACGTGCTTGAGGGCCTTGCCGGCGAACGGGGCAGCGAAGTAGTTCAGGCGTGCGTCCATGGTGTGCTCCTGTGCGGTCGTCGTCAGTGGCTACACCCCTGAGACGGGGTAGCCCGACCCCCTGTGACATGGACACATGTGACCTGCGTCTCCCGGCCGCCGACGTACGGGGAGGACCGAGGACCGGCGCGCTCCGTCAGCGCTTGCGGGCCGAGGCCAGGAGTTTCGTCACGAGCCCGCGCGCGTAGTCGGCGTCCAGCCCGGCGGGGCGGAAGAGGATGCGGTACATCATCGGGGCGACGACGTGGTCGATGACCGTCTCGGCGTCGGGCGCGCGCTCCCCGCGGTCGGCCGCGCGGGCGAGGACGGTCTCGATCTGCTCGGCGGCGTAGGCCGAGCAGCGGCCGGCGTTGCTGCCGTCCGGGTCGCCGAGCAGCGCGTCACGGATGTAGGCGCGCCCCGAGGGAGCGGCCATCTCGTCGAGGAACTGCTCGGCCCAGGCCGTCAGGTCGGATCCAAGGTCGCCGTGGTCCCCCGGCTGCGTGTCGGGGCGCAGGCGCTCGACGGCCACGTCCGACAGCAGTTCCTGCAGGTCGCCCCAGCGGCGGTAGAT
Source organism: Streptomyces sp. NPDC059008 (assembly GCF_042749045.1). Classification (NCBI taxonomy): domain Bacteria; kingdom Bacillati; phylum Actinomycetota; class Actinomycetes; order Kitasatosporales; family Streptomycetaceae; genus Streptomyces; species Streptomyces sp. NPDC059008. The sequence continues at coordinate 131,905 of NZ_JBHYJC010000003.1, read as the reverse complement.
CGTCGACGGGGTGACTCCGGCGCGCTGGGCCACCAGCGGCACCGTCAGGGCGTCCCGGCCCACCTCGGATTCCAGTGCGCGTACGGCCGAGTGCACCGCTTCCTGGACCCGGGCGCTGCGCCCTCCGGGGCGCACCATCTGTCTGCGAGCCATACCTCCACCTTAAAGCAAAATCCTTGCTTCTAGAGGGGCGCGCCTTCGCCCCCCTCAGCTCACCGGCGCGAGCCCGCGGGCGGGTTCGGTCCGCTCGTAGGCGTGGCCGACCCGCAGGAGCAGGGCCTCGGAGAAGGGGCGCCCGAGCAGCTGCATACCTATCGGCAATCCGGCCCGGTCGTGGCCTACCGGCACGGACAACGCGGGCACCCCGGTGAGGTTGGCGGGCGACGACAGGCGCACATAGGCGTCGGAGACGCTCTCCTCCGTGCCGTCGGACCAGGTGACCGACGACTCCCCGGCCGGTACTGCGGTCACCGGGACCGTCGGGGCGGCGATCACGTCGACCTCGGTCAGCATGCGCGCCCACTCCTGCCGCATCAGCGTCCGGGCCCGCTGGGCGCGCAGATAGTCCCCGGCGGACAGCAGTTCCCCGGCTTCGAGCAGTACGCGGACGTCCGCCCCGTACAGGTCGGGGACGGTGCGCAGGGTCCGCTCGTGAGAGGCGGTGGCCTCGGGGACCATCAGGCCCCAATGCGTCGCCTGGACGTAGCGCGTCATCGGGATCTCGACGTCGACGAGCCGTGCGCCGAGGGCGCGCAGCCGGTCGACGGCGGTCCGGACGGCGGACTCCACCTCCGGGTCGACGCGGTCGAAGTAGTAGTTGCCGGGCACGCCGACGCGCAGCCCCGTCAGGTCGCCCTCGCCGCCCGGCCGGTAGTCCCCGGCGGCCGCGGGCAGGGAGGCCTGGTCGCGGGGGTCGGGTCCGGCCACGGCGGACAGCACCAGGGCCGCGTCCTCGACGCTGCGGGTGAGGGTGCCGACGTGGTCCAGCGACCACGACAGCGACGTCACACCGTGGCGGGGTACGAGGCCGTACGTCGGTTTGAGGCCGACGACGCCGTTCAGTGCGGCGGGCACCCGGACCGATCCGCCGGTGTCGGTCCCCAGGGCGAAGACCGCGGCCCCCGCCGCCACGGCGACGGCCGAACCGCCGCTGGATCCGCCGGCGACCCGGTCGCGGTCCCAGGCGTTGCGCGTCTGCGGCGTGGTCAGCCCGTAGGCGAATTCATGGGTTTCGGTCTTGCCGACCAGGACCGCGCCGGCCGCCGCCAGGCGTGCGGCGACCGTGCTGTCGGCCGTTGCGCGGTGGTCGGCCCGGACCCGGGAGCCGGCCGTCGTCGCCGTGCCGGCGACGTCGATCAGGTCCTTCAGCGCCATGGGGATCCCGTGCAACGGACCCCGGAGGCGGCCGGCCGCGGCCTCGCGCTCGGCCGCGCGCGCCGACCGGCGCGCCCGCTCCGCCGTCACCGTGGCATAGGCCCCCAGGTGCGGCTCCACGCTCGCGAGGCGGTCGAGCACCGAGTCCACCAACTCGACGGGGGACATGCGCCGTTCGCGTATCGCGTCCGCGGCGGCGGTGAGGGACAGCTCAGACGGCTGCATCGCGCCGCTCCTCTCCGGCGCGGTAGCCGAAGGCGGGCTGGGTGTCGCCGAAGTCCAGCTCCCGCAGGATCGCGACGACGGTGTGGATGTGCTGGGCGGTGGCCGCCACCTCCGAGTGGCGGTCGTCCGCCAAGGGAAGTCCGGCACGGGCAGCCCATCGGGCCGCTTCGGGCGGGGTGAGTTCATCGACTGACGGATCGGCGGGCATGGGGGTCTCCCTCATCGGATTGGAGAGGCTGCGACACAAAAGCTAAGCATTTGCTTTAAGTGATCGTAGAGCCTACAGTCACTTAAAGCAAACTCATTGCTTTTAGCTTCCCGGCAAGGAAAGGAACCGAACGGACCGTGCAGACACCACCGGTCAACGAACCCCACCCGCCCGCCGCCGCCCCGTCCTGGACCGTGGGCGACGTCACCGTGCACCGCATCGACGAGGTCCCCCTCCCACCCGCGACCGGACGCTGGCTGCTGCCCGGCGCCACCGCGGACGTGGTCGCCCCACACGACTGGCTGCGCCCCGACTTCGCCGGGAACGACGGCGTACTGCACCTCGACAGCCACAGCTTCGCGCTCGAAGCGGGCGGGCTGCGCGTCCTCGTCGACACCGGCATCGGCAACGGCAAGACGCGGGCGAACCCGGCGTGGCACGACCTCAGGACCGACTATCTGGAGCGCCTCACCCACGCCGGCTTCCCCCCGGACCGCGTCGACCTGGTCGTCCTCACCCACCTGCACGCCGACCACGTCGGCTGGAACACACGGGCCCAGGACGACGGCAGTTGGGCCCCGACGTTCCCGCACGCCCGCTACGTCACTACCCGCGCCGAGCGGGAGTTCTGGAGCGGGTACGACATGGACGAGCCGCGGCGGCAGATGTTCCGCGACTCCGTGGATCCGGTCGAGGAGGCCGGACTGCTCGACCTCGTCGACGTGCCCGCCCAGGGCACCGAGGTCGCCCCGGGCGTGCGCCTGCTGCCCACTCCCGGACACACCCCCGGCCACGTCGCCGTCCAGGTGAGCAGCCGTGGCGAGACGGCGCTGATCACCGGCGACTGCATCCACCACCCCGTCCAGTTCGCCCACCCCGCCATCGGCAGCTGCGTCGACATCGACCCGGAGCGGTCCGAGGCCACCCGCCGCTCCCTGCTCGGCTCGCTGGCCGGTACCGACGCCCTCGTCCTCGGCACCCACTTCGCGCCGCCCACAGCCGGCCGGGTGACCGTCCAGGGGGACGCCTACCGGCTGCTGCCGGTCCCCCCGGCCGGCCGGTCCGGCGTCGGCGGCTGAGGATCCACCGCCGGACGCTCCCGTCCCAGTGCGAGCCCGCGCAGCCGCCGCCAGTCCATCGGGGGCTTGGCGCGCGGCACACCAGGACGGCGCCGCGGCACGCGTACCCGCAGGGCTCGGGGCCGGATCGTGCAGCGGACGGGGGTCGGCAGGGTGAGCGCCTCGCCGTCGACACCGGCCTGGATCTCGGGCTCGTCGGCGTCGACGAGGACCTCCTGGGCGGTCAGCACGGTGAGGCCCGGACCGTGCCTGCCCCTGAGGATGCCGGCCGCCTGCGCCGCGTTGTCGACTTTGACGCCCAGGACCCCGAGGACGCCCGCGTCCAGCTCTTCGCGCCGTCCCAGTCCGGCCGGATCACCCATGCGGTAGGGGTTGTTGCTGACGAGGACGGCCTGCGGGCCGTCGATGCCCGTGCCCCCGACGCGCACGGCCAGCCGCGGGCCGCGCTGGTGGGTCAGCAGGTCCGGAAGCAGCTCCAGGATGGTCCGCACCTTGTCGTCGCGGTAGGCGGGGCTCTGCACGACGGACGCGTACGTCCCGAAGGACGCGTTGTTGACGAAGGCCCGCCCGTCGATGAAGCCGAGGTCGACGCGGATCTCGACGCCGTCGGTGAGCGCGTCGAGGCAGTTCGCCGGATCGTCCCGGTCCAGGCCGAGGTCGAGTGCGAAGTGGTTGCGGGTACCGGCCGAGATCACCATGAACGGCAGACCGTGCTCCGCGGCCACACCGGCCACCATGGCCTGGGTGCCGTCCCCTCCTGCGACACCCAGGAGGTCGGCGCCGTCGTCCACCGCGCGGCGCGCGAGCGCGACCACGTCCTCATGGCGAGCGGTATCCAGCAGGTGCACCTCGGCACCGAGTTCCTCGGCCCGCTCCTTCAGGCGGAATCTGCCCACCTTTCCACCACCCGAGCGAGGGTTCATGATCAGGAAGGGGCTCTTCGGCGGCACGGCGCGAACTTCTTGCGGGCCGCCCGGCCGAGTGTCCCCGCTGAGCGCGGCCCCGCCGGCGGAGACCGCCAGTGCGCACAGGGCGAGGGAGACGAGCACCACCCACAGCAGACCGGCCCCTGCGTACAGCACGAGCGCGACGACCGGAGCCAGGACGGCCAGGGCGCCCGCAAGCATCCTGACCAGTCCGCGCCGTGTGAGCATCCACCACACGCCCGCCGCGCCGACGGCGAGTCCGGCCAGCCCGACGCCCAGGAGAGCGATGCTCCGGAGCCCGGCGAACAGCAGCGGGACCAGGGCGGCCGCGGCTGCGGCCGCCAAGGCCGCGAGCGCGGACCAGCGCTGCGTCCGGTGGCGTGCGCCGGTATCCGTACTGCCCATGGGGACTCCTGGCGGTCACGGGAGGGCCGGCTGCCGCTTCGGCTTGCCGGCTGCCAGTCCACAGCCCGCGGCCGGGCCTGGCATCACCCAGGGCGGGTGAGCGGTGCGGACGGGCGCAGGTGTGCGGTGGCGCGGACCCGGCCACGACCCGTCGGGCATGCCCCGGGCCCCTCGTATGGCGATCATGGTTCGGGCGCCGCACAGTGGGAGGCAGGTCCTCATGGGGCGGGAAGCGGTTCGACAGGAGATGGCCGCCTCGTCCGGCACAGTGCGGCGGCGGGCGGACGGCGGTGCCAGGGAGCCCGCACCCAGACGGTGATGTCCATGCCCCGCAGCACAGCCTCAGCAGCGGCAGCCGGCGACGGGGAGTCCGCGCTCCCCGCTCTACGGCCGCGCGCCGCGGTGTCCGGCCGCGGCGGCGCCCCCGCGCACCTGGCGCCGACCGGTGACCCCCTGCTGGCCGCGAAGTTCTCCGTACCGTCCGTTCCACGCAAGGCCATTCGCCGGCAGCGGCTGCTCGACCGGCTCACCGAAGGCACGGCCGGGCCGCTGACCCTGATCACGGGCCCGGCAGGCGCCGGAAAGACCACGCTGGCCGCCTCCTGGGCGCGCGGCGGGAGTGCCCCCGGCCCGGTGGCGTGGCTGACGGCCGAGCAGGACGACCGGGCGCCCGGGGTGTTCTGGACCTATGTGCTGGAGGCGTTGAACCATCACCAGGTCGTGCTGCCCGACGAGGTGGGGCAGCCCGGCTCCGCCGACCGCGTCGACCACTCCCTGCTCGCACGGCTCGCGTCCGCACTGGCACAGCTGCGCCGGCCGGTCGTGCTCGTCATCGACGGCCTGGAGCACGTGCCGGTACGGGCGGTCACCTCCGGCCTGGACTTCGTGCTGAACCACGCGGGCCCACAGCTGCGCCTGGTGCTGGTCAGCCGCGTCGACCCGCTGCTGCCGCTGCACCGCTACCGCGCCGACGGCCGGATCAGGGAGATCCGCGGTCCCGACCTCGCGTTCACCCGGCAGGAGGCGGCGCGACTGCTGCGCGGGCACGGCCTGGGAGGCCACGAGGAGAGCGTCGACGCCCTCCTGGCGCGCACGGAGGGCTGGGCGGCCGGACTGCGGCTGTGTGCGCTGGAGATGCAGCGGGCCGACGACCCGGCCGAGTTCGCCCGGTCGTTCGCCGCCTCCCAGAGCGCCCTCGCCGACTACCTGCTCACCGAGGTCTTCGCCGCCCAGCCCGCCGCCACCCAGGAGCTGCTGATGCGCGGCAGCATCCTCGACCGGGTGCACCCGGACCTGGCGAACGTGCTGACGGAACGCGAGGACGCCGAGTGGATCCTGGCCGAACTCACCCGCGCCCACCTCTTCGTCGAGCCGATCGACAGCACGCCGTGGTGCCGCTACCAGCCGTTGTTCTCGGAGGTGCTGCGCATGCACCTGCGCCATCACCGGCCCGGCCTCGAACCCCGGTTGCGTCGCCGGGCGGCGACCTGGCTCGCCGACACCGGAAGGCTCGCCGAGGGGATGGAACAGGCCGCCGCGGCCGCGGACTGGGAGTGGGCCTGCACCCGCATGGTGGGCCGCCTGGAGATCGGACACTTGCTCACCGGCCCTGAGGCAGCCCGGCTGGAGCGGGTCTTCTCCGCCATGCCCGGCGATCTGCCGGGCGCGGCTCCCGCGCTCGTCGCGGCCGCCTGCGCCCTGGCCCGGTACGACACCGCGGGCTGCCGGGCGCGACTGGACCGGGCCGAGGACGCTCTGCGCAAGCCGGGGGCCCGGCCGGCACCGGAAGCCCGGCTCGCCGCGGCCCTGCTCCGGCTGCTGGCCGGCGCCCCGGCGCAAGGCGGCGACGACGTCTGCGGCACGGCGGAGTCGGTGGCCCGGCGGACCCGCGAACTCGCCGAGCGGCTGCCGCGGCCGCTCGTCGAGGCCCACCAGGAGATCGAGGCGCTGCGGCGGTACGGGCTGGCGTGCGGGCTGCAACTGGGCGGCCGCCCCGACGAGGCCATGGCGGCTTTCGACCACGCGGTGGAGGGCTGCACCGCGGAGGTGACGCGGACCGTCCGGCAGGGCAGCCTCGGCCGGCTGGCCCTGATGGAGTCCGAGCGCGGGGAGCTGAGCCGGGCCGAGAAGCACGCCCTGCTCGCGCTGGAACTCGTCGGGGACCGGTCCGTTCCGCCGACCCCGTGGTCCGGGATCAGCCACCTCGCGCTGGCCGCCGTCGCCCTCGAACGCGGCGAACTCCGGGCCGCCCGCCGTCGACTCGACCTCGCCGCCGCGTCCCCGGACGCCGGCCACGACCCGGTCACCGACGCCGAGATCGCCGTCGTCCGCTCCCGGCTGGAGCTCGCACACGGCCGGTGGCAGGCCGCACTCGCGGCCCTCAAAGGCGACACCGACGCCGGCCCCCTGGCGCCGGGGCCGGCGCAGCGCCTCGCCATCGCCCGCTCGGCGGCCCAACTGGCCCGAGGCGACCCCGAGTCGGCGATCGCCGCCTTGGCCGAATCCGGCGGCGGCGGTGCGGCGCATACCCTCGCCCTCGTCCAGGCCCGGCTCGCCGCCGGAGACCTCGACCGGGCCCTCGACCTCCTCGCGTCCCTGGACCGCCGGCCGGACGCGGGAACCGCGGAGCAGATCCGCGTCCTCCTGCTGCGGTCCCGCGCCGCGGCCCTGGCCCAGGACACCGACACCGCATGCCGCCTGCTGCACGACGCGCTGGCCACCGCCCGCCCCGAGCGGGCCCGCCGGCCCTTCACCGAGGCGGGCCCATGGGTGTGGCATCTGCTGGCGCAGCGGCCCGAACTGGCCACGAGGCACGCATGGCTGCTCGACCGTCCGGCGCGCGTCAACGGCACCTCCCGCACGGACGGCGGCCGCCCGTCGACGCCGGTCATGGTCGAGACGCTGACCGACCGTGAGCGCGAGGTGCTCCGGCACGGCGCGGAGCTGCTGTCGACCGAGGAGATCGCCGAGGCGATGTATCTGTCGGTCAACACGGTCAAGACGCATCTGCGGAGCATCTACCGCAAGCTCACGGTCTCCCGCCGCGCCGACGCGGTACGGCGCGCGCGTGAGCTGCATCTGCTGTGACCCGGCGACGGCCGGATGTCACCTGGTCCGGGTGATGCGGCCGCGCCCGGTGGCCGTCGAGCATCGAAGGGACCGACCGCACCGACGCCGGGGAGGCGCGCGCTCATGCGATACGAGTTCCGCGTGACCGGCCGCATCTCGACGGTGATGGCCGAGGCGTTTCCCGAGCTGGACGGAGCGCTCGCGCCGCAGCAGACGGTCCTCGTCGGCCAGGTCACCGACGAGGCCCATCTCTACGGGCTCCTCACCCGCTTCCAGGATCTGGGCCTGCGGGTCCTGGAGATGCGTCAACTGCCGGAACCATGACAGCCCCCGAACCGCACGTCCCCCCGACACCGCAGGAGCGGGCCGCCCTCGGCAAGGCGGCGCGCGCCCGTATGCCGCGCTCCGGCCACGCCGGGTTCGATCCCCCGCCGCACCGGCCCGACCCGGTAGAGCAGTTGGAGCGCCAGTCCGCCGGGCGCGTGACGGAACTCGTACCGCTTCGCTACGGCCGCATGCTGGAGTCGCCGTTCCGCTTCTACCGCGGTGCGGCCACGGTCATGGCGAGCGATCTGGGGGCGTCCCCGGACACGGGGATCCCGGTGCAGCTGTGCGGGGACGCGCACCCGCTGAACTTCGGGCTGTTCGCCTCCCCCGAGCGGCATCTGCTCTTCGACATCAACGACTTCGACGAGACGCTGCCGGGCCCGTGGGAGTGGGACGTCAAGCGCCTCGCCGCCGGATTCGCGGTCGCCGGCCGCAACAACGGCTTCACGGCGAAGGAGCGCGGCGCGGTGGTGCGCGACACCGTCCGGGCCTACCGCGAGGTGATGCGCCGCTTCGCGCGGATGCGCAATCTCGACGTCTGGTACGCCCAGGCCGACGCGGACCGGCTCCGCGAGCTGATCGCCGGCCGGATGGACCGGGAAGCGCGGGAGAAGGTCGACCGCGCGCTGGCCAAGGCACGCGGCCGCGACAGCCTCCAGGCCTTCGCCAAGCTCACCCGGATCGTCGGCGGAGTCCGGCGGATCGCCGCCGACCCGCCGCTGCTCGTCCCGCTGGGCGACCTCCTTCCCCAGGCAGAGCGCGCCACGCTCGAACGCCGGCTGCATACGCTCGTCGACGGCTACCGCCGCAGCCTGCAACCCGACCGCAGACACCTCCTCGACCAGTTCCGGCTGGCCGACATCGCGCGCAAGGTCGTCGGCGTCGGCAGCGTGGGCACCCGCTGCTGGATCCTGCTGATGCTCGGCAGGGACGACGAGGACCCCCTGCTGCTCCAGGCCAAGGAGGCCGGCGAGTCCGTGCTGGCCCCGTACGCCGGAGCGAGCGCGTACGACAACCAGGGAGAGCGGGTGGTGTGCGGCCAGCGGCTGATGCAGGCCGCCGGCGACATCTTCCTCGGCTGGGAGCGGGCCGTGGGCATCGACGGCAGGCAGCGCGACTTCTACGTCCGCCAACTGCGCGACTGGAAGGGCGCCCCCCAGCCGGAAACCATGGTCCCGGACGGCATGAGGCTCCTGGGGGACCTGTGCGGTGCCGCGCTCGCCCGCGCCCATGCGCGCACCGGCGACCGGATCGCCATCGCCTCCTACCTGGGTCAGGCCGACACCTTCGACCGGGCGCTGGTGGACTTCGCCGAGGCCTACGCCGACCAGAACGAGCGCGACCACCAGGCCCTGGCCGATGCCGTACGCACCGGGCGCGTCACGGCCCGGACCGGATGACCGTGCAGGGCCGCCCGTTACGGGTGATGTGGTCCGGGTCGGGGCGGGTGACGGTGGTTCGAGGATCTGCGCGAAGGAGCACGCGATGGACTCGTCATCCGCGGCCGCCGCCACCCCCGAAGGCCCCCAGGGGCCCCTGAGCGCCGCCGAGCGGGTGGAGTACACACGTCTGCGCCGCGCCGCCGACATGCGGCACCGCCGACTGCGCTACGTCGTCACCTGTCTGCTGCTGGCGCTGTCCTTCGTCCTCGCCCCCCTCGGCGTCGTCGCCGCCTGGGTGGACTCCCAGATGTCCGACACCGACCGGTACGTCCAGACCGTCGCGCCCCTCGCCGAGGACCCGGCGGTCCAGAGCGCGGTGACCAACCGGGTGACGGACAAGATCGTCGGCTATATCAACACCGAGGAGGTCACCGCCGCGCTCACCCGTGCCCTGCAGAAGACCGGCGCCCCGCCGATCGTGGTCGACAAGGCGGATGTGCTGGCCGGCGCGCTGAAGTCCGGCGCCACCAGCGCGGTGCGCGCGGTGGTGAACAAGGTGGTGACCAGCGACCAGTTCGCGGACGTCTGGGACGCCGCCAACCGCAGGGCCCACCTGGCCATGGTCAACGTCCTCACCGGGCAGGGCGGCAGCGCCGTGGAGGCCAAGGGGAACACCATCAGCCTCGGCATCGGCACCGTGATCAGCCAGGTGCAGAAGAAGCTGGTCGACGAGGGCTTCAAGAACGCCGACAAGATCCCCGACATCGACAAGTCCATCGTGCTGGTGAAGACCGACGAGCTGAGCAAGGCCCAGAACGCCATGCGCCTGCTCAACATCGTCGGCGTCTGGCTCCCCGTGCTGGTCATCGTGCTGGCGGCACTGGCCGTGTGGTCGGGGCCCTCGCACCGGGTGGCCATGATGAGCGCGTCCGTGGGCATCGGCGTGATGATGGTCGTGCTGCTCGTCGGGCTCGCCTTCGCCCGGGGCAAGTACCTGGACTCCGTGCAGCCCGAGGTCCAGTCGCCGCAGGCGGCTGCCGCCGTCTACGACGACCTGGTGCGCTTCCTTCAGCAGAGCACCCGCACCGTGCTCGTCATCGCGGTGATCGTCCTGATCGCCGGCTATCTCTACGGGCCCGGACGCGGCGCCCGCTGGATACGCTCCGTCGCCGTCCGCGGCACCGACTCCGCCGGACGGGGTCTCGCCCGAGCAGGTCTGCGCACGGGCGGCGCGGGCCGCTGGCTCGCCGGCCACCGCGGCTGGACGACCGGGATCGTCATCGGTGCCGGAGTGCTGACGCTGTTCCTCTGGAACTTCCCGACCCCGGGCGTGGTGGCCCTGGTCCTCGGGATCGTGGTGCTGGTCCTGGTGCTCCTCGGCATCCTCGCCGCCGCGCGAACGGCGCCCGCGTCGGCGGGGCCCGGCCCCGGGCTCACCGGGGACGATGGCTGACCGCCCCGCCCACCGCGCCGACTCCGGGGATCCCGGAGCGGTGGGAGGTCACGGGCCCGGGCGCGCCGAGCGGCGGGCGCCGGCCTCGTCGCCCCGGAGGGCCGACTACGCCGGCGCCGTCTACGGATCGCTGCTCGCCGCTTCGGTGGTGGCCGGGGCGGGCACCCTCGGTTCGTTCCCCCGGCTCAAGCTGGTGCTGCTGCTCCTGTGCACCGGTGTGGTGTTCTGGGCCGCGCACGTCTACGCCCGTCTCGTCGGGGACCGGCTGGTGCACGAGTCCCTGAGCCGGCAGGAGATCCGCCGGGTCTGTGTGGACGAGTGGCCGATCGTCCAGGCGGCCGTCCCGCCGGCCGCCGCCGTGGCGGTCAGTCCGCTGCTGGGGCTCGGTCCGTACGGTGCGGCGTGGCTGGGGCTCGCCGTGGCCGCGGCCGAGCAGGTGGGGTGGGCGAGTGTCGCGGTCGTCCAGGCCGGTGCCCCGCGCCGCCTGGTGCTGCTCGCCGGGGCGGTCAACCTCCTCCTCGGCCTGACGATCGTGGCCCTGAAGGCCGCGTTGCACTGACCGCGCTCACCGGCTCCGGCCGGCCCCGGCCAGTCGGGGGACATGCCCTGTCATAGCTCGATAAATGCCTCCCCACCCTGCCTATGCTGGCCGCCGTGACGGCCGATCACACCGTGCGGCACGTCGGAACCTGTGGAGGTGCATGCGGTGGGGCGCTGGCGGCCGCTGGTCATCCTCGGCACGGCCCAGTTCCTGATGGTGCTGGACACCTCGGTGATGAACGTGTCGATCAGTCAACTGGTCGAGGACTTCGACACCGAGGTCACCGCGATCCAGGCCGTCATCACCCTCTACACGCTGGTCATGGCCGCGTTCATGATCACGGGAGGCAAGCTCGGCGACATGTTCGGCCGCCGGCGGATGTTCGCCGTCGGCCTGGCGGTGTACGGCACCGGATCCGCACTCACCTCCGTGGCGCCCACCCTGTGGGTGCTCGCACTCGGCTGGTCGGTGATCGAGGGACTGGGCGCGACACTGGTCCTCCCGGCCCTGGCCGCGCTCGTGGCCGGCGCCTACACCGGCCGGGACCGGGCCGTGGCCTACGGGGTCGTCGGCGGGCTGGCAGGGGCGGGCATCGCGGTGGGCCCGCTGCTCGGCGGCTGGGTGACGACGTATCTGACCTGGCGGCTGGTCTTCGCGGGCGAAGTCGTCCTGGTGGCGGCCATGCTCTGCCTCATCCAGTGGGTCGAGGACCACCCGGCGTCCGAGCCGCGGCCCCGGCTCGACATCACCGGCGCCGTACTCTCCGCCGTCGGCCTGGCCGTCGTGGTCCTGGGCGTCCTGCAGAGCAGCTCCTGGGGCTGGCTGAAACCCCGGAACTCCCCCGTCACCGTCTTCGGCTTCTCCCTCACGCTCTTCTTCATCGCGGCGGGCGCCGTCGTCCTGTGGCTGTTCCGCGTGTGGGAGCGACGGCGGGAGAGCCACGGGCGGGACCCGCTGGTGCGTTTCTCGCTGTTCACGCGACCGCCGCTGCGGTCCGGCCTGAGCATGCTGCTCAGCCAGAACCTCATCCTGCTCGGCCTGTTCTTCGTCATCCCCCTCTACCTGCAGGTGGTGCAGGGCTTCAGCGCCTTCCAGACCGGTCTGCGGCTGCTACCGGTGTCGATCACCATGCTGGTGTCCGCCATGAGCGGCCCCCTCCTGGGCCGGTTCGCCGGTCCGCGCGCGATCGTACGCACCGGCCTGCTGGTGCTGCTCATCGCCATCGTGTGGCTGCTGGCCACGATCCAACCCCGTATCGACGACCTGAACTTCGCCCTGTCGATGGCCCTGCTGGGACTCGGCATGGGACTGCTCGCCTCGCAACTGGGCAATGTCGCGCAGTCCAGCGTCGGGGAGACCGAACGCAGCGAGGTGGGCGGCCTGCAGTACACCGCCCAGAACCTGGGGTCCTCCCTCGGCACCGCCCTCATCGGCTCCATCCTGATCGGCGCCCTGGTCAGCGCCTTCACCACACAGATCGCCGACAACCCGAAGGTCTCCGACGCGGTACGCGAGCAGGCCGGGATCGCGATCGAGGCCGGGGTCAGCTTCGTGAGCACCGACGAGATCCGGGCCGCGACCGAGCGCGCCTCACTGCCGCCGGCCGAGGCCGACGCGGTCGTGGACGCCTACGCCCGCGCCCAGCTCAACAGCCTCAAGATCGCCGTCCTGACCGCCGCCGCCGTCACGCTCGCCGGCTTCCCGTTCACCCGCAACCTGCCCACGGGTCGACTCACCGGGAAGGCCTCCCCCTGAGGCGGACGGGCACGGCCGGAGGGGAAGGGTCGGCGGACCGGGTGGTCACGCGCCGGGAGTCCCCCGCCGTGTTCACCCGCGGAGGGTGATGCCCCTGCCCGCCGGGCGGGCGCAGTCTGAAGGGGCGACTCCGAGTGACAGGAGGAAAGCCATGGGCAACGTGTTCCTGGCCTACGACTATCCGGTGCTGGGCGCCTTCTGGACCGTCATGTGGATCTTCCTGTGGGTTCTGTGGCTGATGGTCCTCTTCCGCGTCATCGTCGACATCTTCCGTGACCACGCGCTGAACGGATGGGCCAAGGCCGGCTGGCTGATCTTCGTCATCATCCTCCCCTTCCTGGGCGTCCTGGTCTACGTCATGGTGCGCGGCACGGACATGGGAAAGCGCGAGATGCAGCACGCCCGGCATCAGCAGGAGGCGATCGACGCGTACATCCGCGAAACAGCGACCCGCGGCGGCACGAGCCATGCGGACGAACTGACCAAGCTGTCGGCCCTCAAGGCGAAGGGCGACATCTCGGAGGAGGAGTTCCAGCGGGCGAAGGACAAGATCCTGCACTGACGGCCGGCCGGGAAACCCGGCGGACACGTCCGGCGACGGTTCGCCGTTCCGGCTGACCGGCAGGCGTCCGTCGGCGACCGCCACCGCCGCCGTCATGACGAAAAAGAAGGTCCGAGACCATGTCGACAACAACGAATCACGGCCCCGCGAAATCCGAGGCACTGGCCGGCGGGCTGACCCTGTTCGCCGCCGTGATGCTCACCATCTCCGGCTTCCTCGCCATCTTCCGCGGCATCATGGCGATCGCCAAGGACGCCATCTTCGTCGCCACACCGAACTACGTCTTCAAGTTCGACGTGACGGGCTGGGGCTGGATCCACCTCATCCTCGGGATCGTGGCCGCCCTTGCCGGTATCGCCCTGTTCAAGGCCGCGACATGGGCCAGGGTCACCGGGATCGTCATCGCGGCACTGCTGTTGATCAGCAGCTTCCTCTCGCTGCCGTACTACCCGCTCTGGTCGATCGTCCTGATCGCGCTGTACGGCTTCGTCATCTGGGCACTGTGCGTCGTGCAGGAGAAGAGCCTCCGCTAGCCGTACGGGGGAAGCCGCCGGCCGACGCGTCACCTGCCCGCCCCGCCCTACCGCCCGCCCTCGGAACCGTCGCCCGAGGGCGCGCCCCCGCCCCCACCACCCACACCCTCGTCACCGCCCCCCTCCAGGGAGGGCGGTGACGCGCGTCTGCCCGCAGCGGCAAGACGGCCGCTCATGACGGCCACTCACCGACACCTCCCCACTTGGCGGTTCGGGCTGTCCGGACCGCCCAGGATCTGCGCCGAGCACATGTGATCCAGATCATCCGCATACGACGGATGAATCGGTTCTTTGCTCCTGATGTCCATGACACGATCTTGCCGATCGTTACCTGTCGGTAGCGGCGACTCCCCGGGGCCCGCCTCTCCGCGGACTCCCCCGGGTCTACCCCCACTTCACCCCTCCAGGACCCAACCTTGCGCAGATCCAGCAGAATCGCTCCTCTCCTGGCCCTCACCACCGCGTCCCTGCTCGTCGCAGGGTGCTCGTCATCGGGATCCGACCCGTCCGCCGATGCGTCCGACAGCGGCAAGGAGCCGGCGGCCGCCGCACCGAAGCTGACCGTCAAGGGCACCGACGACGGCGAGGCCGGCGGCGCCCCGAGCGCCGTGGCCCGGCCCGGCGGCAGCCACCCGGGACGACTCGCCCAGAAGTCCGCGCTCAAGGTCGCGTCCTTCGACCGCAACAGCGGACGGGCCGTCATCGCGGCCCCGGCGGTACGGCCTTCGCCGAGCAGGTCGGGCGCCCCGTCGGAGCCGCCGGCGTCCGGCAGCCCGTCCGGATCGCCGACCGCCACACCCTCCGCACCGCACTCCACCACGCCGTCCGCCGACCCGTCCGCCGCGCCCTCGAAGAGCGCGCCCGCGCCCAAGGCGGCCGTGGCCGTCGGCGATGTCATCGCCAGCGCACCGGCACCCGGCGCGCCCCAGGGCCTCCTCGCCAAGGTCACCCAGGTCGTCGGGAAGACCGACCGGGGCACCGAGGTCAAGACCGCCCCGGCCACGCTCGACGCGCTGCTCGGCGGCTCCACGGCGCACGGCACGGTGCCCGTCGACCCGGCCGCCATGAAGGTCGAGCCCATCGCCCCCAAGGTCAAGGTGTCCTGGGCCAAGACCGGCGGCCTGCACTTCGGCCCCAAGGGCGCCACGCTGCCCCTCGGCCGCCTTCGCCTGGACGTGGGCGCCTCGCTGCCCACGCCCTCCGGCGGCCCCGTCTCCGCCGAGGCGTCGGCCACCGGCTACGTCCAGCTCGCCCCGAAGGTCGACTTCTCCTACGAGGGCGGCAAGGGCGGCGGCGTCGGCGGCGCCTCGCTGACCCTGTCCGGCGACTGGTCCTCGCAGTGGGAGCTCAAGGGCCGGGCGGCCGCCTCCACCGCGGCCAAGCCGCTGCGGTTGCCCTTCGCCAAGCTGCACGCCGACCCCGTCATCCAGGTCGGGCCGGTGCCGGTCGTGGTCAACCTCGACCTCACCTGCTACCTCCAGGTCGACGCCGACGGCAAGGCCAGTGTCGACGTCAAGCAGGACCTCAAGGGCGACTTCACCGTCGGCGGCAGCTACCAGTACGCCAAGGGCTGGGCACCGGTCGCCAAGGCCGAGATGCACAGCACGCCGATACGGGCCACCGCGGCCGCGGCCGGCAAGGTCAAGGCCTCCCTCGGCGCCGAGGCCAGCGTCGGACTCTACGGCGCGGTCGGCGTCACCGCGGACGTCGCCCCCTACCTGCGTGCCGAGGTCGCCGGCACCGCCTCCGCCGGCACGGACGGCTCCGCCTCGGCCACCGGCAGCTGGTCCGCCTACGGCGGCATCGACGTCTCGGGCGCACTCCGTGCACACCTCGACATCTTCGGCACGCCCCTCTTCGACCGCCGTATCCCGCTGGGCACGCTGAACCGCGAGTGGAAACTGGCGAGCGGCAAGGGGACCGTGAGCCGGACGCCCGCGGGAAAGCAGCACTGAGGACACCCGCCCTCGGCCCTCCCCCGGCAGGCTGACGCCGTCCAGCACGTGTTCCCGGCGTCGTCACCGGGCGCGTGAGTGGGGGGATAAAACCCACAGTATCGCCCCGGGGTAAGGGGGGGGGGGCGCCCGGGGGGGGGCCGGGCCGGCCGGGGGGGGGGGGGGTACC